>CALWJA010000099.1 GCA_944380875.1 uncultured Clostridia bacterium
TATTCTGGAAGGAAATTACCAGATTCTCTTATAATAATGCTGAACAAATCTTGGATTCGGTGGCAGATTTTATGAAAGGCCCGGAATTTTTGAAAAATTTGGATGGGGAAGCTTCCATAAAAGCCCATGGCGCAATGAACGAAAAATATGTTCCGATCGAAGCCCTTCCTTTCCGGTATAATATAAGGAGTCAAGACCCCTATTCCTATAAACGTTTGAGTCTGTTTTCAAAGGCTATGTATGTTTTGACCATTAACGGTCATCTTCTGCCGGGATTCCTTTTAAGACATGTTCCGCAGGTTATTGCGTATGACTGGTATTTTGTTCCCGGGAAAAACTTCAGAAGAAAATATTTGATCCCTGTTAATCCAAACGACGGAACAGCATGTATACGCACCATCAATAGAAAACGGTGTTTTGCGATGATCCGGAAGTATAGAAAAGTTATGAAGAATTATAAGAAAAACCATGCGGCTGTTGAAGCGGCATATAGAAATGCATTCTCTGAATTTACTTCTGAAACATTCTGGAAGGAGTATTTGGGAATATGAAAATACATGCACATGGGAAATTTATGAAACGCTTGGCTGCCGCTTATAGGGCTTTTCAAAATTCCGGGAAGAAGCCCGAGCCTATTTCGCAGCCGGCGCAGGAAGTTAATCCGCTTTCCCCTCCTATTACAAATAAGGAGCCTGCGGAAACGGTGGCAGATCTGAAAACACAATATTGCTGCGGCTGCGGCACTTGTTTTAACAGCTGCCCAGTTGATGCAATTTCCATGACTCACGATTCCATGGGCTATCTGGTGCCTTATGTGGATCCGGAAAAATGTATCCACTGCGGGTTATGTGTAAAAAAATGCCCCGTTTTAAGCCCGAAATATGAGAATAGAAAAGAGCCGGATTGCTATGCGGTCATGGCTAACGATGAGATCCGGCAAAAAAGTTCCTCAGGCGGTGTATTTTCCTTGGTGGCCGATTATGTGTTCCGCCAGGGTGGATATGTCTGCGGCGCTGCCTTTGCTGATGACCTGCATACAGTCGAGCATGTGATCATTTCATCTCCTGAGCAGATGGATAGGCTCCGCGGCTCTAAATATGTGCAGAGTGATACCGGCAAAATATATACAGAAATCCGCGAGCTCCTGCAGCAGGGAAAGCTGGTCCTTTTCACAGGATGCCCCTGCCAGGTGGCTGGGTTGGATAATTTCCTCGGAAAGCCCTACGATAACCTAATCAAGGTTGATCTTGTCTGCCATGGCGGCCCCTCTATGAAGGTGTTTACCCAATATTTAGAGGAGTCATATGGTGTAGAGAACCTGAAGGATTTTAAATTTCGTACTAAAAAGTTTGGATATAACTCCTTCCATCAGATTGCGTATTTAAAAGATGGCTCGGAAATTGCAGGTAGTTTTCGTTTTGATCCTTATGAAAAGGCCATGCATTCCGGCGTAGGTCTGAAAGATATTTGCGGAGATTGCCCGTTTGCTGAGGCTCCCCGCCAAGGCGATATCACCATGGGTGATTTTTGGGGTGTAACAAAGTATAAAAAAGAACTGGGGGATAATCTAGGAACAAGCGTGCTTTTAGTGAATAATGATAAAGGCGCGGAAATTCTTGAACAGATCAAGCCGAATATGAAGCTTATCGAACCAGTCCCCTTCAGCCACGCCAGAGCCAATAACCGTTTTGGAAGAAAAATGAATATTCCTGTGGGCAGAAGATGGTTCTACAATATGCTTGGGAAACAGCCCTTTGCAAAAGCGGTGGAATATTCCTTAAACCGTAAATTTGATGTGGGTGTAATCGGTTTGTGGTTTGGATGGAATTATGGCAGTATGGCTACCTACTATGCTCTCCACTATGTTCTCACTCATATGGGTCTGTCTGTTTTAATGATTGAGAATTGCCTGAAACCGCAAGGGGCAGATGTCAATGCATCGCATTGTCGACAGGTAGCAAAAGACTATTATGATGTTAGCAATCAATACAGAGTGGCTGACCTTTCTATGCTGAATAATCATTGCGATGCGTTTATTGTGGGTTCCGACCAGCTTTGGAATGTAGATTTGAGCCGCCCCTATGGGCAGATGTATTTTTTAGGTTTCGCAGGAGAAGCCAACAAGAAGATCGCCTATGGAACTTCTTTTGCTAAACCATATGCAGGAACAGAGGAAGAAAAGCTTATTTCCGGGTATAATTTGCGCAGGTTTGACCATATCTCCGTCCGGGATCAGATTTCGGAAGAGGAATGCCGGAACGTATTTGGGATTGAAGATGTTGTGCAGGTCTGCGACCCCACTTTCCTTTGCCCAATGGAAGGGTATGAGGAGTTGGCGGCCAGAGCTGATCTTAAAGAAGAAGATTCCTACATCTTGGCCTATATACTGGATTCAAATCCGGAAATAGGCAAGCAGCTGGAACAGCTGGCGGCCTTGAAAAAGAAGAAATTGTATGTAATATTAGATGAAGATCAGAGTGTATATGAGAAAAATAGGGAACAGTTGGGGCTTTCCAAAAATTCACCGGTGCAGATACTTCCCAATATGGGGCTTTACGAATGGATCTGGTATTATAAGAATGCTTCTGCGGTTGTAACCGATTCTTTCCACGGAACCATCTTTTCTGTAATTTTTCAGAAGCCTTTTATTTCTTTGATCAATCAGAGACGGGGCGGGCAAAGGTTTGTATCCCTCCTTGAGCCCATCTGCCTTATGGACAGATTGTTTGAAACACCTGATGCGATCTGCGCCAATGAGCGGCTGCTGGATGCTATGGATTATACGGAGGCTAATAAAAAGCTGGATGTTATTCGGGAAAAATCCAGAAAATGGCTGGAAAATGCCTTGTATTCTCCCAAAGAGGTAAAATCAAAGAGCATATATCCTTCTTTTGATTCCCGTCTGAAAGGGGAAATGTAAAAAACAAAACCGGAAAACGGATGTATTCCGTTTTCCGGTTTTTATTTTGCATTATGGCTTTGCTCTGTATTCATTAGGGGTAAAGCCTGTATATTTTTTGAAAGCCCGGTTGAAGGTCTGGGGAGTTATATACCCGGTTTTTTGGGCAATGGACTGGATCTTTTCATGGGAACCCCGCAGAAGTCTCTGAGCAAGCTGCATACGCAGATCCAGAATATAGCGGTTGAGGTTTTGGCCGGTGGCCTCTTTAAATAGGCGGGAAAGATAAGAAGGGTGCAGGTGAGCTACGTTGGATAGAGCTGTAAGGGAAAGATCCTCATGAAGATTTTTTCGAATATATTCTTCTACAATGGGGATGGCGTCCCAAAGCCGTTCCTTTTCATTCAGGGAACGGAGAAGCATTACCTCTCGGGAAAGTGTGTGCAAATACTCCATAGCATTGGCCCAGGAACCATGTTTTTCAGGCTGAAGAAGGGGATCCAATGGTATGCTTTTTTCGATTTTCTCCTTAAGTTCCCACAGGTTGATATATTTTAGAAGAAGAGTAGCGATGCGGAAATAAACCTCTGTAGCCGGTTCTTTTTGTGAGCTAGGGAGGGAGGAAAGTTTTTTGGTCATAACCTCAAAATGTTGTTGAAAAGCCTCTTCATCTCCCAGCTCCAAAGCCCTTTCCAGTTCGGGAAAGTTTTTCAGCAATGCTGCTGCGGGAGGAACGTCACTTTGCTGCCGGGTAGATCCACTGTCCGATTCCCAGATGCCTTCTGAAAAACGGTAGCGGCCGTATCCAAGTGTTTGGCGGATGGAAAAATAAAAAGGAGATAGATCCTGTAGTATAGCAGGTTCCCCACAGTAGGCGATGGAAACGGTCCGATGCAGATTTTTACGGCAGGATTTTTGAATTTGTTCAAAAACAGTCTCCCGTATTGCGTGCAGATCGGGGGTTTCCTTCCGGGAAGGAAACTGAAGCATCCATATCAGAAAAGAGTGATCCATAAAACAGCAAAAACGGGAAGTAAAATCTCGGATGGAATCCTGGCATAGAGCCTGCAGGGAATACAGAAGAAATTTTTCATCTCCCAAAGAGGAAGAGACGCTTGCATTAGCACCCATTTGTTGTTTTTGCGGCTGTGGATCCAGACAAAGCCCAAAAAGGAGAACCGGATTGCTGGCTTTCAAAAAAATATTCAATTCATCCAGTTTATCCTGGGTTATGTCGCTTAGAGGGCAGTTTCCGTCCAAAAGAGAGGAAAGATATTGTTCCCGCAGAAGGGGAATTGCCTGCAAATAATATTGGCGGGCTTGTTCCAACGCATCGTGTAAAAGGGTAGCCTGTTCCAGCTCCTGGATAACTTCCCGCACAGTTTCCCGAATCTTTTGATCGGGTTCCATTTTTGTAAGATACCGTACATCCCGATTTTGAATAGATTGATAAATATAGTCGAAATCCCGCACGCCGCTGATAAAAATAACTCTGCACCGGGGCCAGCGCTTTTTGATCTCCTGATACATTTCAAGGCCATTCATTTCCGGCATATGGATATCTGTGAGAACAATGTCGACCCGCACTTTTCCCAGTGTTTCCAGTGCTTCCGCAGCCGAACAGGCGGAAAGGAGCTCTACGTCATCTCCTTGGAGGCTTTCCAGAATATCCAGAAGCCCTTCTGCCACTTCCGGTTCATCATCCACAATAAGAAGTCTATACATGTTCGTTGCCTCCCTTGTTTTCAGAAACGCGTATACGGAGGACTACTTTCAGCCCTCCAAGGGAGCTGCGGCTCAGAAAAACGCCGCAGTTCTCACCATACCGCAGGCGGAGACGCCTGTGAATATTGATTATGCCTGTAATTTCCGGCGGATGTTCAGCTTTTAATTTTTCCTCCATTGTCTGTATATCCGCATCATCCAATTGACGTCCATTGTCTTCCGCTACGATATCAAGATAGCCGTTAGAAAGCAAAAGATAATGCAAATGGAAAAAGGTGTCTCCGGGGCAGTTTTCCACAGAGTATTTAACGGTGTTTTCGCAAACAGGCTGCAGGATTAAACGGGGAACCGGTATGTTTTTGATTTCTTCGGGAAGAGGATCGATCTGTATGGTGAGTCGGTTGCGAAAACGGATAGATTGAATTTCGCAATAGTTGCGAGCGTGAACCAGTTCCTCTTCCAATGGAATGGTATCCCGGCCGTTTCGGGCAATATATTGAAAATACGAACCCATGAGACCGGATAGAAGAAGGGCGCCGTCTGTATCGTCTGCCCGTATCCGTTTGTTTAGGATGAAAAAGCTGTTGTATAAAAAGTGGGGGTCAATTTGGGATTGCAGCTGCTTTAATTCGGCATGCTGGGCTAGCATCTGCTGCTGATACGCTTGCTGGATCGATTCCTGCAGGCGCAGAATCATTCTGTCAAACGCCTGGTATAGATAATGGAATTCTCCCTGCCCTCCTGGGCAGATCTGGATATTAAGATTGCCTTCTTCTATGGTATGAAAGGCTTTCACCAAACGGTTCAGGGGCTTATGAATAAGCTTATACAGGAAAAAGGAAAAGAGGATGGATGCAATAATGAAAAAAACGAGGAGAACCCATATCGTCCGGTAAAAAGGCTGCATTTCTTTTTGGATAGAGCTCTCCGGGATATATTGGATAAGGTAAACATCCGCAGGATAAAGCTGCTTGCAGAAAGCTATGTAGTTTTGGGAATCGCAGGAAAATTCCAAAATGGGATTTTCATTTACAGCCTTTTCCGGCAGACTTACAAGAGACGAATACAAAGTTGTATCCTTAAGAATGGGAGATTCAGAAACCAGGATATGATTGCCGGAGCAGATGAGAAGCATATTGGTATCGGAACCAGCGCATTGTTCCAAAAAAAAGTTACTGATGGAGAGATTAGAAAAGCAGGTACGGATGTAAAAAGCCGGTTTTTCCGGCTCCATCTTACTGGTATAGGGGCTTTCTGTTATATAGGTAAGTTTTCCGTCCATCAGAAAAAGTTCATTTTTTTTCTGAAGATCTAAATTTTTATATACATCCCGTAGCCCCTGCACAGCATTTCCAGTGGAATAAGGTGTTATGTTTGCATCGATATCCGGTATATATACATCGATACTTTCGATGAATTGGCTTCCGGACTGCACCGCCCAAAGCTTATCCTTTATATTACTCATGGCTTCTGAAAGATCATATGTATTATATTGATCTGAAAAAAGGCTCAGCTTATTGATATCCCAGTTGTTGTTCAAAATCGTTTGCAAGGATTGCAGCCGGTTGAACTCTTTTTTGAGAACGCTGGAAGTATAATTTCCCGTGTTTTCCACAGAACGAACCAATTCTCTGCGGATTTTGTCTGTCCCCTGTTGATACAGCAGTAAGCTCCCTGAAAAAAGCAGCAGCATTGCCAGGCTGAATACAAAACAGGTTTTATGAAAGGTAGTAAAAATAAAATGCTTTTTTTGAGGCGTAACACTCACCTGCCCTTTTTACATAGAAAAAGAAAGTGCTTTTAATAGGCGAAAATTTGCAACATTTTGCGGATGCATTCCATTAGGAAAAACTATAAAAAGCCTTGGTGTTTGGAAATACATACTCTTTCACATATAGAAAAAATGTAATGAACGGAAATGTAAAAACACCAAGCAAATTTCTTATTAAAGTATATAAAATATACATATAATAGTCAATATTTTAGTGTAACAAGTTAAAAAGTGTTCAGAAATGTTAAGATTTGCCCCTAAAAAACAGAATCTACCTCCTATATAATTAGAGCAGAAAAACTCCTGCAGCTTCCGGAAGCAGACCAGGGAAATGCCTATCATACTATACAGATGAATGAAACAGATGGGTATATTAGCAATAGGCATATAAAAAGGAGGAATAAGAATGAAGTGTAAAGGGAAACGGTTTCTGGCTATGCTTTTGGCATGTGCACTAATGGCGGGCCCGGCCGCGGGCTGCCAGTCTCAGGAGACAGCTTCCGAGAATGCATCTTCCGATGCCGGAAACAGCAATTCCGGCACTTCCCAAGTGGAAGAAGCAGATCCTTACGGCCCTATGCCGGAGAGAATCACCCTCACAATCGGGCGCAGTGAAGACGCAAACGTAACCTATGTAGAAGGGGAAAATTCGGCGGATAACTATGTAGTCCGTTATATGAGCGAGAAGCTGAACATTGATTATAAGCACGCTTTCAGTGTTCCCGGCACGGAATACAGCAATAAGGTATCTCTGGCCATAACGGGCGGAGATATCCCCGATACCATGACAGTTTCCGAGATCCAGCTCCGCCAGCTGGTGGAAGCGGACATGATCGAGGATCTGACAGATGTGATGAATGCGTATATGTCCGACAGTCTGAAGGAACGGTATGAGACTACGGATGGATACGCTCTGAAGAGCGCTACTTTCGACGGCAAAATTATGGCTATACCTAATGTAAATGCCGGTGAAGACGCTATTCCCATGCTGTATGTCCGGCAGGATTGGCTGAAGGAATGCGGCTTGGAAGCTCCCAAGACCATGGAAGATGTTATCAATATCGCCAAGACCTTTAAGGAAAAGAAAATGGGCGGGGAAAATACCTGTGGCCTTTTGGTGCAGCAGGAGATCATCACGGTTGGCAACAGTATGTATGGCTTGGATGCTGCTTTCGGCGTGCATCATTCTTTCCCGGAATTGTGGTATACCAAGGATGACGGCAGCCTGACTTACGGTTCTATTGAGCCCGAAACCAAGGAAGCCCTGACCGCCATTCGGAAAATGGTGGAAGACGGCGTGATCGAGAAGGAATTTTCTGTTCGGGATCAGGATAAATGCAACGAGCTGGTCACTTCCGGCAAGGCGGGAATCTTCTTTGCCTGCTGGTGGAACCTGAACTGGCCTCTTTTCGATATGACAAAAGAAGATCCCAGCGTGGAATGGGATGCGTATATGGTTCCTCTTGATGAGGACGGGAAATACAACACCCATATGATGGCTCCTACCACCAATTATCAGGTAGTCCGCAAGGGATATGAGTATCCGGAAGCAGTTGTTAAGACCGCCAACATGCAGGTGGACATCGATATTGACCAGGGCAACAGCATCAAGGAGAGCAACGATATTAGCTTCAGCTGGACCATGATGCCGTTCTCCCTGCTTCTCACCGGTTACGATACCCGTCAATCTAACGCAATCCGGACTCTGGATATCGTAGAAGGAAAGATTACGGAAGACCAATATACCGATGCGGAAAAGAATGTTATCAATGATGAAGAAAGATACAAGGTAAGTCAGTATAACGCGATTGAGACTTTTAACGAAGGCGGGTATCCAGCTTTGTTTGAAAATAATCTCAATTCTCCATGGGCATTTTGGAGGGGCTGCTATATTATGGCCTTGGAAGAGGGCAACACCAACCATGTAATGGGCGCAACCTATTCCTATTCTCCCACTATGGAAAGCAAATGGGCTACTTTGCAGAAACTGGAGGCGGAAACCTTCCTGCAGATCCTTACAGGGGATAAACCTGTGGACGAGTTTGATACGTTCGTCAGCCAGTGGAGATCTCTGGGCGGCGATACCATTATCCAGGAATTGACCGATATGATTCAGGAATAAGAGTATCGGTAGATTGTGAATACGCCGGCCGGTGCGGAAGGGGAGACCCGGTTCCAGCGCCGGCCGGTTTTCCATAAGGGAGGTTGCATGTTTTGACAAAGGTAAAAAATAAAGGGGTTCGGAGAAGAATCTGGACGCTTCCCTATCACCTGATGCTCCTGCCGGGAATCCTGTTTCTGCTTGTGTATCATATTGCTCCTATGTTCGGTTCCGTTATAGCGTTTCAGGATTTTGTTCCGGCGAAAGGTTTCTTTGGTTCCAAATGGGTAGGGTTGGAAAATTTCAAGTTCATGTTTCAATTGCCCGATACATGGAGTATCCTTTCCAATACCCTTATCATAGCCGTGTCAAAGATCGTTTTTAATTTAATTTTCGCAGTTTTGTTTGCCGTATTACTGAACGAATTGCGGCATCTTTGGCTTAAAAAGGCAATTCAGACCATTGCGTATCTGCCCCATTTCTTATCCTGGGTTATTCTAGCAACCATATTTCGGGATATTTTGGATCCCAGCGGGCTGGTAAATACAGTTCTTATGAATCTCCATCTGATTCAGGAACCCATCTTCTTTTTAGGAGACAACAGCTGGTTCCAGGGCGTGATTGTGGCCACCGACGTCTGGAAGGAATTCGGCTACAGCGCCGTTATGTTTATAGCGGCCTTGGCGGGAGTGAACCCGGAATTGTATGAAGCGGCTGCCATCGATGGCGCCGGCAGGCTTCGCAGAATCTGGCATATTACCCTTACCTGCATCCGGCCCACCATCGTTTTGGTGGCTACGCTGAATATTGCGAATATTTTCAATGCGGGCTTTGACCAGATTTTTAACTTGTATAGCCCGGTTGTATATGCCAGCGGAGATGTAATCGATACATATGTTTACAGAGCGGGTTTTGTCAGCGCCCAGTATTCCCTGGCCACCGCTGTGGGTCTTATGAAATCCATTGTAAGCTTTCTCCTGATTATCGTTTCGTATAAATTGGCGGACCGCTTTGCCGGCTATCGTATTTTCTGAAGGGAGGGGAATTGGGTATGGTTGAATATAAGTCTTGGGAAAACAGGATTTTTGATACAGTCGTCCTATTTATATTGCTTTTGATGACCGTGATCTGCCTTTTGCCTCTTTTAAATGTGTTGGCTCTTTCCTTCAGCGACAAGCAGGCTGCCCTGGCCGGTGAGGTGGGCCTCTGGCCTGTAAATTTTACATGGTCTTCCTATGAATATCTTGTGGCCGACAGCCGCTTTTTTGCCGCTTTCTGGGTCTCCACCAAAAGGGTAATTTTGGGCGGCGGATTGAACCTGATTTTAACACTGCTCATGGCTTTCCCTCTATCTCTGGAGAAGAAGGAATTTCCTTCCCGGAACCGGTATATGTGGCTGGTGGTTTTCACCATGCTTTTTAACGCAGGCTTGGTTCCCTGGTATTTTGTCATTAAATATACAGGTATTATGAATACGATCTGGGCGCTTGTGCTTCCCGGCGCGGTTCCGGTTTTCAATGTAATCCTGCTGATGAATTTTTTCCGGGGAATCCCAAAGGCGTTAAAGGAACAGGCTTCCATAGACGGCGTAGGCGCTCTGGGGCTTTTGTTTAAAATTTATGTGCCCCTCTCTCTTCCGGCCATAGCGACAGTCACGCTTTTCAGCGTAGTAGGCCACTGGAATAATTTTTTTGACGGCATGCTGCTGATCAATTCCCCGGAAAAGGTTCCGCTGCAGACCTATATCCAGTCCCTTGTAGTGCGTATTTCCGATCTGTCTCAAAATAATTTGACAGCGGAGCAGCTGACGGAAAAAATGTCTCAGAGGACATTCAACGCCGCGAAAATTGTGGTTTCAGCGGTACCCATTCTGGCAATTTATCCTTTTATGCAGAAGTATTTTGTAAAGGGCATTACGCTGGGATCGGTTAAGGAATAAAGACGAAAAAGGTATTCTTTATATGTGTAACAAAAAGGACCAGGCGGGAAATCTAAAACAGTTTTCTTGCCTGGCTTTTTTATTTAGAAATATATGTAAAATAAATTTGCTTGACAAGAAATACGTTAATATATACTATATAAATATAAACAAAGTTAAATAAAATTGTTTAAATAATAGAAAGAAGGTAAAACCAATGGGCATATTTAGAAAGTTCCATTGCATAAAGTCGTGATTGTTTGATAAGGTGTGCAGAAATCCCTAAAATAAAAGGAAAATCTGATGTGCATTCGATGATGGATGCCCTTATTTAGGGGCGTTTTAGAAAGCGGGTGAAAAAATGAAGCGGCATTTTTATGGAAAAGCTATCCGGATCTTCTGCCTGCTGGCAACGGCGTTGCTGCTGGTTTCCTGCGCCCAAACAGAAGCCCCCCCGGAAAGCCAGACGGAGGAGGAAACCATCCCTCTTCCGGAAAATCTGTTTATTGATTTTAAAGAGGAAGACTGCCCGGCGCCGGGGGAGATATCCGTATACGAAGCGGATTTCTGGCGCCCCGACCAGGGAGAAACGTTGGAAACTTTAAAGGAGGATCTGCTCCAGTATCCCATTGAAAAAACAGAGATCCATGCGGAAGGGCCCGCTTTTTATACCCGTTCGGGAAATAGATCAGAATCTCTTCATATTACGGACGGTGGGGAAAGCTTTGGCACGATCAATGGATTTTATGGCACTTTCCGGTATTATGCGTATAAGGATGAAGAAAACACTTGGAATCGCATTGGATCCTTGCTTCCCTTGTATCCTGGTATGAGCGAGAATACGGTATACGATCCGAACACATATAACATAAAAACGGAGGAGTGCAGGGATAAGGAGCTGGGGTTTGCCTCCATGGATTCCGGGATACAAAAGGTGGAAGAGCTTTTCGCCGGATGGGGCGGCCTCCAGATACAATTTACTGAGGGATACGGCCTGGATTACCAGGAACTGGAAAGACGAAACGCTTTGTATGAGAAAATAGAAGGAACAAACGCGGATTCGGAATCGGCCGAAGGACTGGATTTTTCAGAAGATGATGAAATCTATGTGCTGTTTTTCCGGCAGGCAGTGGATGGGATTACCCTGGTGGATATTAATTGGTATGCGGGAACGAGGGACATGCCCAGTACGGAGGGAGGAATTCTGGCTCTCTTCACAAAAGACGGTATGATCGATCTGGAAGCGGTTCATATCTATGTTCCCGGGAAGTCCTTGGAAAAGGTTACCCCGATTTCCGCCGGAAAGGCTTTGGAAAATTTAATAAACAAGAAATATAATGTGCCGAAGCTGGAAAGGGAGACTCGCGTTCTTTCCTGCGAATTGGAATATGCGGTTGTATATGAGGGGGAGAAATACGCGCTCACGCCGGTATGGGTATTTTTGGTGCAGACAAAAGATGGCTTCCAAGTATGGAACGATCCAGAGAATCCATTGGATACATTTGAGTATGTTTTGGTGGATGCGAAAACGGGGGAAATTCGAATCACCCCTGAAAGAGGATAAATCGCTGCCTCCGCTCCTGCAAGCGGAGAATATAGGAGAATACAAGATGAAAAAATTTATCCGTCTTTTTGCCGCCGATATGCGCCGGGCTGTGTTTTCCAGAGCCTTTTTCTTCAGCGCCCTGGGGATCGCCGTTCTCTTGTATATAGCCTCTTATGGGCATATACGTTTAACAGAAGACGGGGTTCCCCAAAACGATGTTGTGGAAGTTGTCAGCCTGGCTTTTGCAGGAAGTTCTTTATCTACATTGACCGCAGGCATAATAGCGCTGCTTCCTTTCGGCATTTCCTATGCGGAAGAGGTAACGGAAAACAGCGCGCCTTTTCTGATTATACGGTCTGGGATCCGTTCCTATGCTGCAAGCAAATATATAGCCGCCATGCTTTCCGGATTTTTGGTTATGGTATGTGGTATTTATTTATATGTTCTGTTCTTATCTACCCATCTGCCTGTTTTTAGCGGAGCATATACCAGTGGGGACAATTCAGGATTTGACTATTTTTTATACGAAGGGAAACCGGCTCTGTATTTCCTTTGTTTCGCCGCCGCCAGCGGGCTTTCCGCCGCTGTTTGCTGCGGCGCCTGCGTATGGATTTCCACATTATTCCCCAACCGTTTTACAGCCCTCATTGGCCCGGCCTTGCTTTATTTGCTTTTGCTGCGCATATACCAGGGAACGCCCACCCCTCTTCCTTTGCAGTATTCCATTTTGAATTTGGTGGAGTACACGTATGGCATGGGTTCGGCTCTTGCCACGCTGGGTTATAAGCTGCTGTATATTTCCGTATTTGCTGTTCCTATGGGGTTGAACGCGGCCGGAAATATGAGAAGGAGGCTTCAGAATGCATAGCTTTAAGAAAGTGGTTCTGTGCGCCTGTTCAAATTTCCGAAAATGGAAATTTTCCGCCCGGGTCTATATGGTGGGGCTGACAGTTTTGATCTTCGGTTTCTGGAGCGTTGCTGATATTTCCCAATATGCCGCTTCCAGAGGGCTGGGGGTAACTCCCTGGCTGCTGTCCGGCTACTATTTCATGCCTACTTTGTTATCGGTGTATGGCTTTCTTGTTATTATGCTTTTCAGCAACGCGCCCTTTTCAGACAGCCACGCTCCTTTTCTGGTTGTGCGGACAGGGCGCCTGCCCTGGATTCTGGGCCAGATCCTGTATATTTTCCTGGCGGCATTTTTGCTGGTGTTTCTGCATTTTTGCATGATTATCCTGCTCTGCCTCCCCAATGTTGGGTTCAGCTCGGATTGGGGAACGATAATCCGTTCCATAGCCATTGATCCCTCGTTGGCTGGAATGAGCACGATTTTGGTTAACTCCGAAATGGTAGGCGCATTCACGGGGCCTGAGGCCACGCTTCTGACAATGCTGCTTATGTGGCTGGTGGCAGTCTTTTTGGGAGCGGTGGTATTCGCTTTTAACATAATAAGCGGAAAGAATACAGGGATTGTGATAGCCGGATTTTTTGTGTTTATTTCATTTTTTTCCAATTATATGGGCCAGCTGGTGTTTGGTTCCTGGCTGCAGTATATAGCGCCGGTGAATTGGTGCAGCCTGTATGGATTGAGCTGGAATGGAAACTCTACACTGCCGGGCATCCCCTATGCAATTTCCGTTTTATCCATTGGATCTATAGTGCTGTTTATACTATCCGGTGTAATTTACTGCAAAAAAGATATGGTATTCCGGAAGGAGGAATTGTAGATGGCTGAATATATTGTGGAGGTAAAAGATGCGGTAAAGAAATTCCGGGATACGGTTGCGTTAAATCATGTGAACGTGGCTTTTGAAAAAGGCAAGATACACGGCGTAATAGGCAGAAACGGTTCCGGAAAAACAGTGCTTTTCAAATGTATCTGCGGATTTATGGAACTGACTTCGGGAAGCATTTTGGTATCCGGCAAACCGGTGCGGCCTTCCAAGGCCCAAGACATCGGCATTATCATTGAGGATCCCGGATTTATAGGCTCAATGAACGGATATAAAAATCTGAAACTTTTGGCTTCCATAAACCGGAAAGTCACGAATGAAGAAATTCGAGAAGTTATAAAAAAGGTGGGACTGGATCCCGAGAGCAAAAAACAAGTGCGGAAATATTCTCTGGGCATGCGGCACAGGCTGGGGATTGCTCAGGCTATTATGGAACGCCCGAGCCTGCTGCTTTTGGATGAACCCATGAACGGTTTGGATAAAGAGGGTGTTCTGGAAATTCGCCAGCTCTTAAGAAATCTGCGGGATGAAGGTATAACCATTATCCTTTCTTCCCATTATGTGGAGGATATAGAGGCTCTTTGTGATACGGTCAGCGAAATGGATAAAGGTGTTCTCACAGTGGGTAAAGAGGCCGGATACGATCTGCAGCAGCTTGTTTCTTCAAAAAAAGAATAAGATTTACAGCTCTTACATGCCAATAAAAAGGAGCACAGCGGTTAACATAAACCGCTGCGCTCCTTTTTCGTTTTATAATACATGGATGGTCTCTTTTTTGCCTTTTTGTTGGGAAATACCCAATAGAAACACATTCGCTTCTGTTTCAGGTTGCCGGGAAGGTTTCGCGAAGGTATAGTGCAAAGAACCGCCATGAGTGCCCCGGGGGAGTTCTTTCGTATGAAGGCCGCCGGTAAAAATAGCTGTAGGGCCGTCTGCCCCGCCGATAATACCTATGGAAGCGGATCCTGTGGCCTCCGGAGAAAAACCAAAACCATCTCCTGTTTGGGGAATGGATATGGAGGAATCGAAGCAGAGTTCTTCTCCCGGGGAAAGAGGAGGACGTATTTCGTATAGGATGGGTGTAACCCAGAGAGGCATGTCTCCGGGCAGCCGCTCCAACTCCTCTTTTTGGAGATAGAGTGTGTGGAGAATTTGTGTTTCGGGATGGCGAAATGAAATTTCTGTATACCTTCCGCTTCCTTCCCTTTCACTGACGGTAAATTCCAGTTCCAAGGGAAAAAAGATTTCCCGAGACAGGAATTCCAGGGAAAGGGAAACTACACGGGAAGGGAAAAGAGCGCCCAAAACTCCTGTTTTTATAAGCGGGTCAGGGAAAGTCACCCGAAATCTTTGGCAGGAAAAACAAGATTCCCTTTTTATAAAGTTTCCATAGGTTTTCTCTAAAACTCTTTTTAGATTCTCGTTTTCCGGCGCCCAAGGCATGTGGAGGAAATTTTGTGAATCCCATTGGGCCGCAGGAATGCCGTTTATGCGGATCGTGCACGGCAGAATATTTGGGCAGGGATGCTCCCCTTCCAGCCTGCGCAATTGAGCAGGAGAAAAGGAATCTTCCTTTCCGGCATATGCTTTATAAAAATCTCGAACCTTTTCTTCTTCCGGAAAGGTGAAAAGATCGAAGACAATCCCTTCCTTATACCGATACACGGCGGGGATACACGACCGAATTCCCCATAGCGTAAAGGTGCGGAGCGTTTTCTGGGATCGGCCTATGAAAAACGAGGATTTTTTATCAAAATCTGAGCTGTAAGAAGGCTTCATGGAACCGTCTCCTTTTTTGCGCAATACGGAATGGTTCGATTTGTATGGTTGAGGTATAAAGGGTCTTACCAATCCAAGTTTTTAAACGGGGCATGAAATAAAGAGCGGGAAAGGATTAAAAGAGGCTGATTTGCTCCATGGGATCCTCAAGGGTTTGCTTTCGGGAAGCGGGATTGGAAACTTTGATGAGGAGCCCGTCTGGAATATCGGAGAGAAAGGAGGAAGGTTCTTCCGGCGCAGTGAGAATCAGCTCTTCCTTTGCCCTGGTGATACCCACATATAAAAGTCTCCGTTCTTCTTCCGGATCTGTTTTATATCCGGGAGATTCCAGAGGTATCCTGCCTTTCTGTATTCCACAGAGAAAAACCACCGGGAATTCCAGCCCCTTGGAGCCATGCATGGTCATCAGGGAAACGGCGTCGGGATTATAACTGCGGCCGGAACTTCTGGAAATATCGCCTTCCGTACCCAGAGCGATTGTATCGAGAAAATCCGCCAGATTTCCGTGAAGGGAGGCAATCCCCAAAAGCTGATCCATGGGTGCGGATCCTGTATAGCCTGTTTCCTCCGCCCAGGTTTCCAGAAGGGATGCAGGGGATTCCTGAAGAAGGCGGGGAAGATAGGATAAGGCAAGGGAAGCCCATACCCGCACGCCTCCCTCTGCCCGCAGTTCAGCAGGCAGGTTTTCCAGAAATTCTTCCCGTTTCGTATCGGCCGTAAGAGGCCCGGAAGAGAGGGAGATTTCCGAAAAAGCCTTTGCTGTTTTCCAGGAAAGGGCTTCCGAACATCCCCAAACAAGCTGCAGACAGGTTTTCAGGGAAACACAGTCCTCCGGATGGAGAAGGGAACGGAAGAAACCTAAAGTTCCCCGGACAACGGGCTCTGCCAGCAGGCGGTCTCTTCCTGTAACGGTATAGGGGATCCCTTCTGTCAGGAGGCTTTTTTCCAGCAATTCCGCCTGCCGGTGGGTGCGGTATAAAATGGCGATGTCTGCAAAAGAGTGGACAGATTCTTCTCTTCCGGAGCCGGAATGAGCGGAGAGCATATCCACGCCCCCCACCATGCGGTTGATTTCTTTGGCAATACAAATCGCTTCCGAAAAAGGATCCGACGGGAGAAAAAGCCGCGGCAAGCCGCCATTATTTCGGGCAGGTTCCAGGGCGGAAAAGGCGGCGTCCTTGTGTTGATTTTGGATCACAGGCAGGGCGCAGTGGAGAATTTCCGGTGTGGAGCGGTAATTTTTACGCAGATGGATTTCTTTTGCCCCGGCGTAATCTTCTGCGAACCGGGAAAAGCAGAGGGAGTCGGATCCCCGGAATCCATAAATAGCCTGATCCGGATCCCCGATGACAAAAATTTCCCGCCCCGCGCGGTTCCAGGCTTTTAAAAGAGCGTATTGGATGGGGTTTATATCCTGAAACTCATCTACAAGAAGATAGGTAAACGATTCCATGGGCTGGCTGCTGCTTTGCGCTTGAGCCAAAGCTTCCAGAAGGATATCGTCATAGTCCATAGCGCCGTATTGCTCTAGAGCGGCGCAATAAGACTCATAAAGCTTTTTGGGAAGGTCTTCCCTTTGGAGCGCCGTGTTTGTATCCAGGCTGTTTTTAACGGCGGAAATCTTCTGCACCAGCTTTCTGGCGGTTATTTTTCTTTCCGAAGGGCCGGGTTCATATTCCCGCAAGACCTCTTCCGCCAGGGTAAGGCATCCAAATTCATCCAGAAGGCTGCCCTTTCCGGATCCTTTTTGCAGATATTTCATGCAGATGGAATGGAATGTTCCGATCTGAATAGAGCGAACAGCGTGTTTACCCAGCATCTCTTCAAGCCGCTCGCGCATTTCCCCAGCAGCTTTTCGTGTAAAGGTAACAGCCGTAATTTGGGATGGTTTCACTCCCCGGGCTTCCATAAGATAGGCAATTTTTGCCGTCAGGGTTTTTGTTTTTCCCGTTCCCGGCCCTGCGATTACAGAAACGGCAGACCCTTCCCATGTAACAGCTTCCTTCTGTTCCGCATTCAGACCCAGCAGGGAGCGGAAAGAGAGGTCGCTTTTAGAAGGAGATTCTATTTTGGGAAGGGATTCCAAAGTTAGCTGCAGAGGGACTTCTTCATCCGAAGGGGAGAAAAGGGGGAGGGACTCTTCTTCTTTTTCCTTTTTTTCCGGGAACCCCGCCCCCGGAAAAAAGGAAAGCTGCCCGGAATAGAACTGGATCTCTTCCGGCGTGAGAATCTCTAGCTTCCCGTATTCCCCGTCATAGCCGGGTATCCATTTTACCTTTCCTTCCCGAACCCGGCGGACGCCTTCCGCTGCGCAGGGGCCGGCAACCTGCTCAATATCCGAAAGGGAAGATTCCCGAAGAATATGAAATTCCGGCCCTAATTCGTTTAGAAGGGAGAAAAAGCGGGTGCTGGCTTTTTTGCTGCCTGCGGAAACGCCCAGGGAAGCTCCAACGACCTCTCCCAGAGGGACAAGGCTCTCAAAGGGTTTTGCGTTGGCGCGCTTGGCGCCTTCAGGGCGGTCCGCCAATTCTTCTACTCTGTGGAGAACACCGGTAGTAAGCTTTTTTCCGCAGATAGGGCAGACTCCGCCCGTTTCCCGGGCCTGAGAAGGGGATAGGCACTGATGGCAGTTCCGATGGCCGTCGAAATGATATTTCCCTTCTTCCGGGAAGAATTCGATGGTTCCTTCAAAGCCTTTTCCCGTCTCTATAGCTTGTTTCAGGCCACTGAAGGAGAGTTCCCCATCTATGAGGTTGGCTTCCCTGCCCAGTTTTTGGGGGGAATGGGCGTCGGAGTTGGAAACGAGGGTATAGGAATCCAGCGCAGAAAGCCGCCAGTTCATGGGCGGGTCGGAGGAAAGGCCTGTTTCCAGGGCATGAATATACGGGGTCATATCCTCATAGCATTCCTCTATGGTGTCAAAGCCGGAAAAAGCCCCGAAAAGAGAAAAGTGGGGTGTCCATATATGTGCCGGAATTAAAATCGCGGAAGGGCAGCAGGTAAGGACGATTTCAAAAAGATCCCTACTGTCCAGCCCCAGAATGGGCCTGCCGTCGGAATGGAGGTTCCCGATAGCTTCCAGCTTTTTGGACACGGTTTCCGCTTCTTCAATTCCCGGCAGGAGTATCACATTA
Source organism: uncultured Clostridia bacterium (assembly GCA_944380875.1). Lineage (GTDB taxonomy): Bacteria > Bacillota > Clostridia > Oscillospirales > Acutalibacteraceae > UMGS1264. The sequence goes on from CALWJA010000099.1 coordinate 18,607, forward strand.
TGTATTTTCCGAACCTTCCCGTTCTTTTTGTAAATGGAGCTGATTTCTCCTGAAACCACAAAGCGGGGAGCCGGTGTGTTTTCCCCGGGAGGTTCTTGTATTCGGAAATCCTGTTTTATGGTATACAGGCCTTCTTCCGCAGGTTCCAGACGTTCCCGCAGCATTTCCCGCCATCCCGGGTGTGTAAAATCTCCTGTGCCCAAAAGGCCGATGCCTTTTCTGCGCGCCCAGAGATCCAGATATTCCGGGATGCCTTCCTTGCTGGTGGCCCGGGAAAATTTGGAATGGATATGCAGATCCGCTATATACATGATAGTCCTCCGATTGGCTGTTTTTCGTACAATGTTTTCTGACTGGGCGTATGGCCCATAAAAATACTGCCGGCCGATACGGATACGCCGGCCAATTTCGCTTTTCCTATCATATCCTTTTTTCCCTCCGGATGCAACAGAGGGATACGGAAGGGGAATGTCCCCAAGAGGAAAAGGACCCGGTTAGGAAAGGATGCGTCCTTTCCTAACCGGGTTACAGGTTTCTTTTTTATACCGGATCCCTTTCGAACCCCAAGAAGGGCTAGAGAGCGGCTCTTTGCAGGCATTCCTGCAGATATGCGGCGCTTTCTTTCAGGATGGTTTCACTATTCTGCCAGTTTGCTTCCAAACTTACGCATCCGGTATAGCTAATGGAAAGAAGGAATCGGAAATCCTCTTCGTAATCGCCTCCATCCTGGGGAAGGGGAGCCAAGCGGCTTACAGGATGGGCAATGTGGCAGTGCCGAAGGAGAGGCGACGCCGTTTTTAAAATGGACAGGGGCTCGTTCTCCTGTGCAAGATGATAAAAATCGCAGATAACGCCCCTGTTCTTCTGGGGCATCCCCTCAATATAGGAAAGGGTTTCACCGATGGTATTGAGCCAGTTGCATTCCGTTTTTCGCAGAGGTTCTATGGCGATAAAGAGGTTGTAGGGGGCGAAAACCTCCAAAGCCTGCCGGTAAAAAGACAGAAACTGTTCTTTGCCTTTTTCCAGCCCGTATTCCGCCGAAAGACCTCTTGCCCCGCCGGAACCCAACACAGCTACGCCGCATCCCAGAGCAGAAAGGCGTTTGGCCGCCTTTTCAAGATAGGCCTGGTCTTTTTCCAGATCCCGTTCTCCGTGGGCTACGGGCCAGTCTCCCGGAAGAAAACAGTTTGCGGCTTTCACGGGAAAATGCAGTTCCCGGATCTGCGAAAGAGCCTCTTGAAATTCTTTTTCCTCCATGGAAACAATCTCGGAAATATTGGCTTCCAGATACTGAAAACCGCATTTTTTGAAAAGTTCTGCCTGATTCAGGGAACCACAGCAGCCGATTTCGATTGCACACATGGGTTATACAACTCCTTTTATGATGGCTTTTGTCATCCAATTTCCGGCAGAAGCACGGTATCTCCGTTCTTTTCTCTGGCAGAAGAATAGATGCAGAGCATCCATTCGGCCGTGTCTTTTACGGAGGAAGGGGGAATAGGAGGCTTTTCGCCTTTCCGGAGGCGGTTGTAAAAATCCTCAATGCAGCGGCCGTGGCTGCTCCCCCAATAGTCTTTCCCCAGCGTTTCTCTCCGGGCAAAATCTTTTTCTTCCCAGCTTCCGTCGTTCAGGATGCACTCCACCCTTGTCTCTTCCATGCGCAGGACACCTTTTTCACAGGAAAGCTCCACCAATACAGGGGAATTGCTGCAATAGGCTGTGGTGGCGTAAAAAAGAGCGGGAATGCCTTGGAAATCCCCATAGGCTTCCATGGTGTCTTCCACCTGAATAACGCCCTTCAGATGGTGATTGGAGATTTTGGCCTCCGTCCAATCCGGGCGCCCCAAGAACTGGGTGAGGAGATCCAGCGTGTGGATGGATTGATTGATAAGGACGCCGCCGCCTTCCGTTTCCAGGCTGCCGCGCCAGCCGCTTTCCGTGTAATAAGCTTTATCCCGGGACCATGTGACAAAAGCCCGGGCCCCTTGTATTTTCCCCAGCTTTCCAGAGGCAAGGAGCTCTTTGCAATACTGGACACTGTCATTATACCGGTTCTGGAAGCAAACAGAAAGAAATCCTTTTTGTTCAAGGGAAGAAAACCGTTCCCACTGCTCCATGGAAATGGCCGGAGGCTTTTCCGTAAAAACAGCCAGCCCTTTTGCTATGGCTGCTTCCGCCATAGGGACGTGGAGATAATGAGGCGTGCAGATATGCAGAGCGTCCAGCTTTTCCTTTTCCAGCATCTCTTCCAGAGAAGAGTATGAGCGGCATCCGTATTTTTCTCCCATGGCCTCGGCCCGCTCCGGGCGGATATCCGCGCAGGCGGAAAGCTTCACTCCGGGGAGCCTATGCAGGGTTTCTGCATGCACTTGTGCGATTCCGCCGCATCCCACAATTCCGCAGTTAAAATCCATATTCTTTTCCATTATGCCTCAGCCTCCCAGGAAAGTGCAGCAAGAATCGCTTTCAGAGAATCGAGAGCCAGCTTCCAGGTTTCTTTCTGGCTCATGGAAGTTTCCCGTTTTTTGGCGTTCTGTTCCAAAGCCTGAAGGCCTGCAAAATTGGAAAGATGGGGTTCCAGGGAAAGGAATCCGCTAAAACCGCTTTCTTTCAGATCTCCCAGGATGCGTTTCACTTCTCCGTCTCCGTATCCGGCCGGCACCACAATCCCCTTTTCCCGGCTTACATCTTTAATATGGATATATTCGATATAGGGTTTCAGAAGAGAGTAGCATTGCGGCGTATCCTCCCCGCATTCGATGAAGTTGGCAAAATCAAATACGGCGCGGAATTTAGGGCTGGAAAGCTCTTTCATAATATCGGCGCAGCGTTCTCCCGTATCCCCGTAAATACCTTTTTCGTTTTCGTGGAGCAAAACCACGTCCTGCTTTTCCGCATATTCGGCAAAGCGGTGCAGACGTTCCAGAACAGCTTCCCGGAAATCTGCGGCCGGTTTATCCTTGGGAATATAGAAGCTGAAAAGACGGATATAGGGGGCTTTCAGATACTGGGCTGTTTCCACAACCCTTTTAAAGGATTCAAAATGGGGCTCGAATGGATCCTCAATGGAAATTTTTCCAATGGGGGAACCGATAGAAGAAATCTTGATTCCGGCATTTTCCAGCTTTAAGCGGATTTCTTCCCTTTTTTCCTTTGTAAAGTCGGCTACATTTATGCCGTCCGCATTTCGGATCTCAATATATCGGATTCCGAATTCCTGCATATATTGGAGCTGTTCCGAAAAGTCTTCGGCAGACTCGTCGGAAAAACCCGTAAGATAGATGGGAGAAGCCTGTTTTTTCATTTCCATTGTATTTCCTCCTGCGTTGCGGCGGACATCAATAGCTGCCCGTAGTATCAAAGGTTACATCGGTAGCTTCCTTTTTGCGGGAAGTTTTTCTGCGCTTATTCAGTTCCTCCAGGAAAAGATCCTCATCGAAGGGGATTTCTACAGGGCGGCCAAGCCAGCTGGAGAGATGCATAGCGTTAGAAAGAGTCAGCCCACGGATGCCTTCTTCTCCTCTGGCAACCAGCGGAGTCCCATGCAGGATGTTGGCGGCAAAGGCGTTCAATACACCCACGTGCTGCGGGTTTTCCCCGTCTGTTTCCACTTCTTCCACATGGCATTCGGGGGAATCAAAGCCGCCTTTTGCGGTTTTGCAGAATTCCCGTTCGTTTTCGGCAAGTTTATAGAGAAGGAGCTTGTTGTTTTCACAGACCAGCTTGCCCCATTCCAAATCCACCTCAAAGCGGTTTGTGCCGGGAGCGTCCCCTGTAGAAGTGACGAAAACACCGGTAGCGCCGTTTTCGTATTCCAGATAGGCGGTTACGTCGTCTTCCACTTCGATATCATGCCAATGGCCGTTGTGGCAGAATGCCTGCACAGTTTTGGGAAGGCCGCAGATCCACTGGAGAAGATCCAGCTGATGGGGGCACTGGTTCAGGAGAACGCCGCCGCCTTCGCCGTCCCATGTGGCGCGCCAGTCGCCGGAATCGTAATAGCTCTGGGTGCGATACCAATCGGTAATGATCCAGTTCACCCGTTTGATGGCTCCCAGGCTGCCTCCTGTCACCAGCTCATGCATTTTGCGGTAGAGGCAGTTGGTGCGCTGATTAAACATCATAGCAAAGGTTTTTCCGCTTTTTCCGGCGGCTTCGTTCATCTCCCGAACCTGTTTGGTATATACCCCTGCAGGTTTTTCGCAGAGCACATGAAGACCTGCGTCAAACGCTTCTATTGCCAGGGTGGGATGCTGGTAATGGGGCACGGCGATCAGCACAGCGTCGCAGAGCCCGCTTTTAATCAGGTCGCTTCCCTCTTCAAACATGGCTACGCCTTCCGGGTATTGTTCTTTCACCCAAGCGCGGCGGCTTTCCCGGCGGTCGGCTACCGCAGTGAGTTTTACTTCGGGGATTTTCCCTGCCAGAATGTTGTTAATATGGCCGGATCCCATATTTCCGGCTCCGATAATACCAAGCTTTACCTGTTCCATAGCTTTTCTCCCTTTTTATAGATTTTTTACATATAGCGGAGGTGGGAAAAGAGAGCGATATGTATATCAGCCTTTTCCTTGCCCCATTTGATCTGATTTTTTAAAGGCGCCCTTTGGGCATGATTGTTTTACAAAATCACCGGTATCCCAGAGAAGATACGTTCCGGTAGCTCTTTTCAAGGCAGAGGAAGGGGCTTTCCAAACAAGTATCCTGCTCCACAAGAATGTATTTTGTTCCCGCTTTTTCCAAATGGCGGAGGATCCTTGGAAAATTCATGTTCCCTTCCATAACAGGGGCCATGACCTGCCCGTTTTTCTCCATGGCCATGTCCTTTAGATGGACACAGGGAAGCCGCCCTTTGAGAGCGTCGATCCATTCCACAACGTCGCCGCCTGCCGCCTGCACCCAGTATGTATCCAAGGTAAATCCCAGTTCATCCGGTCCGAAATTTTCCATAAGATACTCCAGAATCCGTTTTCCGGAAAGTTCTGGAATTTTGCGAAACTCAAAATCATGGTTGTGATACATGAGAAGTTTGCCGGAAGCGGCTATTTTTTTGGCTGTCTCTTTAAAATCCGGCGCAAAGTGGGTAATCCATTCACCGTTATGATATTTATCGGGCATATAGCCGATGCCGATATAGGGGCATCCCATGATTTCATGCTCCCGAATTACCGCATCTGTATCGCGCAGAATGCGGTTCACATCCGTATGTGTAAGAACGATTTTTAGGTTGTTTTTGTCGCAAAGTTCCCGAATGGTTTCTGCCGGGATGGGCCCCACAGCGGAGATTTGCACAGTGGTATAGCCGATTTCCGCTACTTTTTTGAGGCAGTAGGCAAGATCCTCTTCGTTTTGCGTGTAGCTTCTCAGAGTATACAGCTGAGCGCCTAAAGTCATCATAGAAAACAACTCCTTATCTTTTTAAATAGCGCATTTTAGGGCAGAAAACCCGGATTTCAAATGCTTTCTGCAATCCGGATACAGGGATTCTTCCTGCCCCTGAACATACAACTCTTTGCACCCGTTTTTATATTCATTTACAAGGAAAGTATACCATTCCGAATAAAATCTTCCATTGCAAAGGGGAAGATTTACATTGCAAAAATCACCATAATGTAGTATAGTCGGAACTAAGGATTGAAAATAAGGAGAAGAGAATGGAAGGGGGGAGAGGTTTTGCATTCCAAAACGGAGCTGCAGGAGGAAAACATACACTGCCACCACAGTATCACAACCAGCTCCAGTGTATCCTTTGATCTTCATTGCCATAGTTTTTATGAAATCTATTATCTTATTAGCGGCAGAGTGCAGTATCGGGTGGAAGGAAGGCTTTTTCTGCCCGAGCCGAACAGCCTGCTTCTGATCCCGGCCAAGGCTTTTCATGGGGTGCAGGTGGAATCCAGCGAACCCTATGAACGCTATGCTCTCCATTTTCTTCCGGAAATTCTGCCCCAGGAGGAAAGGAACTTACTTCTTCGGCCTTTTTTTAGCGGAAAAATGCACATAAACCTTCGAGAGCCCTTCCGTTTCCGGCAATACTGTGATTCCCTTTTGCAATGCCAGGATATACAAGGGCCTTTGCGGCAGGTGGCTGTCCGCTGCAGGCTGGAAGCTCTTTTGACGCAGCTTTCCCTGGTATGCGGTTCCTCCCTTTCTGCCCAGGAGCCGGAATGCGCCCATTGGGCCGGGGAGATTCTGCAATATATCAATGACCATCTTTCGGAACCGCTTCCCTTAAAGGAAATTGCCGATCACTTTTTTATCAGCAAGAACCATTTAAACCGTGTGTTTCAGTCTACTACGGGAACCACCGTTGGAAATTACATTGGTTTTAAGCGTTCGGCATTGGCGCAGCAGCTATTGCTGCAGGGCCAGTCTGCAACAGAGGCGGCTTTGAATGCAGGTTTCCGGGATTATTCCACCTTTTATCGGTCTTACCGGCGAATTTTTGGATATGGGCCGGCGGACACAAAGGAACACCTGCTTCATCCGGCAAAACTGGCTCAGAAAAAGGAGGTTTCCTAATTTTCTTGTTTTGTCTTACGGCCCTACATAAGCAGGATATATCCCGTTTTGTGTGTTCTTACGATCCCCGAAAGAAAATAAAAGCATCCGATTCTGAGATCATACATAAAAAATGGCGTAATTTTTGAGCGCCGGAAAAGGAGAAATACCATGAAAAAAATTATACTGTGTCTGCTTTCTTTTTTGCTGATGGCATCAGCTGTTTCCTGTTCGGGGAACAGTTCGGATGAATCCACCCAATCCTCGTCTTCTCAAGCCGTGTCCTCTGCGGTTTCATCGGAAAATTCGGAGAATTCCACGGGTTCTTCCTCAACTGCATCTTCTTCCTCCGCAGCCTCTTCACAGGATGAGGAGACCTCCTCTCAAGAGGAATTGGGCCTGAAAGAGGATGGTTCCTATGTGGGGGACGGGTATACTTGCAAGTTGCCGGAGGGATGGAAACTGCTGGAAGAAGATTCTTCTCAGGTAGTATTTGTTCCCGATAATTACCCGGAAAAATCAGCTAATACCATTTCTGTGCAAGTTAGCGAAAAGGATGCTTCTTTCGATTCTTACACACGGGAAGACTTTGAAGCGGCTGCCGAAAAGGAATACGCTTCCTTGGATGCATTCCAGTTTTCTGATTACAAGAAGGATACCTTCGGCGAATTTAACATGTATATGGTGGAGTATTCCGTCAAAAAAGATGATGTTCCCATAGTGTTCCAGCAGTATTTTATCGATGCCTCTGAACAAACGGTCATTGTGATCTTTACATCGGTAAATGGCAGTGATTTGACGGAAGCGAAAGAGGCATTTCTAAAGAGCCTTACAGTAAAATGATTCGTGCTGGAAGGAAGTGCGTTTGGAAGATTTCGTTTCCTTTTGGAGAGGGATTTTCCCATTTTGCCGCATTGGGAATACAACTGGGAAAGGAATGAAGAGTATGGCAAAATATCTCCACACCAACTTTAATGTTTGCAATTTGGAAAAAAGTCTGGCCTTTTATGAAAAAGCTTTGGGGCTCAGGGAAGTCCGGCGGGTGGAAGAACCCAACGGCGCTTTTGTTATTGTATTTCTGGGGGACGGTTCCACCGATTCTCTTTTGGAGCTCACCTGGCTTCGGGATCATCCCCAGCCCTATGATCTGGGAGAAGGGGAATTCCATATTGCCTATCGAGTGGAGGATAAGAAAAAAGCCCATTCCCTCCATGAAGAAATGGGCTGCATCTGTTTTGAAAACAAAGAGATGGATCTCTATTTTATAGAAGATCCGGACGGATATTGGATCGAGATTCTGGATCGCTGAGAGAGGTTTTCCCTCTGCGGCGGGGCTCTTTCCAGCTTTTATTTCTGCTTTGTATACGTGAACCATTCCCCGGGCTGGGATATGCGGATGATTTTGTCTCTGTATCCTTCGGTCCGGGGATCCGTTTGTATGGATGCATAAACAGAGTAATCATCCCAGAAATGCATGGGGAATACTAACTGGGCGTTTACCGTGGTCATAAAATAATCCAGACCCAGGAGCATTTCATTTCCAAGACGGGGATCTACCGGCACAAAAGCCAGATCGATTTTTTCGCCCCGGAGAGAGTCTATCCGCTCCCTATACATCTGGGCCATATCCGGATTCCAGGGATCCGGCTCGTCTTCCCAATACCACCAGTTCATGTCTCCCGCGAAATACATGGTAAGGCCATCTGCATATACGAGATAAGCCACCCCTTCATCCGTGGAGAGCAGAGAGCGGACCGTTATGGGTGGAAGGGAACTTTCTGAGGATTCTTTTTCTGAGGAAAGGGAAAGCGGGGTGGATATCGTTTTCGTCTCGTTGGGTCCTATGGAAATAGAGCCTTTTCTCGGGCGGATATCATCGGAAAGAAGCAGAACAGCCTGAGGAGATTTCTCCCGCAGGGAAAAAATCTTCCGGCTGAAATGATCCCCATGCCCGTGGGAGACGAAAATACAGCAGGGACTATCACCAATTTCCGGGGCGGGAGAAGTACCGTCCCAATCGAAAACCAGCTTGCGTATGCCTGTATCTATAAGAAATCCACTATGATGCAGGTATTGAATGGATACCTCTGTTTTGGAATGGTTATTGTCATATTCGGTCATAGGCTCAACTCCTTCCTATAGGTGAATACTGTCTGAAAATATGTATGCCGTGGAAAGTTCCTTCAGAAGCTGCCCGGGCCTGGGCGTTCTTTCAAAAGGGGGATAACCTGCGATAATTCCGGCAGGCAGCGGAACAGAAGTTTCTGAATTTCCTCTGTAGGCTCTATCAGATCGGGAACCATAATAGGGTAAAGCCCGGCGCTGCTGGCGGAGCGGATTCCATTTAAAGAATCTTCCAGAGCGATGCATTGGTTCGGGAGAAGCTCTAGCGCCTGGCAAGCAGTCTGATAGATCTGGGGATCGGGCTTGGACCGGCTGACCATATCCCCGCAAAGGACAAAATCAAAATATTTTTCGGTATCCGTCTGCCGCAGGCAATGCAAAACCATTTCCCGCCCGCTGGAAGAAGCTACTGCCGTGCGGTATCCTTGTTCTTTTAGATATTCCAGAAGCGTATACAGGCCGGGCTTTGGGGGCACCGGATGAGAGCTTCTGTATTCTGTATGCAGCTTACGGAAATACGTAAGGAAAGAATCCACATCTATTTTTGATTTCAGGGAATCCCGTATGATTTTTTCAGATTCTGCGGTGTTGACGCCCAGCATACTGTAGCCAATTTGGGAAATATCCCCCAGACCCCAGTCGTCGCCCGCCTGTTTCCATACATGCAGGAACATACTCTCTGTATCGAACATCAAACCGTCCATATCAAATACGGCTCCCAGAATAAGGGGACGAAAGCTTGCGTCCATATGGAATCCTCCTTTGCCAAAGAGTGTTTAAAAGCGCTTACCGCAATTTTTTATGTTCTTTCTATATTATATTCTACCATAACCCTTTCCGTAAGGAAAGGAAAATCAGAAAAGGCACAGATCGGCTAAGCAAGAGGAACAAATAAATATCTTGCGCAACGTTTCAGAAGAAAATATAATTGTGGTATGGAGGAAGACAAGCTTTCTCTATAAAAAGCAAAGAAAAGTTCTAACCGGATTCTATCGGAGCAACACGAGCACTTGGAAACCATGTAAAAGCAAAAGACAAACAGGAGGAAATCAAAATGGAGGAAACGATAAACCATATAGAACGGCGGGATAAGGAATTACCCTATATTTCCGATGAAAATGTTATGGCAGAGCAGGCCGAAACCCGAAAAAAGCTGCAAAAGTTCAACACAATGGATACTAGCGATTTTCAGGGTCTTTCCAGCATGATCCGGCAAATTCTGGGGAAAACAGGGGGAAATATATTTGTAAACCCTCCGTTTTACTGCGATTACGGAACCCATATTGAAGTGGGAGAAAATTTTTGCGCCAATTATAACTGCACCATTTTGGATGTAGCGAAAGTGATAATTGGGAAGAATGTCCTTTTGGCTCCCAATGTGGCTATCTATACAGCAGGGCATCCCATTGATCCTGTGGCGCGCAACTCCGCTTATGAGTATGGTATCGGCATCACGATCGGGGATAACTGTTGGATCGGAGGCAATACGGTAATCACGCCGGGAGTACATATCGGAAATAATGTGGTAATCGGCGCCGGCAGTGTTGTTACAAAAGATATACCCGATAATGTAGTGGCAGCAGGGAACCCCTGCCGCGTTATTCGGCCTATTACGGAAGAGGATCGGTACTATTATTATAAAAAGCGGAAATTCCCTTCTGATACCTTTGAGGAAATTGAGAAATACAGAGCCAAAGAAGAGGGTTGACGCCCGGTAGTGTTTTCTAGAAATTATTAGATGGAAAATATGCACATAAAAAGGAACCGGTTTTTCCGGTTCCTTTTTGCTTTGTATGGGGATAGAGACTTTCAGCCGTCTATTCTATATTTTTCAGAAGATTTTAAAAGTTACAGCGTTCCATAGGCAATAGCCCGGATACGATGATGATGGTAGAGCTCCTCGTTGGGGATCATCTGGTGCATGTAAATAGCCGAGAACTTTTCTTCCGGGCAGATGGAAGCCCAGGTTCCCAGCATACCGGTCCAACCGAATTCTCCCACGGGCGTGTTGCTGTTTCCCGCTCCGGGAGCCATCATAGTCCGCACACCGAGACCGTAACCGTAACCATCCAGATAAGGATTGTGGAAATCCCGAAGCTGATCTTCGTTCATCTGGTTTGTGCGCATCAGGTCGATGGTATGTTTTCCTATGAATTTTTGTCCTTTATAGGTTCCGCCGCAGGCCAGCATCTGAGAGAAGGTCACATAATCCCGCAGAGTGGAGAAGAGGCCTGCGCCGCCTGCTTCATAGGGATTGTCAGGAGCATGCATTTCATTGAACTGGGTTTCGCTGGGAACCAGTTTACCCTCGGGAGTTTTAGCATACACAACAGCCATTCTGGAAGGAATGTTCCCAAAGAAACGATAGGCTGTATCCTTCATGCCCAAGGGCTCAAAAATTTCTTCTTTCAGGAACTGCCCCACGCTTTTTCCGGATACTTTTTCAATAAGACCCGCTACCAGCTCATGGCCATAGCCATAGAGAAAATGGGTTCCCGGCTCGAAGGCAATGGGTACCTGGCTCATAGCCTTGATTTCCGTCTGCAGATCATATCTTCCATATTTTTCCCGCAGTTCTTTCTGCACTTTCATCATAGCGCGGCCTGTAACGCTTCCGGGGTTTGTATACGGAAGCCCGCAGGCCATGGAAAATACATGCTTTACCAGGAGAGGGTTTTGCGCTTTTTCCACGTATTCGGTTCCGTCGGGAGCTTTTTTTGCCACCATGGGAGAGGCGTATTCGGGGAAATACTCGCTGAGCGGATCGTTCAGAAGAAATTTTCCTCTTTCAAAGAGCATCATGGCGGCTGTGCAAATAATGACTTTTGTCATGGAGAACAGCCGGCATACCGTATCAGGGCCAAAAGGAACCCGATTTTCTAGGTCGGCAAAACCTGCGTAATTCTCATAGACAATTTCTCCGTCTTTTGCAAGTGCACAACTGCACCCTGCCAGGCTGTTACTGGCATACTGCTCCATAAGAGCAGTTAAATCAGCATATGTAGACATACAAATCCTCCTCTTTTTGTGGTTTTTATTGCTTTTATACAACTCCCTTTTATTGTATTTTCTTTTGTTTTCAAAATCAATAGTTTTCGAAGGATATATAAAAAATATTCGGAAACAGCTATGGAGATAGGAAATACTACTTTTGTTTTCTGAGCATTTTTAGTATAACCAGAAATTTTCAAAAACAGAAAAGCAGGGGCAGCTTTCTAAACTGCCTCTGCTGTGTCTGACCGGTGGAAACGTTTTATTTGCCACAAATAAAAAATTTTACATGTGTATGCGGATATTTTTTATACCGGTCTATATATCCGCATCGGGCTCTTGGAAAATTACAGGTTTACATTCTGTTTTCAGTCGCAGAGGCGTCTATCCTCAATACGTTTTCTCAGGATTTCTTCAGAGCCTCTGCTTTCTTTCAGAATTTCCAACTGTTCGTTTTCAGGCAGGGAAAGAAAATACGACTGTCTGTCTTTGTCCAGGTCAAAAGGCTGGAGGAGAGGCAGATAACCAAGAGCGCTGTTGTCGTTGGTAGAAAAGAAGTCGTTGACTCCGTTCATTGTATATCCTTCCTTTCCGGAGGAATACAGCATGTTCCCCCGTCTCTTAGTATCTTTTCTTTTTCTGCCTTCAACCAAGGAAACTCCTTCCTGCCAAAAGAGGCAGAATGGGAATGCGATTGCATTTCTGGTAAAAAAAAGGTATAATAAGCAAAATAAGGTAATAAGGGTATGTATTTGCTTGGTATCATTGAGGAGTTTCAAAATCTTTGCGGGGTTTGCGGTAAAACCAGGCAAGGTTTTTTCGTATTGTTCGAAATGCAGCACGGGCAAACAGCTAGTTTTCTCCGATTTTCTTCGTCTTTTTCCAGCCGCCTGTGCAGTTGCGGCAAATGACTGATGGAATTGAGGTTTTGCTTTGGATAAGTATAAAAGACTGGTTTCCAATACGCTGATTTTTGCAGTTGGAACTTTCAGCTCGAAAGTTTTAGTATTCCTTTTGATGCCTCTGTATACGCGTGTGCTTTCCACAGAGGAATACGGCATCACCAATACCATTGTGGATATGGGGAACCTGTTGATTCCTCTGATTACTTTAGGAATTGTCAACGCCATTATCCGGTTTGGCCTGGAAAAAAACATTCGCAAAAGCGATGTGTTTTCAACGGGCTTTTTTATGATTCTTCTGGGCGGAGTGATTCTTTTTTGTCTTCAGCCTGTTCTGGTTCCTATCCTATCTCCGCTAATGCAGCTGATGGAGATGTCGTCGGAACACGTTTCGCAGAATCTCCTGCTGCTGGTGGTGTTTTCTTTTACATCCGCCATGCGGTCTTTGTGTCATCAGTTTGTCCGCGCAAGAGGGATGGTCAGGCTGTATGCCGTCAACGGCATTTTAAGTACAGCTTTGACAATTCTTTTCAATGTAATTTATCTTGTGGTGCTTCGCTGGGGTGTTGTGGGATATGTGCTGGCTATCATAACCGCGGATTTTCTCTCCACATGTTTCCTCTTCTTCTGCGCTGATCTGCAGAAATTCCTCCGTTTCCGCGGCATAGATCTGGGTGTAAGCAGATCCATGCTCCGGTATGCTCTGCCGCTTATTCCCAATACGATTTTTTGGTGGATCATCAATCTCAGCGACAGACTTATGATTGCTGCTTTCATGGGGCAGTCCTATAATGGCTTATATGTGGCTGCCTATAAGATTCCAAATGTGATAATCCTTTTAGCCGGAATTTTTTCTGATGCCTGGCAGATGAGTGCATTTACGGAAATGCAGGGCAGAAATAAATTTTTTACCAAAGTGTTTAACACATATTCGTCCCTTCTATTTATGGCAGCTTCCGGTGTGATTCTGTTTTGCCGTGTGATGATACGGATTCTGGTATCCGATGCGTATTATGAATGTTGGAAGTATGTCCCCATTCTGGTAGTAACAACTACCTTTACCTGTATGGTGGATTTTATGGGAAGCATTTATATGACGGAAAAGAAAAGCCTTCATTCTATGGTCACCACAGCCATTGGAGCAGGGGCCAATATATTCCTGAATCTACAGCTTATCCCCACATATGGAGTCAACGGAGCGGCAATGGCGTCTCTGGCAAGCTATTTCCTGGTGTTCTTTATACGGGTTCTGGATACCCGTAAATATGTGCAGATACGGTTTCGTTGGCTGCAGCTTTGTGTGAACTTTATTTTGGTTATGGGTGAATGTTACCTTATGATAAAAGAAGTTCCTTTATGGATTCTGTGGTGTTCTTTAATTACGGTAGTTATGCTTCTGTTGAATATGAAAGAGCTCCTGGAGAGCGCTCGCAAAATTTTGCGCAGGCGCACTGCATGAAAATAGGACATTATAAAAAGTATCAAGGAAAGGCGGCGGTAAGCCAATGGAAAAGAAACAGAAAAAGGTGTGCATTTTTGATCTGGATGGTACGCTGGTGAACAGCCTTTCCTCCATAGCCAATTTTGCCAATGAAGCGTTGGTGCGCAGTGGATACAGAGCTCTTCCTGTTCAGACGTACCGCTATTTGGCGGGAAATGGGGCAGACGCTCTGATGCGGGGCATGCTGGAAGCCGCCGCAGGGCCGGGCCTTTATACAGAAGAAGATGTGCGCTTTCTGCGGAAAGTTTATGATCAGCTATATGAGAGTGATCCTTTGTGTAATCTGCAGGAATACCCCGGTGTCCTAAGTATGGTGCAGGGCTTAAAAGCTCTCGGATTGAAGCTGGCTGTTTTATCCAATAAGCCTCATAATGTAACAGAGGAAATTGTTCGCTTGTTTTTCCCTTCCGGAACCTTTGATAAGGTGTTCGGCCAGCGGGAGGGTTTCCCACGAAAGCCCGCGCCGGACGGTGCCCTCCTTATCGCGAGAGAATTGGGAGCGGATGTTTCCCAGTGTCTCTATGTAGGAGATACGGATGTGGATATGAAAACTGGTGCGGCAGCCGGGATGGAAACGGTCGGTGCGCTTTGGGGGTTCCGGGATAGAGAGGAACTGGAAAAGAATCATGCAAGCCATATTGCGGCTTCCCCTGAAGAGCTTCTTCTATGGATTCGGGCAGAAAACAGCTGAATAGCATTGATTTTTTAAGAAAAATTATAGTATTACATAAAATGGATGCCAATTATATTCTTTTTCCTTGCAAAAATATCGAATGAGCAGTATACTGGGCCTTGGGTGAATACCCAAATTTCGATTAAGGAATTTAGAACATGAAAAAGAAATTGGCATTGTTTATGGCAGTCGTTTTTTCCTGCCTCTTTTTGCTGGCAGGATGCGCAGGCGCCGGTGCTTCTCCGTTTGAAGGCACCTGGAAGCTGACCAAAGGGGAATCCGCTGGAGTGACTTTGGAAGCAGAGCTTCTGGAAAGCGCAATAGGCGAAATAACCATCACCCTTGAAAAAGACGGAAAGGCAACTATGGAGAGCACTCTTGGAGAGAGTGGCGAAGGAACCTGGGAAGCAAAGGATAACACAACCGTTGTAGTTACGGTGGATGGAGAAGATCAGGAAATGACCCTTGAAAATGGGGCACTTACCATGGAAGCTTCCGGAGCAAAACTTACATTTGAAAAACAATAATTGGTTTCTTTTTAAAAACCGGCTCTGCGCATGCGCGGGGCCGGTTTTTTGTGTATGGAGAAAAATTTCGCATTTTTCGGGTTAAATAGTGTCTGTTTTTGTCATTTGCTTTTCCTTATTCACATGTATTTGAACATTTCTTCGTCATACTGCTTCTTTTTCCGTTTTTATTCTTCAGCAAGCCCTTTGGTAAAGCAAATACTTCCATAAACAGACGGCGGGCTTTGACACAGATTGCACTATATGGGGCCGTATACTATATGCGGAGAGGTGGGAAAATATGACAGTTTGCCCAGGCCTTTTTTGCAGGCCGGACATGCAGTCCCCTCTACTATGGTTAATTGGTATGAGGTGATCCTTTGAACGTGACGAAACCAGAGGCAGTTCCCTATGCTGGCTGGAGGGAAGCCGTGTATCCTGCCATTAGGAGCATGGCGGGCCATTTAACGGCCTTTACAGCAGGTTTGGTATTTTCCAAAGGAATTGTATTTACAAAGTGCGCTCCGTTTGGAGTGGCGGCAGTGGCGGCGGTACCCCAAAAAAATATGTGGGCTGCGGTTCTGGGCGCTGTTTTCGGATATTTATTACCGGGTTATGCCTGGGTTCCGGCCCGTTATATCGTAGCGGTATTGGCAGCCGCCGCTATTCGGTGGACTTTAAGCGATTTGATGCGCCTGCGGAACCACCCGGTATTTGCTCCTGTGGTTTCCCTTCTTCCCATCCTGGCTACCGGCCTGGCGGTGGCTGGTGTTAATGGTTCCTCGGCTAACACCGTGGTTTTAACGGTGGCGGAATCCATCCTGGGCGGCGGAAGCGCTTATTTTATGGCTCGCGCTGCTTCCATCTTGGTAAGATATGTGCGAAAAAAAGGAGACAGGACAGGAGGAAAGGCGCTTTCTTCCCAAGACAGCGCCTGTATTATATTGACTCTGGGAATTGCGCTTATGTCTTTATCGGGGCCGCAGGCGGGCAATTTTTCTGTAGGGCATGTGTTGGCGGTGCTGGGAATACTTTTTGCTGCAGCCTACGGCGGAGCGGCGGGAGGCAGCATCGCAGGGGTGGCTTCCGGTGTGTTTTTTAGCCTGGCGACCTCGGGGCTCAGCTATCTTTCAGCTGGCTATGCTATGGGAGGTCTCACGGCAGGACTTTTTTCCGCCGGCGGCAGACTGGCATGTGCGGCGGCGTTCATTCTCAGCAACGGAATTGCTTCCTTGCAGATGGGAAATTCCTCTCTTGCTCTGACAGGTCTTTATGAAGTCACAGCGGCTACGGTGCTTTTCCTCATTCTGCCGGAAAGGGCCGGGCAAAGCGCAGTGCGTTTTCTGCGGAAAGATGCGGATCCCATGCGCTCGGAAAGCCTTCGGCGTTCTATGGTTATGCGGCTGGATCATGCCGCAAGAGCCTTGGGTGACGTTTCCCGTTCTGTTTCAGAGGTTTCGGAAAAGCTCTCTTTCAGCGGAGCGCCGGATATAGAAGGCGTCTATCAAAAGGCCTTTGCAGAGGCCTGCCGGAATTGTGGGATGAAAGTTTTCTGCCGGGAGAAGGACGGGCCGGGGGATACGGAAAATATATCCTCCCTTACGGAGATCCTCCGAAAAAACGGTTTTGTGACAAAAGAAGATTTTCCAGAGGCGTTTTCCGCTAAATGTGTCCGCTTGGAAGAGATGGCTTCTGCCGTCAACAGGCATTACGGGGAATTCGCCCTTCGGGAAACGGCGGAAAGACGGGCAGGCCAGATACGGGAGTTGGTAGCGGAACAATTTACGACAGTAGGCAGTATTTTGGAGAGCATGGCCGGAGAACTGGAACTTTACGAGCGCATAGATACGGCGGCGGCCAGCTGTGTTCGGGATATATTGCAGGAATCGGGGCTTTCTCCGGTAGAGGTTTCCTGCCGGATCGATCGCTTTGACCATATGACGGTGGAAGCGGAAATTGTGAGAGGCGACAGAATGCGCTTCCACAAAGGGGAGCTGACAAAACGGATTTCCAGAGCATGCGGCCGCACATTTGCCATCCCGGCTGTCCACCCTGCGGGGGATACCTGCCGCATAGTATTGACAGAGCGCCCCGTATACAGAGCGCGCCTTGGGATGGCGCAGCATGTTTGCGGAAACGGAAGGCTTTGCGGGGATAGCTGGGAGGCTTTCCAGGATGGCAGCGGCCGCCAACATCTGGTTATAAGCGACGGTATGGGAACGGGAGGCCGGGCTGCCGTAGACGGAACTATGGCCAGCGGGATTCTCTCAAAGCTTATGGAGGCAGGCGTAGGTGTGGACGCATCTCTCAAAATAGTCAATGCGGCGCTGATGGCGAAATCTGGAGATGAATCCCTGGCTACTCTGGATCTTTGCTCAGTGGATTTGTTTACAGGTGAAGCGGAATTCTGCAAGGCGGGCGCTCCTGTATCGTTTCTTCGGAAAGGCGGAGAGGCCTTTATGGTAGAGGCGCCGTCCCTTCCGGCAGGTATTTTGCGGGAAGTACGGTTTTCTAAGCTCAACGAAACGCTGGAGGATGGGGATCTGGCGGTTCTGGTCAGCGATGGTGCCATTGCCGGCGGATCCGAATGGATCTTAAAGGAATTGGAAGAATGGGATGGAGATTCGCCGCAGAAACTGGCGGAAAAGCTTACGGAAAAAGCAGTACTCCAGAGACAGGACGGAAGGGATGACGATATAACCGTTGCTGTTCTCCTATTGCAGGAATACAGAGGACATCCCGTGGTTTCCTGAGAAAGGCTTAGTATAAAATTTTTTCTGCTTTATACAAGATATGAAAAAACACTGCTGGAATATATGCCGGAGCGATACAAGAAAGCCCCGGAAATGTTTCCGGCAGTGTTTTTTTCCGATTATTGGATCGGAAGGAGGAAAAAACCTCCGTATATTTTAGTTGCGCCTGTGGGTAAAAAAAGCAGTTGCGTGTGTTTACTCTTCCCTGGTAACAGGAGTATCCCGGAAAAACAGGGAAATGCACCACAGGGCAGCCAGGGCAATGACCGTATACACGATCCGGCTTCCCCAAGCGTCCTGCCCGCCGAAGATGGCGGCTACCAGGTCGAATTGGAAAATACCAATGGAGCCCCAGTTGAGGCCGCCGACAATTGTCAGCAGCAGTGCAAGTTTATCCAGCATTTGAATCCTTCCTTTCTCAATAGAGAATGAAAAAGAGGCGCAGATGTAGTATGCGGACGCAAAGGTTAAAATATACGTCCGAAAAATGCTTCATTCTTTGGAAAAGACTGCGGCTGAAAATTGAAAAAAATTATTTTTGCATATCATGCGTATATGGAAATAGTATTTGAGTATGCATAGGATTTTTGTCTCGCATCGTTTTCTGAAAATGGTTTTGGAAATTTTCTGCAGAAAGTAAAATAGCGGAAAAGAGAAAGTCCCTTGCAGTATGTAAAAATTAAGTTCTGGTAAGGTAGAACGGAGACGGTAAGAGAATATTTGCTTTGGCAGCGATCTACGGGAAAAATGGTCTGATGACTGAAGGATATCTTCGATAGAAATTGCTTTCATGATATGTGTTTTTTTCTTACCTTCTATTGACCTTTATGATTAATTGTGACAGAATAATGTTAATATGCAAAATTTGCCGCACAAAAGAGGAGGGAGATGGAGGGTAAGATGCGGGTTTGCAACACTAACAAATTGAGAAAGAGGTAGCACTATGAAAAAGACACTCTTAGCAATCGTTGCGGTGGCACTAATCAGTTTCAGTCTGGCAGCTTGCGGCACTCCTGAAACATCCAGTTCTGCGGGGGAATCAACCGATACGTCGTCAACGGTGCAGGAAACAGAAGAATCCGAAGCTTCGGAAGAGTCTACTGCATCTTCAGCCGTTCAGTCGGCGGAAGAGTCTGAAGTTCCCTCAGAGTCTTCTGCAGCAGAAAACGGAGAAGCTCAAGCTTCCGGTGAAGTTGGTGATTATACCGTAACAATTCAGGACTGTACATTTGGTGAAGATTATGAGGGAAATAAAATGATCGTGGTCAACTATGACTTTACCAACAATTCCACCGAAGGAGCAACCCCTCTGACAGCTTTAAACACCGAAGCATTCCAGGATGGAGTAGAGCTTGATCGAGCGATTTCTGTTGACCTTGATGTTTATGATGCCGGAATCGCGCAAAAAGAAGTAAAACCTGGCGCTACATTAGCCGGCTGCCAAGCTGCATTTGTTTTGGATTCTGAGTCTCCGGTTCAGTTTGAGGTCAGCCTGCTTATTAGCTTTGATAACGCCCAGAGTCTTACAAAAGAATTCCCTGTAGCATAATAGTATGAAATGCGGCGTTCCTTCCATTTTTATTACGAATGCGTAATTTGCCAGAGACTTTTATTGGGTGGGTCTGATTTTTAGTTTCGGCTAATTTAACGGATGATTGATTCACTTTGCTGTTGGATAGTTACTAATTTGGTAAACGCAATGGTAAATATGCAGTATGCAGCTAGGAAAAATAGCATACAGGTATCTGCAGGGTGTAGGCGTTGCAATTTTATGATGGAACACCTACACTTTGCAAACTCTCAGGGCGGTTAACTCTTGACAGCAGCGCTTTCCTGTAGTATAGTTATAAAGATAAAAGGTGCTCTGTTACGGCAGGACTTTTATGGAAAAGAGAAACCGACAGTTTTATAGCAGGATATGTGTAGATGGGGACGGACAGCAGAAAAGCTGCTTCAGAGAGCCGCCGGATGGTGCAAGGCGGCGCAGAATCTGCAGGAAATCACCCCGGAGCATGCGGCTGAATACCGTTTTCCGGCGGAATGTTTGGAAGGCGGGAAAGTAAGTATCGCACGGGATCCTTCCGTTACAGGGGAGCGCATTGTTGGATGCGCAGAGTGGCCGTTTTTCGGCAAGTGGAGTGGTACCGCGAGCGTTTTAGCCCGTCTCTATGTGGAGACGGGCATTTTTTGTTTTCAGGCGGCCCATGAGCCCGGCTGGATGCAAATTTGTTTTTGTACGTTTTGGCTTTTCGGGCAGGAGCTTTTGGAATGCCTGGAAATACTTTCAAAACAGAAAC
Organism: uncultured Clostridia bacterium; assembly: GCA_944380875.1. Lineage (GTDB taxonomy): Bacteria > Bacillota > Clostridia > Oscillospirales > Acutalibacteraceae > UMGS1264. The sequence continues at coordinate 38,855 of CALWJA010000099.1, forward strand.
CCAGAAATGAATAGATATACGGATCAGGAGGGAATTATATGCAGCTTACTGGAGCGCAAATCATAATGGAATGCCTGCTGGAGCAGGGCGTGGATACTGTATTCGGGTATCCGGGCGGGGCGGTGCTGAATATTTATGACGCCCTATATGAATATAAGGATAAGATTCGCCATATTCGTACTGCACATGAGCAAGGAGCTGCCCACGCGGCGGACGGATATGCACGTGCAAGCGGGAAAACGGGAGTGTGTATTGCAACTTCCGGCCCTGGGGCCACAAATTTGGTGACAGGTATCGCAACTGCCTATATGGATTCCGTGCCCATGGTTGCCATTACCGGAAACGTAAATCTGAACCTTTTGGGCTTGGACAGCTTCCAGGAGGTGGATATTACCGGTATTACCATGCCCATAACCAAGCACAATTATATAGTAAAAGATGTCCATGATCTGGCTGATATTCTTCGGGAGGCTTTCCAAATTGCCCAGAGCGGGAGAAAGGGCCCTGTTCTGGTAGATATTCCTAAGGATATTACGGCTCATACCTGCGAATATGTTCCTGCGGAACCTAAACCCCTGTTTGAGGAACCCTTCCCTATAGAGGAACGGTTTGAACAGGCACTGCAGCTGCTCAACGCATCAGAAAAGCCCTTTGTATACTGCGGAGGCGGCGTGATTTCTTCCGGAGCGGCCGATGCGCTTAATACCTTCGTGGATAAGCTGGATGCGCCGGTTTCCTGTTCCCTTATGTGTCAGGGCGGATTCGATCAGGAAAATCCCCGCTACATGGGAATGCTGGGTATGCATGGAACCAATACGGCGGCTTTAGCTATTAAGAACTGCGACCTCTTTGTAGCTGTAGGCACTCGCTTTTCAGACAGGGTGCTCTGCAACGCGGGGCTTTTTGCCCGGCACTGCCCGATTATTCAAATCGATATCGATACGGCGGAATTCAATAAGAATATAGATGTGCAGCTGAAAATGAAGGGAGACGCCAAGGAGATCCTGGAAAAACTCAATTCCCTTCTGGAGAAACGGGAGCACAAGGAATGGATGGATTCCATAGCTGCCTGGAAAAAGGAATATCCCCTGCAGCAGAAAGGGGAAAAAGAGGATGACGTTCTTCCCCAGGAAGTGTTGGAGACCCTTTCCAGACTTACGGAGAACAGCGCGGTGATTACTACCGACGTAGGGCAGCACCAGATGTGGGCCGCTCAGTTTTATACTTTCCGCAGCCCTCGCCAGTTCCTTTCTTCCGGCGGTTTGGGTACCATGGGGTATGGTTTGGGCGCCGCTATCGGCGCACAGATTGCCTGTCCGGAAAAACGCGTGATCAATGTTGCCGGGGACGGAAGCTTCCATATGAATTGCACAGAGCTCGCAACTGCAGCAGCTTACAATGTTCCTATGATTGAGCTGGTGCTTAATAATTCCGTTTTAGGTATGGTACGCCAGTGGCAAAAATTGTTCTATGGCTGGCGGTTCTCCCAGACGGATCTGGATCCCAATACGGATTTCTGCAAGCTGGCGGAAGCTTTTGGCGTTAAGGCTCTGCGGATTGCAAAGAAGGAAGATATTGAGCCGGTGCTCAAAGAAGCCCTTAATGAAAAGGGGCCGGTTCTCATCGACTGCCTGATTAGCAGGGATATCAATGTTCTTCCCATGGTGCCGGCTGGCGCTTCTGTGGAAGATCCGATTCTGGAAATGTGAGGTGCCAATATGGAATATACCAATGCAAATCCTTCTCCTGTGAAGGAATATATTCTTTCTGTTCTGGCAAGGAACCGTTCCGGAGTGCTTCTCCGTATTGCGGGACTTTTCAGCCGCCGGTGTTATAATATCCTGAGCATTGTAGCAGCCCAGACGGAGAATACGAAGTTTTCCCGTATTCTGATTGTGGTATCCGGCGATGACAGGATCATTCGCCAGGTAGATAAGCAGCTGAGCAAGCTTATCGATATTGTGCAGGTAGATGTGCTTCCCTGGGAAGATGCTGTGGTTCGGGAGCATGTCCTTATGAAGGTCAAGAGGACAGTGCAGAACAGTGAAAAACTGGTAGAGATGGCCAATGTATTCCGTGCTAAGATCCTTAATGTGGAGCCGGATTCCATGATCCTGGAGCTTACGGGGGACGCTGCCACCATCAATTCCTTTATTGAGTTGTATAATCCTTACGGCGTTTTGAAGATCCTTCGGACGGGCGCCATGGCAATGTTGAAATAAGAGCCGGAAAATATTGTATCCGGTATATTCAAATCTGATACGTTGGAGGCTTTATCCATGCTTACTCTAGACAAGGTATATCATGCGGCTTTTGTTCTGCGGGATGTGATCCGGGAAACGGATTTGATCCCTGCGCCGAAAATCAATCCGGATGCGCAAGTGTATCTGAAGACGGAGAACCTGCAGGTAACGGGTTCCTTCAAGGTGAGAGGCGCGTATTATAAAATTTCCATGCTGTCTCCGGAAGAGAAGGAGAAAGGGGTTATCGCCTGCTCCGCCGGAAACCATGCCCAGGGCGTGGCTTTGGCTGCGCAGAAAAGCCATATACCTGCTACGATCTGCATTCCGGATGGCGCTCCCATCTCAAAAGTGGAAAACACCAAGAGTTATGGCGCCAGGGTTGAACTTGTAAAAGGCGTATACGATGACGCGTATACCAGAGCCTGCCAGCTTCAAAAGGAAACAGGGCTTACCTTCATCCATCCCTTCAACGATCCGGATGTAATTGCGGGCCAAGGCACCATCGGTTTGGAGCTTTTGAACCAGCTTCCCGATATGGATGCTGTTATTGTCCCCGTGGGCGGCGGCGGACTTATCTCCGGCGTAGCGTTTGCTATTAAGTCCCTGAATCCAAAGTGCAAGGTATATGGCGTGCAGGCGGCGGGCGCTCCCAGTATGCAGCACGCTCTGCAGGATGGAAAGGTAGAAGAGCTGGAAAGAGTTTCTACCTTTGCAGACGGTATCGCCGTGAAATGTCCCGGTGACCTTACCTATGATATTGTAAGCAAATATGTGGATGAGGTCGTTACCGTTTCGGATGACGAAATCGCAACGGCTGTCCTTACTCTTATTGAGCAGCAGAAACTGATTGCGGAAGGGGCAGGAGCCGTTTCTGTAGCCGCCGCTATGTTCAATAAGGTGGATGTAAAGGGGAAGAAGGTAGTATGCCTTGTTTCAGGAGGAAACATCGACGTAACGATTCTTTCTCGTGTTATTAATCGGGGCCTCCTGAAAGCCGGCCGTCTCTGCGATATGACCATTGAACTGGCGGATAAGCCCGGGCAGCTTAAGGAAATCGCCGGCATTGTGGCCGATTTGGGCGGCAACGTCATCCATGTACGCCACGACCATGGCGGCGAAGAAACGGATATTAACGGCTGCTATCTCAGCCTTCAGATGGAAACCCGCAATCATGCCCATGTGGAAGAAATCCGCCGGGCTATTTCCGAAAGAGGATATACGATTATCGATACAGCCAGGGTCATGTAAAATTGTAAGAATACGAAACAAGAAACATTGCAAACCAGAAGGGAGAATTACGAAATGTCTATGAAAGTTATTTCCACAGAAAAGGCTCCTGCAGCCATTGGACCCTATTCCCAGGCTATTTTGGCCAACGGAATGTTGTTTGCCAGCGGTCAGATTCCCATTATTCCGGCTACGGGTGAAATTGCCCAGGGGGATATACAGGTGCAGGCTGAGCAGGTTATGAAGAATGTGGCGGCCATTTTAGAGGCTGCCGGAACAAGCTTTGAGAAAGTGGTAAAAACCACCTGCTTCCTGCAGGATATGGGGGATTTTGCCTCCTTTAACGAAGTATATGCCAAATACTTTGTGGACAAACCCGCCCGTTCCTGTGTAGCGGTGAAGGCTCTGCCGAAGGATGTCCTCTGTGAAGTGGAAGTCATTGCCCTTGCAGAATAATTTGAAATATAAAAATAGTGCTAAGAGAAAGCCTGCGTTTTCATTATGGAAACGCAGGCTTTTTTGTGCGAACTGGGAGTGTAAATAACAGAATTCAAATGCAACAAAGGTGTATTTTGCCTTTGTATATGTCCATTCCCTTGCTTTTTGTTGCGAAAAGCATATAATGGTTGTATTGCCTTAAGGGCGCAAACGAATATATGAAATGGGAAATGGAAATGAGAAAGGGAGAGGTTGAAATATGCATTTGCGTGGAAGAATCCATCACAACAGGTCCTATGAGATGGATATGTGCAGCGGCCCGCTGCTGAAAAAAATTCTGATCTATGCCTTACCGCTGGTGCTTTCCGGTGTCTTGCAGCTGCTTTTTAATGCAGCAGATATTATTGTCGTAGGGCGGTTCACAGGAAGTTCGGCTTTGGCAGCGGTAGGTTCAACCGGTTCGCTGATTAATCTTCTTGTAAACCTCTTTATCGGCCTTTCTATTGGCACAAATGTGTTGGTTGCCCGCTATTATGGAGCAAAAGACAGGAAGGCTGTGGAGGAGACTGTACATACATCTATTCTGACGGCGGGAGTGGGAGGCATTTTCCTTATTTTTGCGGGATTCTTTGCCGCGAGACCTCTTTTGGAAATAATGGGAACCCCGGCGGATGTAATCGATCAAGCGGTTTTGTATATGCGCATTTATTTTATAGGAATGCCGGCTTTTATGCTCTACAATTTTGGCGCAGCGGTACTGCGGGCCATCGGTGACACTCGGCGTCCCCTCTATTTTTTACTGATAGCGGGCATTATCAATGTAATTTTCAATCTGATTTTTGTGATTGTTTTTTCCATGGGAGTAGCGGGCGTAGCGATTGCCACGGTAATTTCGCAGGTGATTTCCGCCGTTCTGGTCATTCTCTGCCTGTTGCAGACGGAAGGCATGTGCCGTTTAGAGATTTCTAAGCTTCGGATAAACAGACATAAGCTGGTTATGATGTTGAAAATAGGATTGCCGGCCGGTTTGCAGGGCATCGTTTTCAGTATCTCCAATGTTTTGATTCAGTCTTCTATCAATTCTTTCGGCTCTCAGGTTATGGCGGGAAATACGGCAGCCAGCAATATTGAAGGTTTTGTATATACGGCTATGAACGCTATCTATCAGACTTCTCTGAGTTTTACCAGCCAAAATTTAGGTGCGGGGCAGTATAAGCGGATCGATCGTATTTTAAGCCGCTGCCTGATGGTGGTGGCTGTGATTGGCCTGGTGCTTGGAAACGGCGCGTATCTCCTGGGCACCCAGCTTTTAGGCATTTATTCCACGGAGGCAGAAGTGATCTCCTATGGCCTTGTACGTCTTTCTATTGTTTCCAGCACATATTTCCTCTGCGGTCTGATGGATGTAATGGTAGGAAGTATACGGGGATTGGGGTATTCCGTGCTTCCCATGCTCGTTTCCCTGACAGGCGCCTGTGCATTCAGGGTGCTTTGGATCTTTACGGTGTTTGCTTGGGACAGAACCCTGGTATGCCTCTATATTTCCTATCCTGTTTCCTGGCTGTTGACAGCTTCTGTTCACTTTATTTGTTATCAGGTGGTGCGCAGACGGGTCTTTCCCAAGGATGTGTTAAAGCAAAGAAAGAAATCTGCAAAGGCAGCAGGGCTATCTTGATTTTTGTCTATTGGTGCTTGTAAATATAGGAGACTTTTTTTGAAAGGAAAATGAAAGACGGGACGTTTTATATAGCGTCCCGTCTTTTATTTTGCGTTGTTTTCCTTTAACAGGGAATGGAGTCTATCTTTTTTTGTGGGAGTTTCGGCGTTCTTCAGCAGCCTTACGCAGACGAAGAAGAGCCCTCTGGTATTTCCTGGAATCCATGGAAGGAAAGGCATGCAGCAAACGCTTTTGCAAAAGTTGAAGGCCCTTTTCAATTTCCTTCTGGCGTTCTTTCAGGTGGCTGCGAAATTCTTCCTGGGAAGTGGCGAGGGATTGCTGCAAGGATGCAAGACCAGCTTTTCGGCGTTCCTCCGATCGGTTCCGCAGTTCCTCCAGAATGCTTTCCAGCTCCTGCAGTTTTCCGCTGAGCTGCAGGGCGGTTCGAATAGAAAGAAAGGTATCCGCTCCCAGACAAAGAAGTCCAACGGCGGCAATCCAGGGCAGAAGTGCTTCCGGAATGGATTCCAACAGACGAAGAACAGGAGGGTGGATACAACGCATCAGAAATACAGCCATAAGGCCGAATAAAAGAGAATTGCGCAGGCATACCCTCCCCTGTATCTGAAACCGCCGGTTGGAATAATCCCACCAGCGTGTATGAAAGACGGCTTCTAAAAGCCAGCCGGTTATATATTCTACAATGCTGGTTATCAGAACACCGAAAAAATAAAGAAGAAATAGATTATCTTCAAAAGGAGTAAGCAGGAGGATAATCAGTACGCCTCCCACACCATAGACAGGGCAGATAGGTCCTGTGAGAAATCCACGGTTAATAAGCCGTTTTGCGGGAATAGAACAGTATATGCTCTCGCACAGCCACCCCAAGAAGCCATATATAAGAAATAAAAGAAACAACAGAATCCAACGGTCCAATTTTCTTTCCCCCAGAATATCCACTCAGATGTTCAAAGCCTAACAGCTCATACTAGGCAGTATAACGTGCCTTTATATAGGAAAAAGAAACGTTTTGTAAATAATTGGTGTATTTTTATTTCAAAAGATTACAAGCTACGAATAAAAAGCAGAATTCCATACAGAATCAAAGCGCCTGCTGCAGGAGGCGCCAGCCACCGGCGCAGATGAGGGTGGAGTTTCGTGACTTTCAGCAGACGGTTGATACTGAGAGTTGCGTTGAAGATTTCGCTGAAAAACAACACACTGATATATCCGGCAATTCCCCAGAGGGGGAGGAGAAGAGAGAGGAAAAGAATGCGCAGAAGGGAATCTGCAAAATTGTATTTAAAGGAGTACATCTGCTGATCCAATCCCTTCAGCATTCCGTCCACCACATTGTCCAAATACAGAATCGGCACGATGGGCGCCATAATACGCAGCAGATTTCCTGCTTCTGTGCTGCGGTAAAAGAGCTGGCAGAGTGCATCCGAAAGAGCCAGGAAACAGGCCATTGTGAGAAATGAAAAAAGCAAGGTAAGCCGCATGGCACGTTCTGCCGTGCGGCGGATAAAGCGGCCGTCCTTTTCGGAAGCCGCCCGAGCCAGTTCCGGGACAAGAAGCGTGCAGAGGGAACCTGCAAAGGAAGCGGGGAAGAATAGCAGAGGCATGACCATTCCCTGGACGAGCCCGTATTGGGAAAGAGCGGTTTGGGAGTTGTTTCCGTGCAGGCGCAAGCCCTTGGGGATTAAAAGATTTTCTACGCTGCTAAGGCTGCTGCGGATAAAAGAACCGCAGGTCACAGGGGCGCCGATACGAATGATTTCCCGGGAGGAAACGGCTTTCACCGGTTGTTTTTCCTTGTGTCGGCAGATAAGCCACCCTACCCCCACTACGGAAAAGGACCCGAATTCCCCAATGGAGGACCCCAGCATAAAGGCTTCCATAGAAGGAAAAAGGGGCAAAAGGGCAATGGATGCCCCTATAGTGAGAAGCTGTTCCGTAATTTCAGCCCCAGCGGGCAGGCAGGAATTGCCTCTTGCCAGGAACCAGCCTTTCAGGCAGGCGCAGACAGCCATAAAAGGAAGCCCGGGAGCGAGAAAACGCAGAGAACGGGCGCATTCGGGGCTGTCCAGAAGGAAGGTGGCCATGGGGTGGGCGCCCAGCAAAAAGACCATGGCGGCCGAAAGACTCACAAGAAGGGCAATACCGCAGCATTTGCCAATGGTTTTCCGGGAACCTTTTCCTTCTGCCGCCAGACGTGTGGCGGCAAATCCTGCCCCAGAGGTGCAGAGAGACGAAGCCAGCATAAAAAGGGAAAAAATCAGCTGATACATTCCCATCCCGTCCGTACCGATGGACTGGGCGATATAAGACCGGAATCCGATGTTCATAAACCGCAGGATCAGGGAACCGGCGGTGAGAATTAATGCGTTGCGGAAAAATTTCCCTTTCCTTGTCATATCCAATGTATTCCTCCTGTTTCCTGCTTGCAGCCTTTGCGCTGGAAACCATATATTTTCGGTAAGCTTAATAGGGCAGAATAAAGAGCACCCATAGCATTCTATTCAGGAAAAGAGAGGATTAGGTCTGTTTGGGGCTGTTTTTTCTACTCAGGGTAGTATATAATAGAAAACAACAGTCTCAGACACCGGATGAAGAACGAGGACGGAAGTTTGGCATCAAGGCATTCGGAATGTATAGAAGACAAAATATGGCTGGAATGAGGGAATATATATGGAAAATCAGGTTTGGACAGAAGTCTGCGCCACTGTGAAAGCGGAAGATGTAGACAGAGCGGGGGATATCGCCCAGATGACGGTTCCCTATGGCATATATATTGAGGACTATTCCCATTTGGAGGAAGAAGCCTGGGAAATTGCCCATATTGATTTTATTGATGAAGAACTTTTAAAGAAAGATCGTTCCGTAGGGAAAATCCATATTTATATCAGCCCTGAGGAAAATCCCGCGGAGGCCGTGGCGTTCCTCAGTGAACGGTATTCCGCCGAGCACATAGAGCATACCATCGATACCGCCTCCTGCATGACAGAAGACTGGATCAACAATTGGAAAAAATATTTTAAACCCATCCCCGTGGGCAAAAAGCTTTTGATCCGCCCCACCTGGGAAGAAACGGAGAATCCGGAAGGACGCAAGATCCTCCATCTGGAACCGGGCCTGGCTTTTGGTACAGGCACCCATGAAACAACCAGGCTCTGCATGGAACTGTTGGAGGAATATGTGAAGCCGGGCAGTTCTCTGTTGGATGTAGGCTGCGGCAGCGGGATTCTTTCTGTAGCTGGGCTCCTTTTGGGTGCGGATTCCGCCGTAGGCGTGGATATAGATGAGCTGGCTGTAAAGACAGCTTTGCAGAACGCGGAGCTAAACGGAGTAAAAGACCGCTTTACAGGCATCTGCGGCAACCTGACAGATAAGATTTCTGGCACCTTTGATGTGGTTGTGGCTAATATTGTGGCCGATATTGTGATTTCCCTGACGGCTGACGTGAAGCGTTTTATGAAGCCCGATGGCGTTTATCTTATGAGCGGCATTATCGACACCCGGGAACAGGATGTTCTGCAGGCATTGGAAGGCCGTTTTCAGGTAATTGCCCGCCGGGAAGAAAAGGGTTGGGTCGCTTTGGCGGCCAAAGCCCTGGTTTAAGCCGGCTGAAAGCAGAGTTTTTATTCGGGAAAATGAGAAAACCCGGGCCTTTTGGCATGGATCGCGGCAATAAAAAGACGGATAAGCGAAAATAAAAAAGCGGCGGACGATATTTTCGTCCGCCGCTTTGCTTACGGTGTATACGGTTAGAAAAAGGTTAGCGGTCTGTTTCGGTAAACAGCCCATCCATCTCAAACATTTTCAGCATACGCATAAAGGTTAAACGGTTGCGTACATAGGGAGAAAGCTTACAGGTAAGCTCCAGCATGGATTCAGGAAGGCCGATATCTGTCAGGCTCTTTACCCCGCCAACCTGGTCGATCAGGCGGCAAATTTCTTCTTCTGAGGGGATCTGATCGATAATTTTGATAATCTCGGGAACTTTTTCCGCCAGGACAGAAGCATCCACCTTATCCAAAGGATTGGGGGTATTTTCCTTAATCAGTTCTTCCAGCATATCCGGTTTTTTCACATGTTCCTTGAGGAAATCCATTTCCACATCCATGTGAGGCTTAACAGAATAGGCGCCCTTGCGGAGCAATTCGGCCGCTTTGTGATACACCCGGGCAGACAGCACCAAACCCACGGATACTTTTTCACCATGATAGAAATCTACAAAATCGTTAATCATTTCCATTTCCCAGGTATGGGACATATGGTGTTCCGCGCCGGAAGCAGGGCGGGAATTTCCTACCATCTGCATAGCGAGACCGGAAAGCAGAAGCGCATACATCAGCTCTTCGCAGGCTTCTTTTTTACCTTCTTTGATCTCTGGCAGGCAAGCGCATACTTTGGCCAAAGCTTCCTCTTCCAGCTGGCAGACACGATCGCAGATATATTCTCCCGTAACCGCATGACTGATCTTCCAATCTGCCAGAGCGGTGTATTTGCCTAAAAGATCCGATACGCCGGATGCATTGAGACGGATGGGCGCTTTTGCGAAGATGTCGCTGTCTGCTACCACGAAAATGGGAGCCACAGCGGGGAAGGTTTGCTTGCAGCCGTGCCATGTCATAGCGGCGACAGTGGAAACAAAACCGTCAACGCTGGCGGCGGTGGGCACAGAGATAAAAGGAACGCCGATCTTATGGGCGACAAAACGAGTGGCGTCATGGACGGTTCCGGATCCTACAGCCAGCATCACATCCGTTTCCCCGACCTTTGCGAGCTTTTCTTCCACCATAGCAACGGCATGCTCGTTTGCATGGAGATTGGTGGGATCCAGAACGATCAGGCCGCTTTCGGGAAGCAGTTCCATAACGGCTTCGCCAGCCACCCGATATGTATTTTCATCGCATATAACAACAGGCTTCTGGAACCCTTTTTTCGCAATGAGCCCCGGCAGCCTCCGGATGGCACCGGATTCAATAAAGATATCTTCCACAACAATTTCATGCACATGCCCGCAAGGACAAGGCTTAGCAAATTCTGCCACATCAATTTTCATACAATTACGCACTCCTTTTTCTTGCCGGTCCCGCCGAGGAATCTTGTTTCCCCGCCCCAGGGCCCTTGACCATATGATTCTGCGGCATGCTTTTCCACCGGAGACAGGGGATTTTCCTGCGATTCGGCCGGTAAGATAAAGCCGCATTCATTCTTTAGTATACCATATCAATCTTCTTCTGTATAGTTTCCCAGAAAAGAAAACCGAGGCAGTTCTGCGGATAGGGAACAGAGAAGGTTTAGAGTATGGGGTTCTCGTATGTTACCGGAAAAGTCTAGATAGAAATCATATTCGAATCGGCTTCCAGGGATGGGGCGGCTTTCAATTTTGGTCAGGTTGAGCCCTGCCTGGGAAAACCGGGAGAGAATGGCGTTCAGGGAACCCGTAACGTGAGGGAGGGAGAAACAAAGACTGATTTTTTCTGCGTTTTGGGGAATATACAGTTTCCGGCTGATCTGGATAAACCGGGTGCAGTTATTGGAATTGTTCTGAATATCCCGCAGAAGAATAGGAAGCCCTGCTTTTTCGGCTGCTTCCGCAGAGCAGATGGCCGCCTGCCCTTCTTTTTTTGCGAGGAAAGGTGCTTCGGCCGTGCTGGAGCATGGGCAGGCGCGAAGACCTTTTTCGGCAATCAGCTCCGAACATTGGGAAAGTGCCTGGGGATGGGAATAGACTTTTTCAAAGGTTTTCCCCTTTTCCCCGCAGAGGCAATGATGGATATACAAAGTCTCGGCTCCTACGATATAAAACCGGTATTTCAAAATAAGATCATATACCTGCTCTACCGAGCCGGCAGAGGAGTTTTCTACCGGTAAGATGCCAAAAGGCGCTTTTCCTTCCGCCACAGCCTGAAAAATTTCGGGAAAAGTGGAGTAAAAAAGCGGAGTAGCTCCCGGAAGAAGACGCTTAGAGGCTTCGTGGGAGAAGGAACCGGGGGCGCCGAATACTGCCACTTCCGATGCGGAAAGGGGAGGCTCCTCTGCGTTTTGGAGCACATTGCGAAGTTCCTGGCCGCTGCTCAGAAGCTCATGCTGCAGCCCGCGGCTGATGCTCATGATAGCAGAATACAAAACTTTGGCTTCGCTTTTATACGTATGGGCTTTTTCATAAACCTTATCTAAAATAGCCTGCTCCCGGGCTTCATTCAAAATGGGAATTCCTTTTTCTTTCTTGATCTCGGCCACTTCCCTAGAACAATCCATTCTGGCCTCAAAAAGCGGAAGAAGCTTACTGTCTATTTCGTCTATCTTTGTTCGGGTTTCCTCCAATGTCATACCTTTTCCTCCTTTGGGGGCTGTTGGGATTCTTCTGTATCTTTAGTATCAAAGGGTTTGGCCGCGGGTTGTAGGCAGGCAGGAGGGGCCGACAGGAGTAGCTCCAGCATGGCAACGGCGGCAGCGCTTTCTGCTACGGGTATGGCCCTTGGCACCACACAGGGATCGTGTCTTCCATGAATGGATAAAGCCACGTTTTTTTTCGCTGCAAGATCTACGCTTTCCTGTTCCCTTCCTATGGAGGGAGTGGGCTTTAAAGCAACGCGGAAGAGGATGGGGGCCCCTGTGGTAATGCCGCCCAGAATGCCGCCCGCTTTGTTGCCCGCTATCTGCATACGACCGTCTTCATACCGGTAGGGATCGTTATTTTCGCTGCCGTGGAGCTGGGCGGTACCGAAACCAGCGCCGAATTCCACACCCTTTACCGCCGGTATACCGAACAGGATGGAGGAAAGGAGGGATTCTACACCGCCGAATAAGGGGCCTCCCAGCCCGCCTGGCATACCCGTAACGGCACATTCCACAACTCCGCCTACACTATCGAGAGCCATGCGCGCTTCCTCAATTACGGCCCGCATCTCTTTTTCTTTTTCCGGGTCGATTACAGAGAAATATGCGGTGGATAACCGTTCCATCAGAGAATCGGGAATATGGGTCTCCGGGAAAAGAGTATCCTGAACGGAGCCTATGGAAGCAGCATGCCCTGCAATGCGGATTCCCCGGCGGAAAAGAATTTGGCGGCATATAGCGCCAGCAGCACACAGACAGGCGGTTAGGCGCCCGGAGAAATGCCCGCCGCCCCGGATATCGTTATAGCCGGCGTATTTCAGATAAGCGGCATAATCCGAATGGCCCGGCCTGGGGACCCGGTCAAGGGAACCGTAATCCCGGGAACGGGTGTTGGTGTTTTCGATGAGGATGCATAGAGGCGCACCTGTGGTAATTCCATTCAGGACACCGCTTACAATTTTGGGCGTATCGGCTTCTTTCCGGGGAGTAGAGCTTTTATCCCTGCCGGGAGCCCGGCGGCTCATTTGCAGAAGAAGGGCGTTTTCGTCAATAACTTCCCCGGCCGGAAGCCCATCCAGCACCAAGCCGATGGCTGGGCCGTGGCTTTCCCCAAAGATGGAAAGGCGTAAATTATTCCCCCATACAGATGCTGCTGCACACATGGGCATTCCCTCCTAATTCGTTATATCGTGTGAAGAAATCCGGGAAACTTTTCCGGATGCTGTGGGGATCGGTGATTTCCGTTTTTCCACCGATATACAGGGCGGCGGTGGAAAAACTCATAACAATCCTGTGGTCGTTCCATCCCCGCAGTTTCGCGCCGGAAAGGGGTTTGCCGCCCCGGATCAAAAGGCCGTCCGGCAATTCGGATATATCGGCTCCTAATCGGGAAAGGCCCTCGGCCATGGCGGACAGACGGTCGCTTTCCTTAATGCGGAGGCGTTCCGCGTTGTAGATCCTGGTTTCTCCCTCCGCAAAAGCCCCGGCTACTGCCAGAATGGGAACGAGATCGGGAATCTGGGAAGCGTCTATTTCAATACCGTGCAGGCGCCCTTGGGCGGGCGGGCGGCATCGGAAAAGGACTCCATTCCCTTCCGGATTGGGCAAGGTGCAGGTTTCAGCCCCAAAACTTTTTAAAAGGGGGGAAATGGCGGAATCTCCCTGGAGAGAGCCGTTTTTGAGCCCGGAAACGGAAACGTCTCCACCCAAAGCCCCCGCAGTCAAAAAAAAGGCTGCCTGGGACCAATCTCCCTCCACTTTGTGTTCCCCGGTTGCATAGCGCTGGCCTCCGGGGATGATCCATCCGGTTTTAGTGGGTCGGGCGGTGACACCGAAAGCGGAAAGAGTTTCCAGGGTCATTTCTACATAGGCGGCGCTCTGGAGGGGCGTTGTGAGACGGATCTCGCTGTCTCCCTGGAGAAGTGGGAGCGCAAGGAGAAGGCCCGTTATGAACTGGGAACTGATATCCCCGGGAAGCTCAAAAAGCCCGGGGGTAAGGGCTCCGCTGATGGTTAGAGGTAGCCCTCCTTCCGTTTCGCAGAGAACGCCGTGCCGAGGGAGAAGCTCTTTATAAAGGCCGATGGGCCTTTGTGGCAGGCGGCCTCTCCCTATAAATTTGGCCGGTATTCCAAGGGCGGCGGCAATAGGAATCAGAAAGCGCAGGGAGGAACCGCTTTCCCCGCAGTCTATGGTCAGGGGAGAGGAAACTTTCTTCCCATCCGCCGTTCCGTCAGCCGAGCTTATAAGGGCGCCGTCCTGTTTCCGGATGACGGAACACCCCAGCGCCTTTGCAGCTTCCAGGGTTACGGTTATATCTTCTGAAGCCGCAAGAGGATGCACAAAGCAAGAGCCGTTTCCGGAAAGAGCGGAGAGAGCCGCGCAAAGGATAGCTCGATGAGCAGCGCTTTTAGAGGGCGGCGCCGCAACGGTGCCCGCCAGCCTGCCAGGGGTCAGAAGGACGATATCCGAAGAGGAGGATTCCATATAGCCACTTCCTTTTCAGGGAATTTATGAAGAAATAAATAGGTAAGGAAGAAGAAAAATCAGTTTTCCACGCCGCAGAAGCGAAGGAATTCTTCCCGATCCATTTCCTGGATGAAACTTTCTCCCACAGAGCGGAGAAGAATAATACGGATAGAGGATCCGGCGCTTTTTTTGTCGGAACCTGTGGCATCCAAAAGCTCGGGAAGACTGACTGTGTCGGAGGCGGGCAAGCCAAATTTATGCAGGAGGGAGGCGATCCTATCTGCTGTGCCGGGAGCTGTCAATCCGGCTTTTTCGCCGGCTTTTGTAATCATAACCATGCCGATGCCCACGGCGGCCCCATGGGAAAGGCCGGAAAAACCATGAAGCTTCTCCAGAGCATGCCCCAGAGTATGGCCGAAATTCAAAAGCATTCTTTCTCCTGTATCAAACTCGTCGTGTTCCACTACCTTACGCTTGATATCCACACAGCGATAAAGGATTTCCTCCATATTTTGGGAAAAGTTCTCCGCTTCCAGAAGGGAGAAGAGTTCTTCACTGCGGATACAGCCGTATTTGATGACTTCCCCCATGCCGTCCGCAAACCATTTTGGAGGCAGGGTGGAGAGAGTGTCCGGATCTATAAGCACCAGGGACGGCTGATGAAAGGCTCCGACCAGGTTTTTTCCCTGAGGCAGATCCACCGCGGTTTTCCCCCCTACGGAAGAATCTACCTGGGCCAGAAGGGAAGTGGGAATCTGCACAAAGGGGATGCCCCGCAGATAGCAGGCCGCTGCAAAACCGGCCATATCACCTGTTACGCCGCCTCCCAGGGCTATTATGAAATCTGTCCGTGTTAAGCGTTTTTCAGCAAGGAAAAGAAGAATATTTTCAAAAGTGGAGAGCTGCTTATGTTCCTCCCCAGCAGGAAAGACAAAAGAATCGGCGGCAAAACCAGCTTCCTGCAAAGAGGAAAGGACGCTTTCCCCATAAAGGGGGAAAACGTGGCTGTCGCTGACTATTACAGTCCGGATGCTTTTGGGAAAAAGCTCCCTGCAGAAGGAACCTGTTTTTTGCAGACATCCTCTTTCGATGCGGATGGTATAAGGCTTTGATGTGTATACGGTTAATTCCATTGTTTTTCTCCTTTTCCGGCTGATTCCGGCTTTATCCGTAAAAGTTTTCTGAATGGGGGAAGTGTGGAGCACCCAATGCTATTCGCCCAGTTCTTCTTTTATCAACCGCCCTTTTCTGAGAAGGGCCCGTAAATCATCCCTGCGGTTTTCCGCAACAGCGTTTCGTATGGAAGAAATATTTTCTATGAGAAGATCCAGTTCTTCCGTCAGATGTTCCGCATTATCCAGGAAAAGCTCTGTCCAGAGCACTTCGTTGATACGCGCGACCCGGGAAACATCCCGATAGCTGCCGGCAGAAAAGCCGTTGTGCTGGGGGCACTGGGGGCTCATCACATAAGCGCAGGCCAACACATGGGGAAGCTGGCTTGTATAGGCGATCATTTGGTCGTGATGGTCGGGGGTGGTAATCACTGTTTGCCCGAATCCCAATTGCATGGCCAGGCTGCTAAGCTCTTCCACCGCTTCCTTCGGCGCCCCGCAGGGGACGAGTATGAAGCTGGCCCCCTGGAAAAGCTCTGCTTCGCTGGCGGAAAAGCCGTTCTTTTCTTTTCCAGCCATAGGATGGCATCCAACAAAAGTAAAGCCGAATTTTTCCGCTAAAGGCGGCATACGCCGGCAGATTTCCCCTTTAATACCGCAGGTATCCGCCACAAGGCACCCTTTTGGAAGCAAATTCCCGTATTCGCCGATAAAGGAAACAGCGGCGTCCGGATAGATGCAAAGGAAGACTAAGTCCGCTTCCCGCAGGGAATCCGGCGTACCTATACGGTGAATAGCGCCTTCCGAAAAAGCCTTTTCCAGAACGTCGGGGCTTACGTCTATGCCGGTAACCGTATGTTCCGTATACATGCGCAGCGCCTTTGCCAGAGATCCTCCGATCAGGCCCAGCCCCACAATTACAATATTTTTCCCCATGGTAATCCATCCCTCCATCGGTGCGGTTTATGGTCGTTTGACAAAGCCGGAACTTAAACGGTTTCTTTCAGAACTTTAGCTGCCATAAAGACACGCTTAGCCACATGATCGAATTGATCGGGCGTCAGAGACTGGGCGCCGTCGGAAAGAGCCTTGGAGGGATTGTTGTGAACCTCGATCATAAGGCCGTCCGCTCCTGCGGCTACAGCTGCCATGGCAAGAGGCTCCACAAGGGATGCGATGCCCGAAGCGTGGCTGGGGTCTACAATCACCGGCAGGTGGGAAAGTTTTTTGAAAATCGGCACGGCAGAGATATCCAGAGTGTTGCGTGTATACGTTTCATATGTGCGGATACCGCGCTCACAGAGAATTACCTGCTCGTTTCCTCCGGCCATAATGTATTCGGCGCTCATAAGGGTTTCCTCGATGGTATTGGCAAGGCCCCGCTTCAGCAGGATGGGTTTGCGCAGCTTGCCCAGTTCCTTCAGCAATTCGAAGTTCTGCATATTCCGGGCGCCCACCTGGATAATGTCTACATCTTCAAAAAGAGGAAGATGGCTGGTACTCATAATTTCCGTTACAATGGGAAGACCGGTGCGTTCCCTGGCTTTTCGGAGAAGCTCCAGTCCGCTGGCATGAAGCCCCTGGAAAGAATAGGGGGAAGTGCGAGGCTTGAAGGCGCCTCCCCGGAGAAACTGGGCGCCGGCCGCTTTTACCCGTTCGGCCACATAGCAGATCTGCTCTTCCGTTTCTACAGAACAGGGGCCGGCCATAATGCAGAGATTTCCGCCGCCGATTTTCTGCCCGCCGGGCAAAGTGATAACGGTATCGTCGGGATGAAATTTCCGGTTGGCCTTTTTATAGGGTTCCTGCACCCGCTTTACACTGTCCACCACATCCTGGGCAGCGATATACTCGATATCGATGACGGAGGTATCCCCGATCAGACCCAAAACGGTGCTGTGTGTCCCAACCCAGGTGTTAACCTTTACTTTGTATTGCTCTGTAAGATTGTCTGTGAAGCTTTTCACCTGAGCGGCTGTGCAGTCTGGCTTTAATACGATAATCATTGTATATCCTCCTATACCTGTTTTTGTTGGTTGGCATTGATAAAAATGGGGATAAAATCCTAAAAAGCATGAAAAAAACGGAGCTGCTGCCAGCTCCGTTTAATCAGCATATAATAAAACAAATAATCCGGTTTCAGACACTGTATGTGTCACAAACCTGCTGATTCTGTATGGAGTTTCCGCAGCTGGATGCACACGCCAAAAAAGCCCGAGCCATAAAATAGCCGGGATAATAAAAGCCTGTAAATCGTGTGCTGCGAACTGTCGTAGACATAAAACTCCTGAATCCTTTCTGCGGTTTTAAGGTTCCGGGAACGTAACCGTTCCCAACCGGATCATGCTTTTTTAGAGATAGATTCTATCCCTTTGTGGATCCATGATAAACGATTTTATTTTGATTGTCAAGGTTTTTTGCACTTTTTCGCTTTTAATCGATGAAGTGTATACTGAAGGCAAAATTTTTATACAAAAATACAGAAGATGCAGGCGAAGGCCCTTTCCTGCTATGCGCTACGCTTCCGGAAAAAGCCCCAGACAGCGGGCGATTTCCCGAGCAACAACATTAGAGGGAGCTCCTGCCGGAATAACCATATCTGCTGCGGCCCGATATTTCGGCATCCGCTCGAAAAAAAGGGCTTCCATGGCCTGATCTCGGTCCGGCCGCTGGAGAAGGGGGCGAACGGTATCGTTTTTCAGCCGTTCGCGTAAAGCGGGGAAGGGGACATCCAGAAGAAGAATAAGGCCGGTTTCGGCCAATGCCTCCCGGCTTTTTTCCCGCAATACGGTTCCTCCGCCGGAAGCGATTACTAATCCCTTTTCCCGGGAGAGAACCAAAGCGGCGTTTTCTTCCATTTTCCGGAAAGCTTCTTCGCCCTCATCGGAAAAGATCTGCCGGATGGTTTTACCCGCTTTTTTTTCAATATAGGTATCCATATCCACAAAGCGGCGCCCAGTTATTTTGGAAAGCCTGCGTCCGATACTGGATTTTCCGCAGCCCATGAAACCGCAGAGAATAATATTTTTATGTTTCGGCGAAAGAGAGATTTTTTTCCCTTCAGGGGAATTTTGGGCAAGTGTTTGTTCCTTCATATTTCAGTCTCCTTTAAACAGGCGGTGCATTTCTTTTTCTGCTTCCAGGCAGAGATTTTGGAGCGTCTGGATTGAATACCGGCTTCCATCCCAGATTCGGTGAGCCTCAGCAGCCTGCCCCACCAGCATGGCCATTCCGCCTGCGGTTTTAGCCCCTGCTTCTTCCGCCAGCTGAAGGAACCGAGTTTCCCGGGGATTGTAAACCGCGTCAAATACAGCCCTGCAAAGCCGGAGGGTATCCAGATTCAGAGGAGAATCCCCTGTTTTGGGATACATACCCAAAGGGGTTCCGTTTACAGCAAGATCAAAAATAAGCTTGTGCTGCCCAGCGAATTTTTCCACTTCGCTTAGCGAAAGGGGAACAGCTTTTTTGCCGCAGGCCACATACAGTTCTGCCGCAAGGGATTCTGCCTGCTGGGGTCTGCGGGCAGCCACATATACACGGCATCCTTCCATAAGCCCTTCCATGGCCATTACGCGGGAGACGCCTCCCGCTCCCAGAACCAATAAATTTCCGGAAAGAGGAATGCCCGCGCTTTCAAGGGCAAACCGAAACCCAGCTCCGTCCGTGGTGTAACCTATAAGACGTCCATTTTCATTTTTAACGGTATTTACAGAATGGAATAGGCGGGCTTTTTCGTCTAACCCGTCGAGAAGGGGTATAATTGCCTGCTTATGGGGAATGGTGATGTTGAAACCGTTTAGCTCACGCAGGCTGTTTATTGCATCGGAAAGGGAAGCAGGAGCAATGTCCTGAGCCGTGTAAGAAGCAGGTTTCTGCGCCAGATCAAACAGGCGTGTGTTTAAAAAGGGAGACATGGTATGCCCTATAGGGTGGCCGATAACGGCAAAAGTTCGCTCCATAATATACCTCCTGAAAGAGTATAACGACAGTAGTATGTCATAGGGGAAAAGACCCAATAGTATAAAACTTACCTATGTTTCTAATGGGTTGAATTTGTAACTATTATAGAAAAACCGAAAAGAATCCTGTGGTTTTTGTTGAAAAATAGTTAATCTGAGCATAAAACAACTATAAAAACTGGAAAATCCTTTCAAAATCATATTGACAAAGTCTGGGATTACTAATAATATGTGGATAAGGCGGGCGGCAGAAAGTTCCCCGTTTATTTCAAAAATCTGCTTGCAGGCCCTAACTGGTTTATTCTAGCACAAAACTTTTTGTTTTGTCCACTTTGTCCGTTCGGAAAACCGATGCGGAAATTAAAATCCAAGGGAGGACCTATAATGGTACTGGAAAAGCTGAAAGCAATCCTGAGTGAACAGTTTGATGCAGAGGAGGATTCCATTACTCCGGAAACTTCAATCGCTGACGATTTGGGTGCTGATTCCCTGGATGTTGTGGATTTGCTCATGTCTATCGAGGATGAATTTGAGATTGAAATTCCCGATGAAGAGATCGACAACATCAAAACTGTGGGAGAACTTGTGAAATATATCGAAGACCATATGTGATATAGGAAACAGGATTCCCCATGTTTAGGCTTAAAAAGCCTAAAAGCCGCTGTGCAGTTTGCACAGCGGCTCTTTTTATATATTTATGAAAGCAGATCCCGGTAAAAGTAAAGAGGAAGATTATAGAATACGGCAGCGTAAAAGCAGATCCTGCGGCGGGTTTAAAATTGTGTTTTAGGAAACATTTTAAAATGACACAGCATGAATATTCAAATTTTTCCTCTTTTGGCGGTGGGTTGCCTGAATTGGCTTGAAATGGACAAAGCTTTCTTATATAATAGAATGTGCTTTTACAGGGAAAAGATTTCAAGTAAGATCTCTGTGAGCCGTGCGCTGATCGCTGCCCGGGCGCTATGCGAAAAATGTAGGTCCCAGTTTCTTTTACATTGCACAGGAGGCGGCGAGAAATTAGCAAAGGAGCGAAAAAAGCAGTTGAACGAATTCAGTTTTCTCATCGACGGTGCGAAGTATATCATCGACAATCCGAAGATGGCTGTCATGTGGGTCATTGGAGGACTATTGATCTGGCTGGCTATCAAAAAGGATTTTGAACCTGCCCTGCTTCTTCCCATGGGCTTTGGTGCAATATTGGTGAACCTGCCACTGCCCGGTGTTGTGGGCGATGATAGTGTCACGGGTATTGTCCAGTGGCTCTACCATGTAGGTATTGAAGCTTCGGAAGCCATGCCTCTTCTGCTCTTTGTGGGCATTGGAGCTATGATCGATTTCGGTCCCCTTCTCTCTAACCCGCGGATGCTTCTCTTTGGCGGCGCGGCTCAGTTCGGTATTTTCTTTACAGTCGTAATGGCGGTACTTTTGGGATTCCCGCTGGAAGACGCTATGAGTGCCGGTGTGATCGGCGCGGCAGACGGCCCCACCTCCATTATGGTGGCCCAGAGACTGCACAGCAATTATTTTGGAGCTATCACCGTAGCGGCTTATTCCTATATGGCGCTGGTTCCCATTATTCAGCCTATGGCTATCAAGCTTGTTACCACAAAGCATGAGCGCCAGATCCGGATGCCGTATAATCCGGCAAATGTAAGCAAGACTACCCGGATCCTTTTCCCCATTATTGTAACCATCATCGCGGGCCTGATTGCTCCCGATTCCGTAGCACTTGTTGGCTTTTTGATGTTCGGCAACCTGATTCGTGAATCCGGATGCCTGGATAACCTGATGCAGACAGCGCAGGGCCCTCTTGCCAACCTGATTACCATTTTCCTGGGAATCACCATTTCCTTCCAGATGCGTGCGGAAGCGTTCCTTTCCTGGGGCACTATTTTGATTATGTGCCTGGGCCTGGTAGCTTTTGTGGTGGATACCATCGGAGGCGTATTGTTTGCCAAGCTTTTGAACCTCTTCCTGCCCAAGGATAAGAAGATCAATCCTATGGTGGGCGGCGCAGGTATTTCCGCATTCCCCATGTCTGCCAGAGTGATTCAGAAAATGGCTCTTAAAGAAGATAACCAGAACCATCTTCTCATGCACGCTGTAGGCGCCAATGTAGCCGGTCAGATCGGCTCGGTTGTGGCGGGCGGCATCATTCTCTCTTTGGCTGGAATGTGGTTTAAATAAGCGATTGGCTTAAAGGCGATTGTGAGGTTTGACTGGACGCTGTGCTTTTACGGAGCGCGGCGGCCTGATAACGGTGAAGGCGCGCCGAAAGGTATCGCGCCGGAAAGGATGGTTATAGAATGAATTTGATTTCTGTGCTGCTCCCCGCCTTCAAAAGCGCTATGGGCGAGGTATCGCAGCTGGATATATCCCGTTCCCTGGAATTGATGGGAAAGGGAATGCTGGGAATTCTGGTTGTTATGGTTTTGATCTTTTTGGTGATAAAGGGGCTGAATACAGTTACCGGCAGCAAAAAGAAGGACTGATATAGCAGAAGAATTCCGTTTTATGCGTTTTACATGAGAACGTACGGAAACAGTAATAATTTAGAAAGCCAGAAAGCCTCTCGGTACTCTCGGCCGGCTGGGAAGCCGGGCAGTGCGGAGAGCTTTCGGCTTTGAAATTTCTATGGAAGCTGAGGGATCACAAATAATGGCAGAGCAGAAAAAGATGGTAGAAGCCATCACTCCTATGGAGGAGGATTTTGCCAGATGGTATACGGATATCGTAAAAAAAGCGGAACTGATGGATTATACCAGTGTCCGCGGTTGTATGGTAATTGAACCTTACGGATACGCGATTTGGGAAAATATTACCCGCTATCTGGATGACCGCTTTAAGGAATTGGGGCACGAAAATGTTTCCATGCCTCTGTTTATTCCCGAGAGTCTTCTTCAGAAGGAAAAGGATCATGTGGAGGGATTTGCTCCCGAGGTGGCTTGGGTTACAATGGGCGGCCAGGAAAAGTTGGAAGAACGTCTTTGTGTGCGTCCAACCTCTGAAACGCTGTTCTGCGATCATTACGCTAAGGTGATCCATTCCTGGCGTGATTTGCCTAAGCTGTATAACCAGTGGTGCAGTGTGGTTCGTTGGGAAAAGACGACCCGTCCCTTCCTGCGTTCTGTTGAATTCCATTGGCAGGAAGGCCATACCATGCACGAGACCGCGGAAGAGGCTAAGGCGGAAACCGAGCGTATGCTCAATGTTTATGCGGATTTCTGCGAGGAGCAGCTGGCGATCCCGGTAATCAAGGGACGCAAGACCGATAAAGAAAAATTTGCCGGTGCAGAAGCTACGTATACGATTGAAGCTCTGATGCATGACGGAAAGGCTCTTCAGAGCGGAACCAGCCATTATTTTGGGGATGGTTTTGCAAAGGCCTTCAACATTACCTTCCAGGGCCGTGACAATTCCCTTCAATATCCTCACCAGACTTCCTGGGGCATGAGCACCCGTATTATCGGCGGTATCATTATGACCCACGGGGATAACAACGGCCTTGTGCTGCCGCCTGCCGTGGCGCCCATCCAGGTGATTATTCTTCCTATTGCCCAGCATAAGCCTGGCGTTCTGGATAAGGCTTACGAACTGCGGGATCAGCTGAAAAAGGCCGGTATCCGTGTGAAAGTGGACGACAGCGATCAGACACCCGGTTGGAAGTTTGCCCAGTATGAGATGAAGGGCGTTCCGCTGCGCTTGGAGATTGGTCCTAAGGATATGGAGAAAGACCAGTGTGTCCTCGTCCGCAGGACGGATCGGGAAAAGGTCTTTACACCTCTTGCGAATCTGGAAGAGGCGGTAAAAGAGCAGCTGAAAACTGTTCGCGATCAGATGTATCAAAAGGCTCTGGAACGTCGGGAGCAGATGACGTATTCAGCGGCTACATTGGAAGAATTGAAGGATATCGCTGAAAACAAACCTGGCTTTATTAAAGCTATGTGGTGCGGCGATCTGGCCTGCGAGGAAAAATTGAAGGAAGAAGCAGGCGTTACTTCCCGCTGCATGCCCTTTGAACAGGAGCATATAAGCGATACTTGCGTTTGCTGCGGTAAGCCTGCCAAGACGATGGTGTATTGGGGCAAGGCATATTAATAAATATAGGTATAAAAAATGTGGAAGCGTTCCAGAGGGGGGCTTCCACATTTTGGATATATCTAAAAAAGTGCCGCATGAAAAACTGCGGCAGGGGAGGAGGATACTGCAATGCAGTATGAGATCAAAGGCGGAAATTTGCCGGTTGTGATTTGTAATCTGGCTTCCGGCGAGACAATGATTACGGAACGGGGTTCCATGGCATGGATGAGCCCCAATATGAAGATGGAAACAACTTCGGGAGGCTTGGGAAAGGCCTTTGGCCGCATGTTTTCAGGGGAGGCTATATTCCAAAACCGGTATACGGCTATGGGCGGCGCGGGTATGATCGCCTTTGCTTCCAGTTTTCCGGGCACTATCCGGCCTC
The DNA here is from genome assembly GCA_944380875.1 of uncultured Clostridia bacterium. Lineage (GTDB taxonomy): Bacteria > Bacillota > Clostridia > Oscillospirales > Acutalibacteraceae > UMGS1264. Next base: position 62,776 of record CALWJA010000099.1, read on the forward strand.
TGCAGATTACTCCATCGGAAAGTATAATTTGCCAAAAGACGGCTTTTTTGGCCAGCGAGGCAGGGGTGGAACTCTCCGTCCATTTTCGCAAGAAACTGGGATCCGGATTTTTCGGCGGTGAAGGTTTTATCATGCAGAAGCTTTCCGGAAACGGTACGGCTTTCATTGAGATAGACGGTTCTGCCATAGAGTATGAGTTGCTGCCCGGCCAGAGCATTGTGGTGGATACAGGCTACTTGGCGGCGATGTCTGAAAGCTGCACCATGGATATCCAATCTGTACCGGGAATCAAAAATGCACTGTTCGGCGGTGAAGGGCTTTTTAACACGGTGATTACCGGCCCCGGCAAAGTAATTCTTCAGAGTATGCCCCTGAACACGGTGGCGGCTACTCTCCGCCCCTTCTTCCCCACAGGAAATAATTAACGAAGAGAATGTCTATCCCTTTTGGCAAAACACAGGGCGGAATACACAAAAAAATCAGCAGAGTTCTGTGAATTGTATGGGGTATTCCCGGAATATTCCGCTTTGTAGGATGATCCAAAGGGGATAGATATATTGCATAAAAATTAATAGAAAATTTCTGGCAAAAAAGAGAAAATAAGTGTTGCAATTCCTAGGCACCTATGGTATTATAATTGAGCGTGACTGCGACAGATATGCGTTGAAGCGGGAGGTTGCGGCTGAAACAGGCCGGTTTTTCCGTGGAGTATGTCCGATTTTAAACCGGGCGACAGATATTTTGAGCGCTGAAGAATACAGGGTTGCTATTCTATGCGTTCAGACGTTTTTTGTGCCTAACACCCGGATTTAACTTGCGAAAAGTCGAATCCGGTTTTTCAATGTCCGGATGCGAAACACCCGGGACCGTGTGCGGAAATGAAAAACGTCGCCCGCCAACTACAACAAGGAGGCGATCAAAAGTGGCAGTCAAAGAAAAAATCAGGATAAGAATCAAAGGGTATGATCATCAGTTGGTGGATCAGTCCGCTGAGAAGATCGTAGCAACTGCAAAGCGTACCGGTGCTCGTGTAAGTGGACCTGTTCCGCTGCCTACCGAGAAGCAGGTTGTCACCATCCTGCGCGCTGTTCATAAGTATAAGGACAGCCGTGAGCAGTTCGAAATGCGCACCCATAAGAGACTTATCGACATCCTCAGACCTTCCAACAAAACCGTTAAGGCTTTGATGGATCTTGAACTCCCTGCCGGCGTTGAAATCGAAATCAAGCTCTAATGCTTGTCTTTTGATTTGAACCAACCTGCGGACGAGGTCATGTTGGCGAAAGCCAACCAATAACCTGCATAGGAGGTAAATGAAACATGCAAAAAGGTATCATCGGCAAGAAGATCGGCATGACCCAGATCTTCGATGAGAAGGGCAATGTGGTTCCTGTAACCGTCATTGAAGCTGGCCCCTGCGTAATTGCTCAGAAAAAGACCGTTGAAAACGACGGCTATGCAGCAGTGCAGATGGGTTACGGCGATATGAAGGCCAGCAAGGTAAACAAGCCCATGAAAGGTCACTTTGACAAAGGCGATGTTGCTCCCAAGAGAACCTTGAAGGAATTCCGTCTGGAGAATACAGATGCTTACAATGTAGGCGATCTGGTAAAGGCCGACGTATTCGCTGAGGGCGACAAGATCGACGTTACCGCTGTTAGCAAAGGTAAAGGCTATGCTGGCGTTATTAAGCGCTGGAATGCACACCGTTTGAAGGAAACTCATGGTTCCGGCCCTGTGGCCCGTCATGCTGGTTCCAATGGCGCAAACTCCGATCCTTCCAGAGTGTTCAAGGGCAAGAAGCTGCCCGGCCATCTGGGTGCCGAACAGGTTACTGTTCAGAACCTGACTGTGGTCAAAGTAGATGCTGAAAACAATCTCATCGCCGTAAAGGGCGCCGTTCCCGGCCCTAAAGGCGGCGTCGTTGTCGTGCGCGACAGCGTCAAGGCGTAAGGGAAGGAGGAAATAGAATGCCTAAGGTAGCAGTACTTGATATGGCTGGCAAGGAAGTAGGCCAGATCGAACTCAGCGAAGCTGTTTTCGGAGTAGAGCCCAATTCCTCTGTTATGCTTCATATGGTAAAGAATTATCTGGCTAATCAGCGGCAGGGCACACAGTCCGCACTGACCCGCGCTGAAGTTTCCGGCGGCGGCAGAAAGCCCTGGAGACAGAAGGGTACCGGCCACGCAAGACAGGGTTCCACCCGCGCTCCCCAGTGGACGCATGGCGGCATCGTGTTTGCTCCCAAGCCCCGCGATTACAGATATACAGTAAACAAAAAAGTCAGACGTCTGGCTATGAAATCGGCTCTCTCCTCTAAGGTGCTGGACAGCGATATGATCGTTCTGGATGCACTGACCATGGAGGAATACAAAACCAAGACCATCGCTTCCATGCTGAAAGCTCTTGGTTCCGAGAAAAAGGCTCTGATCGTTCTCCCCAAGGTGGATGAGAAGGTCATCGCTTCTGCGAAAAACATCCCGGGCGTAAAGACTGCATTGGCCAACACCCTGAACGTATACGACATTCTGAACGCCGATAAATTTATCGTTGTGAAGGATGCGGTTGCTCAGATCGAGGAGGTGTATGCATAATGGCAGCACAGGATATCGTTATCCGCCCCATTATCACGGAAAAGAGCATGAGTGGCATCGCCGCAAAGAAATACACCTTTGAGGTTGCCAAGAATGCTACAAAAATTGATATTGCCAGAGCGGTGGAAGAGCTCTTCGGCGTGAAGGTTACAAAGGTAAACACCTTGCATGTGCGCGGCCATCTGCGCCGCCAGGGCCGTTTCCAGGGATATACTTCTTCCTGGAAGAAGGCTGTTGTAACCCTCTCTGAGGACAGCAAAGCCATCGAATTCTTCGAAGGCATGATGTAAGCCGGGCAAAAGCCTGGAAACAGGGTCGGCTGCGAAAAGCCTGCCCGCTTGATTTGGCGGAATTCCGCCAAAGGCATGGATGGGGAATTGGCAGTTCCCCGCAAAGCCATCATGAGGAGTGTGAAACCGTATGCCTATTATTAATTATAAACCTACCACGGCTTCCAGACGTAACATGTCCGTTACGGATTACTCCGGTCTTTCCAAAGTTGCTCCTGAAAAGAGCCTGCTGGCTCCTCTGAGCAATAAGTCCGGACGCAACAGCTACGGCAGGATCACCGTTCGCCATCGCGGCGGCGGAAACCGCAAGAAGTATCGTATCATCGACTTCAAGCGTCAGAAATTTGATGTACCCGCAACCGTGCTCACTCTGGAGTACGACCCCAACCGTTCCGCTTTCATCGCTCTGATTCAGTATGAAGACGGCGAAAAGAGCTACATCATCGCTCCTAACGGCCTTAAGGTCGGCGACGTTGTGGTAGCTGGCGAAACGGCTGATATTAAGCCCGGCAACGCACTGCCGCTGAACAACATCCCCGTTGGTACTTTCCTCCACAACGTTGAACTGTATCCCGGCAAGGGCGCACAGCTTGCCCGTGCTGCTGGCAACATGGCTCAGCTTATGGCTAAGGAAAATGGAATGGCTCTTCTCCGCTTGCCTTCCGGCGAACTGCGGAATGTGAGTGTAAACTGCATGGCTACCATCGGCCAGGTCAGCAACATCGACCACGAGAATGTGAAGATCGGTAAGGCTGGCAGAAAGCGTCATATGGGTTGGAGACCTACCGTGCGCGGTTCTGTTATGAACCCGAACGACCATCCCCACGGCGGTGGCGAAGGTAAATCTCCGATTGGTCACCCCGGTCCTCTGACTCCCTGGGGCAAACCCGCTCTGGGCTACAAGACCCGTGCCCATCACAACCGTTCTGATAAGTTTATTGTCAGACGCAGAAATGGCAAATAAGGTGTACAGAAAGGAGCTTGTAAATTATGAGCAGAAGCGTTAAAAAGGGTCCTTATGTACAGCCTGTGCTGCTGAAAAGGATTCAGGAAATGAATGCAGCCGGCGAAAAGAAGATCGTTAAGACCTGGAGCAGGGCTTCCGTCATCTTCCCGGATTTCGTCGGTCATACGATCGCCGTTCACGACGGCCGTAAGCATGTTCCGGTATACGTTACAGAAGATATGGTAGGCCACCGGCTCGGCGAATTTGCGCCGACCAGAACCTTCAAAGGGCACGCTGGATCCAAGACCAGCGGCAGATAACGGCCGAAAGGAGTGTATAGCATGGAAGCAAGGGCAGAATTGAAATACGCCCGTATTTCTCCCCGAAAAGTATCAATTGTGCTGGATCTGATCCGCAATAAGCCCGTCGATCTGGCTATGGCTATCCTCAAGCACACGCCTAAGGCCGCCTGCGAGTATCTCGAGAAGCTCTTGAAGTCGGCTGTGGCTAACGCTGAGAATAATCACAATATGGATGTCACCAAGCTGTATGTAGCAGAATGCTACGTTGGACCTGGCCCCATCCTCAAGCGTATCCGTCCCAGAGCACAGGGCCGTGCGTTCCGTATCGATAAGAGGACTTCGCACATCACTCTGGTGCTCAAAGAAAAAGAGTAAGCTGAAGGAGGTAAATTATGGGCCAGAAAGTTAATCCGCACGGTATCCGTGTTGGCGTAATCAAGAATTGGGATTCCCGCTGGTTCGCGAAGAAAGCTGACTTCGGTAACACCCTCGTCGAGGATTACAACCTCCGCAAGGTGCTCAAGAAGCAGCTGGGCGCAGCAGGCGTTCCGAAGATCGAAATTGAGCGCGACGCTTCCCGCGTGCGCATTCACATTCATTGCGCAAAACCCGGCATGGTCATCGGCAAGGGCGGCGCTGAAATCGAGAAACTCCGTGTGCAGTGCGAAGGCATTCTGAAGAAGCCTGTTGCCATCAATATCGTGGAAGTAAAAAACCCCGATTTGAACGCACAGCTGGTAGCTGAAAACATTGCCCAGCAGCTGGAGAAGAGAATTTCTTTCCGCCGCGCTATGAAGCTTTGCATCGGCCGTGCTATGAAGCTGGGTGCAAAAGGTATCAAGACCCAGGTATCCGGTCGTCTTGGCGGCGCTGAAATCGCCAGAACCGAGCAGTATCACGACGGTACTATTCCGCTGCAGACCCTGAGAGCGGATATCGATTATGGTTTTGCCGAGGCTGCTACTACCTATGGCCGCATCGGTGTTAAAGTTTGGATTTACAGGGGCGAGGTTCTTCACCAGGCCGTAAGCAAGCCCCGCAGGGAAGGAGGCAGTAAATAATGCTGTTGCCTAAGCGTGTAAAATACCGCCGTGTGCATCGTGGACGTATGACCGGTAAAGCATATCGCGGCAATACTGTCACCTATGGTGATTTTGGTCTCCAGGCTCTGGAGCCTGCATGGATTACTTCCAACCAGATCGAAGCAGCTCGTGTCGCTATGACTCGTTACTGCAAACGTTTCGGTAAGGTATGGATCAAAATTTTCCCCGACAAGCCCATCACCGAAAAGCCTGCTGAAACCCGCATGGGTTCCGGTAAAGGTTCTCCGGAATACTGGGTGGCTGTCGTTAAGCCCGGCAGAGTAATGTTCGAAATCGGCGGCGTTGCAGAAGAGACCGCAAGGGAAGCCCTTCGTCTGGCTGCACATAAGCTGCCCATCAGATGCAAGTTTGTAACTAAGGAAGAAACGGGGGTTGAGCAGTAATGAGGGCCTCAGAAGTCAGAGAAATGACAACCGCAGAGCTTGAGAGCAAGCTTAAAGACCTCAAGGCCGAGCTCTTCAATCTGCGTTTTCAGCTTGCAATCAATCAGCTCGATAACCCGATGCGCATCTCCGCTGTGAAGAAGGATATCGCCCGCGTAAAGACTATTCTCCGCGAGAACGAGATCAAAAACAGCGCTAACGCGTAACGGAAGGAGGACTAGGCTGTGAGCGACAGAAACATGAGAAAATCTGCAGTGGGCAAAGTTGTCAGCGATAAGATGGACAAGACGATTGTTGTCGCCATCGAAGACAGCGTTAAGCATCCGCTGTATAAAAAGATTATCAAGCGTACCGTTAAGTTTAAGGCGCATGACGAGAACAACGAGTGCAAGGCCGGCGACCGTGTGCGTATTATGGAGACCCGTCCTCTTTCCAAAGATAAGAGATGGCGTCTTGTAGAGATCATCGAGAAAGCGAAATAAAGTTTTTCGCAATAGAGCGAGTTAGGAGGAATGGACTGTGATTCAACAGCAGACCTACCTGAAAGTTGCCGACAACACCGGCGCGAAGGAGCTTATGTGCATCCGCGTTCTCGGCGGCACCGGCAGAAGGTATGCCAATATTGGCGACGTGGTGGTGGCTAGCGTGAAGAAAGCAGCCCCCGGCGGCCAGGTTAAAAAGGGCGACGTTGTGAAGGCAGTAGTTGTTCGTACTGCATCCGGTGTTCGCCGTGACGACGGCACCTACATCCGTTTTGATGAAAACGCCGCCGTTATCATCAGAGAAGATAAGAACCCCAGAGGCACTCGTATCTTTGGGCCTGTTGCCAGAGAGTTGCGCGACAAGGACTATATGAAGATTCTGAGCCTTGCCCCTGAAGTGCTTTGATGGAGGTGTTCACTGATGAGTAAGGTTCATGTAAAAGTGGGTGACACCGTCATCCTGCGCGTTGGCGATTACAATGACAAGTTCGAAAAGGAAGGCAAGCGCCGTACCGGCAAGGTTTTGGCTGTTAGCCCCAAAGAAGGCAAAGTTATTGTAGAGGGCATCAACAAGGTTAAGAAGCATGTGAAACCCCGCAAGATGGGCGAGCAGGGCGGTATCGTGGAAGCAGAGGCCGCTATTTATTCCAGCAAGGTGCAGATTGTCTGCCCCCGCTGCGGAAAGCCCACCCGTGTAGGCCATAAGATTTATGAGGACGGCAAAAAGGGACGCATTTGCAGAAAATGCGGCGAGACGCTGGACGCATAATAAGGGAGGGAAAAACGAATGGCAAGATTGAAAGATATGTATAAAGCCGATGTTGCACCTGCCTTGATGAAGAAATTTTCCTATAAGAGCGTCATGCAGATCCCGAAGCTGGAAAAGATTGTAATCAATGTAGGAGCCGGCGAGGCTAAAGAAAACGCCAAAGCAATTGATGCCATCAGCACGGATCTGGCTGCTATTACCGGCCAGAAGCCCCAGGTTTGCAAAGCGAAGAAATCCGTTGCAAACTTTAAGCTCCGTGAAGGCATGAATATCGGCGTTAAGGTAACCCTGAGAGGCGACCGTATGTATGAGTTTATGGATCGGCTCTTTAACGTAGCGCTTCCCCGCGTAAGAGACTTCAGAGGCATCAACCCCAACTCTTTTGACGGCCGCGGCAATTATAACATGGGCATCAAAGAGCAGCTGATCTTCCCCGAGATCGATTACGATAAGATCGATAAGGTGCGCGGAATGGATATCTGCTTCGTCACCACTGCGAAAACCGATGAGGAATCCAGAGAGCTTCTCACTCTCATGGGCGCCCCGTTTGCGAAATAAGGAGGGATTATTGTGGCCAAAACTTCTATGAAGATCAAGCAGAAGAGAGATCCGAAATTCTCTTCCCGTGCATATAACAGATGCAAAATCTGTGGCAGGCCGCACGCCTACCTTCGCAAATTTGGTATTTGCCGCATCTGCTTCCGGGAGCTTGCTTATAAGGGCGAGATTCCGGGCGTAAAGAAGGCCAGCTGGTAAGCTTAGCAAAGGAGGTAACGGTAATGCAAATTACAGATACAATCGCTGATTTGCTCACCCGTATTCGCAACGCGAATTCTGCCAAGCATGATTCGGTTGACATTCCGGCTTCCAATATGAAGAAGGCTATCTGCCAGATTCTTGTGGATGAGGGATATGTAAAGAATTTTACGGTAGTAGAGGACGGCAAGCAGGGTATCATTAAAGTGAATCTGAAATACGGAGAGGGCAAAAGCCCGGTTATCAACGGCCTGCGCAGAGTTAGCAAGCCCGGTCTCCGTGTATATTCCAGTGCTGAAGAGCTGCCCCGGGTTATGAAGGGCCTGGGCGTCGCCATCATCTCCACTTCCAAGGGCGTTATGACGGATCGTCAGGCCCGCAAGGAGAACCTGGGCGGCGAAGTGCTCGCATTTGTTTGGTAACAAGGGGGTGCAATCATGTCGCGAATTGGAAGAAAACCCATAAATATTCCCGCTGGCGTAACGGTTACGGTAGACGCCAACGTAGTTTCGGTCAAAGGACCCAAGGGCACTTTGACGCAGAAATTTCATCCCAACATGAATATTGCTGTTGAGGGAAATGAAATTCTCGTAACCCGTCCCAACGACGAAAAGGAAAACCGTTCCCTTCATGGTCTTACCCGTACCCTGATCCACAACATGGTGATCGGTGTAACGGAAGGCTTCAAAAAGGAACTGGACGTTAACGGCGTTGGTTATCGTGTGCAGAAGCAGGGCAAGAATCTGGTTATGAACCTTGGATTTTCCCATCAGGTAATCGTTCCGGAAATCGAGGGCATCACCGTTGAATGCCCCAGCGCTAACAAGATCGTTGTTTCCGGCGCCGACAAGCAGATGGTCGGTCAGTTTGCTGCGGAAGTCCGTGAGAAGCGTCCGCCCGAGCCGTATAAGGGCAAAGGTATCCGCTATACTGGCGAGCATGTCCGTCATAAGGAAGGCAAGGCCGGTAAGGGCGCTAAGAAGTAAGAAGGAGTGAATCATAATGGTGAATAAGGCTGACAAGAACAAAGCCAGACTTAACCGCCACCGCAGAGTGCGCGGAAAAATCTCGGGTACTGCTGAGTGCCCCCGCCTGAATGTATTTCGCTCTACCAACAACATCTACGCCCAGATTATTGACGATGTCAAGGGAGTTACTCTGGTAGCTGCTTCCACACTGGACAAAGATTTCAATGGTAACGGCGGAAACAAGGAAGCCGCACGGAAGGTCGGCGAAATGATCGCAAAGCGTGCCGCTGAAAAAGGGATCGAAAAGGTCGTATTTGACCGCGGTGGCTACATTTTCCATGGCCGCGTCAAAGAGCTGGCCGATGGCGCCCGTGAGGGCGGCCTCAAGTTCTAAGTAAGGAGGAATACATTTGGCTAGATTTGATGCACCTCGTTCCCAGCAGGACGAGATGAAGGAACATGTAGTTGCCATTAACCGCGTTAGCAAGACCGTAAAAGGCGGCCGAATCTTTAAGTTCGCTGCTCTGGTTGTTGTTGGCGACGGCAACGGCACCGTGGGCTTCGGTATCGGTAAGGCCGGCGAAGTTCCGGATGCAATCCGTAAAGGCATTGAGGATGCGAAAAAGAACCTGATTAAGGTTTCCCTGCGCGGTTCCACTATTCCTCATGAGGTTATCGGCGAGTTCGGCGCCGGCAGAGTTCTGATGAAGCCCGCTGCACCCGGTACTGGCGTTATTGCCGGCGGCCCGGTTCGTGCGGTTGTGGAAGCAGTCGGAATCCGCGATATCCGTACAAAAGCACTTCGTTCCAACAATCCCTGCAACGTAGTTCGCGCTACACTGGCCGGCATGGCTCAGCTGCGCACGGCTGAAGAAGTTGCAGCGATCCGCGGAAAGTCTGTTAAAGATATTCTGTAATAAGGGGGTAGCAATATGGCACAGATTACCGTTAAGCTGGTAAAAAGTCTTATCGGCTGCAAAAAGGACCAGATTGCAACTGCCCGCTCTTTGGGCCTGGCTAAGATCGGCGACGTTACCGTTCAGCCGGATAACGAGCAGACCAAAGGCAAGGTGGCCAAGATTATCCACCTCATCGAGGTAAAGAACGCGTAAGGAGGTGCGAGCACATGAAATTGCATGAATTAGCTGCAGTCCCCGGTTCTACCAAAGACGCCAGGCGGATTGGCAGAGGTCACGGCTCCGGTTGGGGCAAGACCGCAGGCAAAGGCCATAAGGGTCAGAAGGCAAGAGCCGGCAGAGGAATGCGGCCCGGTTTTGAAGGCGGTCAGATGCCCCTTCAGCGGCGTCTTCCCAAGAGAGGCTTTAATAACATTTTTGCCAAAACCATCATTGCTGTTAACGCAGGCGCTCTCAATAAATTTGAGGATGGCGCTGTTGTGGATACGCAGGCCTTGATCGATGCAGGCATCGTGAAAAAGTGCTGCGACGGCGTTAAGATTCTCAGCAACGGCAAACTGGAGAAGAAGCTTACCGTAAAGGCAAATGCTTTCTCTGAGGGAGCTAAGCAGAAAATTGAAGCTGCAGGTGGGAAGGCAGAGGTGATCTGAGTTGTTCAAGACCATTAAAAATGCTTGGAGCATCCCAGATCTCAGACGAAAAATCCTTTTCACATTACTTGTTATCATCGTATTTCGGTTTGGGTCTGTAATCCCGGTTCCTTTTTTGGATGCAGAAGCGCTGCGGGCTCTCATGGACTCCGTTATGGGAAACAATAACGGTACGGCTCTGAGCTATCTGGATATGCTTTCCGGCGGCGCTTTCTCCAATGCGACGTTGTTTGCCATGGGCGTCACGCCTTATATCAACAGCTCCATTATTATGCAGCTGTTGACAGTTGCAATTCGTCCTTTGGAGAGACTGGCAAAAGAAGGGGAAGAAGGACGCAAAAAGATCGCTACCATCACCCGGTATGTAACGGTTATTTTGGGCCTGATTCAGGGCACAGCCTACTATTTCTATCTGCGTAACAGCAGTGTGGATGGTCAGAACATTGTCCTCTACAGAGATGGCGCAGCCGGTGTTTTTGTAGCTTTCGTTATCATCCTCACCTTTACAGCCGGTACGGCTCTGATGATGTGGATGGGTGAACAGATCAACCAGAAGGGAATCGGAAACGGTATCTCCATTTTGCTGTTTGCGGGTATCGTTGCAAGACTTCCTTCCACGCTGAATATGCTGGCAGAATTCTTGGGGTTTGCGATTGCCAGCCCTTCTACCAATGGGCAGTATTTTGTGTTTGTTCCTCTGTTTGTGCTGCTCTTCCTGGTGGTTATCTGGATCATTGTTTTTATGCAGGATTCAGAAAGACGCATTCCTGTGCAGTATGCTAAGCGTGTTGTGGGCCGGAAAATGTATGGCGGCCAAAGCAGCCATATTCCGATCAAGGTTGCGATGTCCGGCGTTATGCCGATTATCTTCGCAAGCTGTATTCTTTCTATACCCAGCACCATTGAGATGTTCATGGGAGACAATGTAAACGGTTTCTGGGCAGGATTCTTTAATGCTTTCTCACCCAATGGCTGGCTTTACAGTGTGTTGTACTTCCTTCTGATCATCATGTTCGCATATTTCTATCTTACGATCCAGTATAATCCTGTGGAAATGGCCAATAATCTCCGTCAGAACAATGGTACAATTCCGGGTATTCGTCCTGGTAAACCTACATCGGATTTTATTTCCAAAATCCTTTCCAAGATTACTCTGATCGGTGCATTGTTCCTGGCGCTGATCGCCTTGCTTCCGATTGTGTATGCTGCGTTGACCGGAATGAGCGGCCTCTCTTTGGGAGGTACATCCATTCTGATTATCGTGGGTGTAGCGCTTGAAACCATGAAACAGCTGGAATCCCAGATGCTCATGCGTCATTACAAAGGGTTCCTTGACTGATAGGAGGACGAACGATGAATCTGATTCTTCTTGGTGCTCCTGGCGCCGGTAAAGGCACCCAGGCAGAAATTATTTGTGAAACCTATAAGATCCCTGCAATTTCAACAGGGAATATCATTCGTGAGGCGCTGAAGAGCGGCACGGAAATGGGGCTTAAGGCGAAATCTTACATGGATGCAGGCCAGCTGGTTCCCGACGAGGTGGTTATTGGAATTATCAAGGATCGCCTGGCACAGGAGGACTGCAAAAACGGCTTCATTCTGGATGGATTCCCCCGCACCATTCCCCAGGCCGAGGCTCTGGACAAAATGGGCATCGTAATCGATAAGGTCGTCGATATCGAAGTACCGGATGAGAAGATTGTTCAGCGTATGTCCGGACGCCGTGTCTGCGAAAAATGCGGCGCGTCTTATCACCTGCTTTATAAAAAGCCTGAGGTGGAGGGCGTCTGCGGCAAATGCGGAGGCACCCTGGTTCAGCGTAAGGATGACCATCCCGACACAGTAAACGCCCGTTTAAAGGTGTATCACGAGCAGACGGAACCCCTGAAGGCGTATTATTCCGCTCAGGGAAAACTTTCCATCGTGGAAGGGCAGGAAGAAGTAGCGGATACTACGAAGCTCACTCTTGCTGCGTTGAAAGCGTGACTGCATGATAGTACTCAAAACAAAGCGTGAACTTGCCGCAATGCGAGATGCAGGCAGGATCGCTGCGCGGGCTCTCCGGGTTGCCGGAGAGGCGGTCGAACCAGGTGTATCCACTTGGGAGATTGACCGTATTGCACGCCGCTATATCGAGGAACAGGGAGCTATCCCTACCTTCCTCGGTTACGGCGGATTCCCGGCAAGCGCCTGTATTTCCATAAATAATGTGGTTGTCCATGGCATACCAAGCAAAAATGTAATTGTCCGCGAGGGCGACATTGTGAGCATAGATATCGGAGCTACCTACGAAGGCTTTGTAGGGGATAACGCTTTTACGTTCCCCTGCGGAAAGGTTTCTGCGGAAGCGGAAGCTTTGATGAAAGCCACACAGGAAAGCCTCTATGAAGGAATTCGGGCTGCGAAGGCCGGAAACCGACTGGGGGACATAGGCAGCGCGATACAAAGGTATGTCGAAGCTCGCGGTTACTCAGTGGTACGAACCTTTGTCGGCCACGGAGTAGGCGCGAAGATGCATGAAGATCCAAGCGTACCGAATTACGGCACACCGGGAAGAGGTGTGCGCCTGTTGCAGGGCATGACCATTGCCATTGAACCTATGATCAATGCTGGTGTCAGCGGGGTGAAAACCCTGTCGGATGGCTGGACTACCGTAACAGCGGATGGAAAGCTGTCCGCACATTTTGAACACAGTGTTGCAATTACCTCCGACGGCCCCGTCATTTTGACTTTGCCGGATTGAGGAGGGAAACGATGGATTTCGTAAGAGGATCCGTAGTCCGCGCTAAGGCCGGGCGAGATAAGGAAGGCTTTTTCGTAGTACTGGAAAGCAAAGAGCGTTATGTTCTTATTTGTGATGGGAGCAGGCGTTCTCTCCAGCATCCGAAAAAGAAAAACATCCTTCATTTGGCCCTGACCAAAAGTGTTTTGGACGAAGATTCGATGAAAACTGACCGTGCAATTCGAAAAGCTCTCAGATCTTTTGCGCCGGCCGGTGCAGAAGACAGTGTTCCATTAGAGGAGGGTTCATAAATGTCGAAACAGGACGTAATTGAAACTGAAGGTACAGTAGTGGAGGCTCTTCCAAATGCGATGTTTATGGTAGAGCTCCCCAATAAACATCAGGTGCTGGCTCATATTTCCGGAAAGCTGCGTATGAATTTTATCCGCATTCTTCCCGGGGATAAGGTTACCATAGAGCTTTCGCCCTATGATCTCACAAGAGGCCGTATCACCTGGCGTTCAAAATAAGGTTTATAAAGGGTGTAAGGCACCCACAAGCCGCTAAAGGAGGGCGCACAAATGAAAGTAAGACCTTCTGTAAAGAAAATTTGCGAGAAATGCAAGATTATCAAGCGCAAAGGCAAGGTTATGGTAATCTGCGAAAACCCGAAGCATAAGCAGCGCCAGGGTTAAGGCGCATAACACTATTTGGAGGTGCAACCATAATGGCGCGTATATCCGGTATCGATCTCCCCAGAGATAAACGCATCGAGATCGCTCTTACCTATATTTATGGCATCGGCCGCAAGACTGCCACTGACATCTGCGCAGCAACCGGCGTAAACCCTGACATCCGCGTGCGGGATCTCACAGAAGACGATGCAGCGAAACTCAGAGAATATATCGACCACAACTGCCGCGTGGAAGGTGACCTTCGCCGCGATGTTGCCTTTGATATTAAGAGACTGATTGAAATCGGCTCCTATCGTGGTCTGCGTCATCGCAAAGGCCTCCCCGTAAGAGGCCAGCGTTCCAAGACGAACGCCAGAACCCGCAAGGGCCCCAGAAAGACCATGGCCAATAAGAAGAAATAAGTAGGGAGGGGTTTTAAGATGGCAGCACAGAAAGGTGCGAAAAAAGGAACAACTGTCCGCAGACGCCGCGAACGCAAAAATGTAGACCGCGGTGCAGCGCATATTCAGTCCACTTTCAATAACACGATTGTGACTATTACCGATACACAGGGTAATGCGATTTCCTGGGCAAGCTCCGGTGAGCTGGGCTTCCGCGGCTCCAGAAAATCTACCCCCTTCGCAGCACAGACTGCAGCGGAAACTGCAGCTAAAATTGCGATGGAACATGGTATGAAGAGTGTAGAAGTCTATGTTAAGGGTCCGGGCGCAGGCCGTGAGGCCGCGATCCGTGCGCTGCAGGGCGCCGGTCTGGAGGTTAGCATGATTAAAGATGTTACCCCCATTCCCCACAACGGATGCCGTCCTCCCAAGAGAAGACGTGTATAATTAGTTAAAGGAGGAAACGAGCAATGGCGAAGAATATGCAGCCGATTCTGAAAAGATGCAAGGCTCTGGGCATCAGCCCCTCTGTTCTGGGTATCAATAAGGAAACCAGACGCAACCCGAAGCAGGGTAGAAGAAAGCAGAGCGAATATGCAATTCAGCTGAACGAAAAGCAGAAGGCCAAGTTCATCTATGGCGTTCTGGAAAAGCAGTTCAGACATTATTATGAGCTGGCTACCAAAATGGAAGGTGTAACCGGTGAAAACCTCCTTCGTCTTCTGGAAAGAAGACTGGATAACGTGGTGTATCGTCTCGGTTTTGCCAATACCAGAAGAGAAGCCCGCCAGATGGTCTGCCATGGCCATATCACTGTAAACGGCAAGCGCGTGGATATTCCTTCCTATCAGGTTTCTGTAGGAGAAGTGATCTCCATCCGCGAGAAGAGCCGTGGCTCCGAGCATGTGAAGCAGGTTCTGGAAAAGAACGCAGCTACCATGATTCCCAAATGGTTGGAACTGAACAGAGAAAACCTGGAGGGAAAAGTAGTTGCCCTTTCCGAAAGAAGCGACATTGATTATGATATCAATGAAACCCTCATCGTTGAGTTGTACTCCAAGTAATGCCGTTTATTAGACAGCATTCAAAACGCCATAGCAAACAGGTTTGCGTTTGCATGAAGTGCATGAAGGAGGTTCGCTAATGATCGAGATAGAGAAGCCTAAAATTGATACGGAAGAACTTTCTGCTGACGGCACCTACGGAAAATTTGTCGTGGAACCTCTGGAGAGAGGATATGGTACCACGCTGGGCAATAGTCTCCGGCGTGTGCTCCTCTCCTCCCTCCCGGGCGTGGCGGTTACGTCCATTAAAATCGACGGCGTTCTCCATGAATTTTCCACCATTCCCGGTGTGAAAGAGGACGTTACCGAGATTGTTCTGAACATTAAGGGACTTACAGCCAAACTGCATTGCGATGGACCCAAAACGGTTGAAATCTGCGCGGAGGGCCCCTGCAATGTTACGGCGGATTCCATTAAGTGCGACAGCGAGGTTGAGATTCTGAATCCGGATATGCATATTGCTACTCTGGGTGAAGGAGCCAAGCTGTATATGGAGCTGACCCTGGATAAGGGACGCGGCTATGTACCGGCCGAGAGGAACAAGCAGAATATGCAGAACCCCGTGATTGGGGAGCTGCCGGTGGATTCCATCTATACGCCGGTCTATAAGGTGAATTACAATGTAGAACCCACCCGTGTGGGCCAGAGCATCGATTATGATAAGCTCACCCTTGAGGTGTGGACCAACGGCGTTATCGGTGCGCAGGAAGCTGTTTCCCTTGCTGCTAAAGTTCTTACCGAGCACCTGAACCTCTTTGTGGATTTGTCCGATAAGGGCAGCAGCACCGAGATTATGGTGGAGAAAGACGATAAGGGCAAGGAAAAAGTGCTTGAGATGACCATTGAAGAGCTGGATCTGTCGGTTCGTTCTTTCAACTGCCTCAAGCGCGCCGGTATCAATACGGTGGAGGATCTGATCAATAAGTCCGAAGAGGATATGATGAAGGTCCGAAATCTGGGACGCAAGTCTCTGGAAGAAGTTGTCTGGAAGATGGCCTCTCTCGGCTTCAGTCTCCGTAAAGACGACGAATAAGCATCAGACCCCACACACAACGAGGTAAAGGAGTGACATTCGATGCCCGGAACCAGAAAACTGGGGAGAGCTACCAGCCATAGAACCGCTATGCTCAGAGCGCTGGTTACTTTCCTTCTTGAGAACGGCAAGATCGAAACTACTATTACTCGTGCCAAGGAAGTTCGTTCCTTGACCGAGAAAATGATAACGATTGCGAAAGAAGACAATTTGCATAACCGCCGCCTTGTTTTGGCTTTTGTTACCAAAGAAGACGTGGTAAACAAGCTGTTCACGGAAATCGCCCCTAAATATGCAGACCGCAATGGTGGCTATGCCCGCATTACAAAGCTTGGGCCCCGCCGCGGCGATGCTGCCGAAATGGCGATCATCGAGCTGCTGTAATAGGATTTTCAGCGGTCTTTGAATCATTTTCGCATAAATAGTAAAACCGCCTGCCCGATTTTTATTGGGCAGGCGGTTTTTTATATAAGGCTGCAGCCGTGCATTTTGCGACCAAATATGCTATAATAAATATAACAGCATTTGAGAGATTATATATACAGGTTAACGTATGATCTGCTGTTCGAGATGATTGGCCGCGGCTTTAAAATAGTGAGAAGGACCAACAAACTCTGCATACAGCAGAGTTTGTTGGTTTTTGGAAGATATTCCAACGGTCGGTGTTTCGGATTTATGCTATCAGCTCTATTGGAGAGCTGCAGATGGGAGATGTATGTGAAAAGATGAAAAGTGATTTTTCCAAAGGCAGTGTAGCGGGAAATATAATGAGTTTGGCTTTGCCCATGACATTGGCACAGCTAGTAAATGTGCTCTATAACGTTGTGGATCGTATCTATATCGGCCGAATGCCTGAAAATGCTACATTGGCAATGACCGGTCTTGGCGTGTGTTTTCCCATTATCACTATGGTTATTGCTTTTGCAAACCTGTTCGGTATGGGAGGCGCCCCTCTTTGCACCATAGCCAGAGGCAGAGGCGATCAGCAAGAAGCGGAAAGAATCATGGGAAATTCCTTTATTTTGTTGGTGATTTCAGGAATCATACTGACGGTTCTGGGTCTTTTACTGAAGGAACCGCTTCTGTTTGCTTTCGGAGCCAGCAAGGATACTTTTCCTTTTGCGGATCAGTATATCACCATTTATCTTTGCGGAAGCGTCTTTGTTATGATAAGCCTTGGAATGAACAGCTTTATCAACAGCCAAGGATTCGGCGGCGTCGGCATGACTACGGTAGTATGCGGGGCTGTAGCGAATATTATATTGGATCCCATCTTTATCTTTGCATTGAATATGGGGATCCAGGGAGCGGCTCTGGCCACAGTGCTTTCTCAATTTTTGTCGGCTCTTTGGGTTCTGCGATTTTTAACGGGGAAAAAAGCAATTCTGCGGCTGAAGAAAACCTGTTTTCGTCTCCGGCTAAAACGGGTTTGGGACATTACGGCTTTGGGAATGACAGGATTTACCATGTCGATTACCAACTGTGCGGTGCAGATTATCTGTAATTCCACCCTACAAATATATGGAGGAGACCTCTATGTAGGCGTTATGACCGTTATCAATTCCATCCGGGAAGTAATCTCCATGCCGGTGTCCGGCGTCACCAACAGTGCCCAGCCGGTGTTGGGGTTCAATTATGGCGCGGGAAAATATAAGCGGGTACGATCCGGCATCAAGTTTATGTCTATTGTATGTATTGCGTATACTACGGTTGTGTGGGCTATATTGTATGTATTCCCGGAATTTTTTATCCATATTTTTAATCAGGATGCGGAACTCACTTTAGCCGCTGTTCCGGCGATTCATGTGTATTATTTTGGCTTTTTTACTATGTCGCTGCAGTTTGCAGGGCAGTCTGTCTATGTGGCATTGGGAAAATCAAAACAGGCGGTATTTTTCTCCCTGTTCCGAAAAGCTATCATAGTAATTCCTTTGACCCTTCTTTTGCCCCAGATGTTTTCCTTGGGGACTACCGGTGTATTTTTGGCAGAGCCTATTTCCAATTTTATAGGCGGCGGAGCTTGCTTTATCACCATGCTGGCTACGGTTTGGCGAAAATTGAAGGAAACCCCAACTCCGTCATCTGAACATACTCCCGCTGTATCCGGTACGGACAACGCATCAGCCTGAAAATTTTAAGGCACAAAGGAAACTAGAATGAAAACTTTGTGGCACTGAAACGAAAAAGCCCTTCGGAAGAATCGTTAAACGAGTCCTTCCGAAGGGCTTTCCCTGTGTAAGTTTGTGTAACAGCCAAACGAATTTAACTAAGAAATAAAAGAAGACTTCTAAAAGAAAATTTCGTCAATACCGATCAGCGGATTACGCGAACCCGGATGACTTCTTCCTGCGCTTGGATGGAAGCCACGGTTTCATCCGTTACATCGCCTGTAACATCCAGCATGGTGTATGCATAATCCTTTTTGGATTTACTGGACATATTTTCAATATTGATCCCAGCTTTTGCAGCAGCTCCGGAGAAAGAACTGATGGTATTGGGAAGGTTTTTATGAAGAATACAGATTCTGGTTCCCTCTCTGGGCATGGAAACTGCGGGCAGGTTGACAGAATTTTTAATATTGCCGTTTTCCAGATAATCCATAAGCTCATCTGCGGCCATGCAGGCACAGTTGTCTTCGCTTTCCGGTGTGGAAGCGCCCAAATGAGGAACAGCAATTACACCTTCCGTATCCAGAAGATCATCGTCTGGGAAATCGGTAATGTAGGCAGCTACTTTGCCGGAGGCAAGAGCGGCCTTAATATCGGCGGTGTTCACCAGGTCTCCACGGGCAAAGTTCAGGATCCGCACGCCGTCTTTCATTTTCGCAATCGTTTCAGCGTTGATCATTTCTTTTGTATCCGGAGTAAGAGGAACATGCACCGTGATATAATCGCTTTTCGCGTAAATTTCGTCCCGAGTGGTAGCGTGATGAATAGCGCGGGAAAGCCCCCAGGCCGCGTCAACGGAAAGGAAGGGATCATGGCCGTATACTTCCATTCCCAGGCTTTTTGCAGCATTAGCCACCATGGCGCCAATAGCACCCAGACCGATAACACCCAGGGATTTGCCCTTAATTTCAGGGCCTACGAAAGCGCTTTTCCCTTTTTCTACCAATTTACCTACTTCGGAGCCCTTACCCTTAAGGGTCTTAGCCCACTCAATAGCGGGTACGATTTTACGGGAAGTAAGGAACAGCCCAGCCAGCACCAACTCTTTTACAGCGTTAGCGTTGGCACCCGGCGTATTGAAAACAACAATACCATTTTCACTGCAGCGATCCAGTGGGATATTGTTAACGCCTGCGCCTGCTCTGGCGATAGCCAGAAGCTCAGGGTTGAATTCCATTTCATGCATGGAAGCGGAACGAACCAAAATGGCATCGGGATTCTGCACGTCGGTGCCGCAGGTATATGCGTCGCTGAAGCGGCTGGTGCCTACTTCAGAAATTTTATTTAAGCACTGAATTTTATACATGGATCATTTATTCTCCTTCTCAAATTTAGCCATGAAATCGACCAGTTTTTCTACGCCTTCCACGGGCATAGCGTTATAAATGGATGCGCGCATTCCGCCAACTGTGCGGTGGCCTTTCAGGTTTACAAAGCCGGCCTCTGTGGCGGCTTTCACAAATTTGACGTCCATCTCGTCGTTGCCGGTTACAAAGGGAATGTTCATCAGAGAGCGGTCCTCCGGCACAACAGTGCCATGGAAAAGGGAGGACTGATCCAAAAAGCTGTAAAGCATATTGGCTTTCTTTTCGTTGATCTTTTTCATTTCCTCCAGGCCGCCAATGGTGTTTTTCAGCCAATCCAACACCAGCATAGCCATATAAATAGAGTAGCAGGGAGGAGTGTTGAACATAGAGCCGTTATCAGAATGGGTCTGATAATTAAACATAGTGGGGGTGATATCCATAGCGTGGCCAATCAGATCCTCCCGGATAATCACAACCGTAAGGCCTGCGGGTGCCAGGTTCTTCTGGGCGCCAGCATAAAGAAGGGCAAATTTGCTCACATCAATGGGTTCGCTTACAATACAAGAAGAAATATCGGCTACCAGAGGGACGTTGCCGGTATCGGGCAGTGTGTGGAACTTGGTGCCGTAAATGGTATTATTCAGGCAGATGTGGAAGTAGTCCGCATCCGGAGTGAAGGTGGAAGGATCCAGCTTCGGAATGTAGGAGAAGGTTTTGTCCTTGGAAGAAGCCACTACGTGGGCGTCTCCATAACGGGCAGCCTCTTTATAGGCTTTAGTAGCCCACTGGCCGGTCAGAACAAAATCAGCTTTTCCGCTCTTTGTCATCAGGTTCATGGGAACCATAGCAAACTGAGAGGAAGCACCGCCCTGCAGGAAGAGAACCTTATATGTATCAGGGATGTTCATCACTTCGCGGAGCAAACTTTCTGCTGAATCAATAATGCCCTGATATACTTTTGAACGGTGAGACATCTCCATAACGGACTGGCCGCTTCCCTGATAGTCAAGCATTTCGTCCGCAGCACGGCGGAGAACCTGTTCCGGCAGCATAGAAGGGCCGGCAGAAAAATTGTAAACGCGTTTCATGTAAGTGCTAACCTCCAATTTCACAAGCTTTTCCAGCAGGTGTTTCTATAAAAAACTGTCTGCTGAAAGAAAATATAAGAATACATCATATTATAGCGCTTTACTTTAGTGAAGTCAACGTAAAATGCATAAAATCCGAGAGGAATTTGCATTTTTCTCTATTTATTGCGGTTCTTTCGGGTTTGGAAGTATTTAGGTGCAGGAAAAAACGGTTTTTCCTTCTCCAAGCGGAGAAAATATTACAATACATACTTATACTATTTTTCATGAAAAAATACCGGGCGTTTTAGGCGCCAACCATGCATATGCTGTTAAGGCCTTTTTATATTCCCTACCTTGTATTCTTTTGTTGTGGGCAAATGGAAAAGAAATCCATTTCGCTTCTTGCGTAATCCATAATCTATGGTATACTGAAAATAGAATAGTGTATTTATACCTATAAAAAGCATAACATAAGAAATGTTTTTATGAAAATTTTAGCTTTTCATTTTATGCTGCATTGGAATGGTAAAGAAAAAGGCTCAGCCAATGCAGATCAATCCAAACTCAATAAGGAGGCATGAAAATGAAAGTCAGAGATGTAATCCGAATTCTGGATGCAGAGGTCCTTGTGGATGGCAATTTGGATACAGAGGTAAAAACGGCCTGCGGAAGCGACATGATGAGCGATGTGTTGGCTTTTGTGAAAGATCAGGGGATGCTTCTTACAGGCCTGTGTAACCCACAGGTAATCCGCACAGCTGAAATGATGGATATGCACTGTGTAGTTTTTGTCAGGGGCAAGGATATTGACCCCTCCATTGTGGAACTTGCCCGTTCCAGGGACATCATTGTTCTGCAGACACGTCACAGAATGTTCAGCGCCTGCGGGCTGCTGTATATGGGCGGCCTGCGGGGAGAGTGAGGTGTTATATGAGCGCTCTCACATTTACATATGAGGTTCCGGGGGATGATTTCACCCGGGCGGGAGAAGCTTCCAGCGATGTGAAACGGAAGTTGAAGCAATTGGGGTATAATCCCGAGGCCATACGGAAAGTCGCTATTGCCATGTATGAGGGTGAAATCAACATGGTAATCCATGCCAATGGCGGAGAGGCAAAGGTGGAAGTGGATCCTCATGAGATCCGCATTACCTTAAGCGATAAGGGGCCAGGCATTCCCGATGTAGAAAAAGCTATGCAGGAAGGCTGGAGCACGGCACCCGATACAATCCGCAACCTTGGTTTTGGCGCCGGTATGGGTCTGCCCAACATCAAAAAATATACGGATGAGCTTCGAATTGATACAAAGGTTGGGGAAGGAACTACTTTGTATATGAAGGTTCTGGCTTAAGGAAAGCTTTTGAAGAACAGCATGAAGCAACCGGCAGCGTTATGCAAACGGAAATAGTATTATATATAAGGTATAAATGGAGAAACGTTTTCTGGGGCGAGCATGTAAAGGAATGCAAGTCCGCCGGGAAAGGCTCGGCGGATAGTATTTGGCAGAGAACTGCCGTTATGGGAGGAGCGCTTTAGAGCAGAGGTATTTGCTTTCTGAAGCGGATATGGACGAGGTGATTAGGATTGGATCGTTTTTTTCATTCTGTTATGCTGGATAGCAGCAAATGTATGGGCTGCACCAATTGTATAAAAAGATGCCCCACAGAGGCTATTCGTGTCCGTGAAGGAAAGGCATGTATTATTCCGGAAAGATGTATAGACTGCGGGGAGTGTATACGGGTATGCCCTCACCATGCCAAAAAGGCAAGCTATGACCCTTTGGACAGCATCCATGGCTTTTCGTATGTAATCGCGCTTCCTGCACCTTCTTTATATGGGCAGTTTAATAATTTGGATGATATTGATATCGTGCTGAATGGGCTGCGGGACTTGGGTTTTGATGAGATTTTTGAGGTCTCCCGGGCTGCGGAGCTGGTTTCTGAGGCTACCCGCAAACTGATGAAGGAAGGAAAACTCAAACTACCCGTTATAAGTTCAGCCTGCCCAGCGGTAGTGCGTTTGATCCGGGTACGTTTTCCGGATCTTTGCAGCCATGTACTGCCTATCGCTTCTCCTATGGAGGTAGCGGCCAGGCTTGCAAAAAAGGCTGCCATGGAAAAGACTGGTTTATCCAAAGAGAAAATAGGAGTGTTTTTTATCACTCCATGCCCTGCAAAGGTAACGGATTCCAGAGTGCCGGTAAACTTCGCGGCTTCAGAGGTGGATGGAGCCATTGCTATCAGTGAGATCTTCCCGGCGCTTACAGGAAAAATGGAGCATCTGGAAGAAGTGGAACCTCTTCAGGAATCCGGCGTGATTGGAGTCGGATGGGCTTCAAGCGGCGGTGAAAGCGCCGCGCTGCTCAACGACAAATACCTGGCGGCCGATGGTATTGAAAATGTGATCCGCGTATTGGAAGAATTGGAGGATGAACGGATCCGGGAATTGGAATTTATCGAGTTAAACGCCTGCGCAGGCGGATGCGTGGGCGGCGTGGCCTGTGTGGAAAATGCGTATGTGGCTAAAGCCAGGCTCCAGCGTCTTCGCCGGTATCTTCCTGTATCCAAAAATCATCTGGGCAGGGAAGTTGGTCCCATCCTTCAATGGGAAACAGGGCTGGAGTTTGCCCCCGTTCTAAAGCTTTCAGACGATATGGGTGAAGCGCTCCGCATGATGGGGGAAATAGATCGCATTACGGAGAAATTCCCTGGTTTGGACTGCGGATCCTGCGGGGCTCCTTCCTGCAGGTCTCTGGCCGAGGATGTGGTGCGGGGAGACGCCAAGGAAAGCGACTGCATATTTGTTTTGCGGGAAGAAATACGGACCATGGCCAATATGCTGGAATCCATCGGCGGTTTTGTCCCTGGGAATATGCACAGGGATGAGAAAAAAGAGGAATCTGACCGCTGAAAGACAATAGGTTTACTTATATATTATATATGGAAAGGAAGGCTGCTGCATGGGAGACATAATCGAAAAAAGCATGGAATTGAAAACCGATTCTGCAGAAGAAAAGAATACGAAGATTGAAGAAAGACGGACGGTTTCTTCATTGGCGGCAGCTTTAGGAGCTCAGTGGCTGGTAGAGGGAGAAAAGGACCGGCCAATAGAGACAGGATATGTATGCGACCTTTTGAGCTGGGCTATGGCCAGGCTTCCTGAGGGAGCTGCCTGGCTGACAGTTATGGGAAATCTAAATGCTGTGGCCGTATGTTCGTTGAAGGATGGAGCTTGTATTCTTTTAACGGATAATGCGCCTTTGGATGAAAATGCGAAAGCCAGGGCGGAAATAGAGGGAATACCCATTCTTCGTGTGGAAGCCGGCGCATATGAAACGGCACTTCGTCTGGGAGCATTTTTGGAGGAGAGGCCGTGAAAATACAATATGATCTGCATTTGCATTCCTGCTTGTCTCCCTGCGGAAGCGACGACATGACCCCTTATAATCTGGTCAATATGGCAGCGCTTCTGGGATTCGATATGATCGCTGTGACAGATCACAACAGTTGCCTGAATGCCCAGGCGGCTATGGCGGCAGGAAAACAGGCAGGTATTACGGTAGTGCCGGGAATGGAACTCTGCACGGCGGAGGAAGTTCATATGGTTTGCTTGTTTCCAACCTTGGAGGATGCTTTGCAGTTTCAGGTGTATGTGGATGGCCAAAGTTTTGAAATAAAAAACAGGCCGGATATATATGGAAATCAGCTTATTATGGGAGAAGGGGATATTCTTATGGGAGAAGAACCCCGGCTGCTTCTGAATGCTACAAAGATTACGGCCCAAAAGGCGGCCCATATAGTGCGGCTGTTTCATGGCGCGGCATTTCCCGCTCATATAGACCGGGATTCTTTTAGCCTTTTATCCAGCCTGGGATTTATTCCAGAAGATGCAGAATTCAGCGCGGTGGAGATTACGGCCTCCGGAGATGTGAAAAACCTGTTGGCGGCGCATCCTGAACTGGAAGGGAAGATCCTTCTTCTGGATTCGGATGCCCATTATCTGGAAAATATGCGGGATCCGGGTCCATGGCTGGATTTACCCGAGAACTCTGCAGATTGTCTTATTGCTGTACTGAATGGATATGAGAAGGCAGCTTGGGGCAGAGAATAACTTTATTTAGAATAAAGAAAAACAAAAATTCTTATTAGTAATAAAATTGTAGTGTGGGTTCTATATTGTTATTTTATTAACAATATAGAACCCGCTTTCTTACTGTAATTAAATAAACTAACAAAAAATTTTTGTAAAGTACGCATAAACGTTGCGCTTATTAGTCTTATAAGCAAATAAAAAGTAAAAATGTCTTAAATGAGACAAAAAATTATTGTTAATTTCTTAACAGTTTTTAGCATGGTATTCAGCAATTTTTTGATCGGATTTCACAGAATAATCTGGATTTTAACAAGATGATATGCTATACTGAACTTTGTAAATATCATACGGGGATATAGTTTTTAGTTGCTTTCCTGTATTTTAGCAGGTGGGATAGCTTTTAAACGGGCTTATAAACTCCCCGTTTTACAAAAAAATTCTCAATGATTCTAGGGAGGAAGAAGAATGCAGAAACGAATCAGCAACCTGCCGTTCACCGGGACTCCGGAGCAGGAAGAAAAATTGAACGCAGTGATTGCTCGCCATAAAGGCGAAAAGGGAGCTATTATGCCCTGTCTGCAGGAAGCGCAGGAAATCTATGGATACCTGCCCGTGGAAGTGCAGACTATGATAGCAAAAGGTTTAGGGGTGCCGTTGGAAGAGGTATTCGGTGTCTCTACTTTCTATTCACAGTTTTCCCTTACTCCAAAAGGAAAATACAATATCTCCGTATGTCTGGGCACAGCCTGCTATGTAAAGGGTGCTGCCGCCATACTGGATGAAATAACAAAGAACATCGGCATTCAGCCGGAAGAATGCACCCCTGACGGTCTTTTCTCCCTGACAGCATGCCGGTGTATTGGCGCCTGCGGTCTTGCTCCCGTTATGACAATCAACGATGAAGTTTATGGCCGCTTGGTTCCGGAAGAAGTAGCTGGAATCCTGGCCAAGTATAAAGAAGGTAATGCGTGAGTTAGCGCTCAATGTAATGGATATCACGCAGAACTCCATTTCTGCCGGAGCTACCCTTATCCATATAACGGTAGAAGAAAATACCGGAAAAGACCGGCTTTCCATAGCTGTGGAGGATAACGGCTGCGGTATGACGGAGGAGCAGGTAAAAAGCGTGATTGATCCTTTCTACACCACTCGGACTACTCGGAAAGTGGGCTTGGGAGTGCCTCTATTCAAAATGGAGGCGGAAATGACAGGCGGTTCTTTTCGGATTGATTCCGAAAAAGGGAAGGGAACGAAACTTCTGGCGGAGTTTGTGCCTTCCCATGTAGATATGATTCCTCTTGGGAATATTACAGACACTGTTTTTCTGCTGATTACCTGCAATCCATCTCTGGATTTTGTTTACCGGAGGGTGAAGGATGAAGCGGAATTCGTTTTGGATACCAGAGAGCTGCGGGAAATACTGGGGGAGGATGCGCCTCTGAACTCGCCGGAGGTAACCCAGTGGCTGAAAGGGTATCTGGAAGAACAAACTCAAATAGTAGAAGGAGGAAATTCGATATGAAGTCGTTAGCTGAACTGCAAGCTATTCGCGATAAGGCTCGTATGCAGGTTGGACTGCGTTCCGAAGGCAACGCAGAATTCCGCGTCCAGGTGGGAATGGCTACCTGCGGCATCGCAGCAGGAGCGCGCCCTGTTCTGAATGCATTTGTAGAAGAGGCAGCAAAGCGCGGGCTGCAGAATGTAATGATTACCCAGACAGGCTGCATCGGCATCTGCCAGTTTGAGCCTGTTGTGGAGGTCATCAACACCAAAGACGGATCCAAGGTAACCTATGTAAAGATGACAGCCGAAAAGGCGGTTCGTGTGGTGAACGATCATCTGGTCAACGGCAATGTGGTGACAGAGTTCACCATCGGCGCAAATTCATAAGGAGGCTGCAACATGTATCGTTCTAATGTATTGGTTTGCGGCGGTACGGGATGTACCTCCTCAAACAGTGAAGTGATTATTGAAAGGCTGAAGGAAGAGATTAAAAACCACGGCCTGGAAAAAGAAGTGAATGTGGTCCGCACCGGATGCTTCGGTTTGTGTGCACTGGGCCCCATTATGGTAGTATATCCGGAAGGTGCTTTTTACAGCATGGTGAAACCGGATGATGTTCCTGAAATTGTAGAAGAGCATCTGCTCAAGGGAAGAATTGTCAAAAGACTTCTGTATCAAGAGACCGTGGTGGATGACAATGCTATTAAGTCCCTGAATGAGACGCCTTTCTATGCAAAACAGAGAAGAATTGCCCTGCGGAACTGCGGTGTTATCAATCCGGAAGTGATTGATGAATATATCGCTGTGGATGGCTACAAAGCCCTTGGCAAAGTGCTTACGGAAATGACTCCTCAGGAGGTCATCGACGTGGTAAAGGCCTCCGGGCTGAGAGGCCGCGGCGGCGCCGGTTTTCCCACCGGGCTCAAGTGGAGCTTTGCTGCAGCCAACCAGGCAGATCAGAAATACGTATGCTGCAACGCTGACGAAGGCGACCCGGGCGCATTTATGGATCGTTCCATTTTGGAAGGTGATCCTCATGTAGTGTTGGAGTCCATGGCAATTGCAGGATATGCAATTGGCGCATCCCAGGGTTACATATATATCCGCGCGGAATATCCCATCGCGGTAAAACGTCTCCAGAAGGCTATCGATCAGGCACATGAATACGGCCTGCTGGGCAAAGATATTTTCGGCACAGGCTTTGATTTTGATATCAGCCTGCGTCTTGGCGCCGGTGCGTTCGTATGCGGCGAAGAAACCGCCCTTATGACTTCCATTGAAGGCAAGCGCGGCGAACCTCGTCCCCGTCCTCCGTTCCCGGCATTGAAGGGTCTCTTCCAGAAACCCACCATCCTGAACAATGTAGAAACCTGGGCCAATGTTACCCAGATTATCCTCAATGGCGCGGATTGGTTCCGCTCCATTGGTACGGAACGTTCTCCCGGTACAAAAGTATTTGCTCTGGGCGGCAAAATTAAGCATACTGGTCTGGTGGAAGTGCCTATGGGCACCACTCTGCGTGAGATCGTAGAAGAAATCGGCGGCGGTGTGCCGGATGGCCATACCTTTAAGGCTGCACAGACAGGCGGCCCCTCCGGCGGATGTATCCCTGCTTCCGAACTGGATATCAAAATTGACTTTGATAATCTGGCTTCCATCGGCGCAATGATGGGTTCCGGCGGAATGATTGTTATGGACGATACCGCCTGTATGGTAGATATCGCTAAATTCTTCCTGGAATTCACCGTTGATGAATCCTGCGGAAAATGTACTCCCTGCCGTGTGGGTACCCGCCGCTTGCTGGAGATCCTCAATAAGATCACCAGCGGAAACGGTACTATGGAAGACATCGACCGTATGGAGGAGCTTTGCTATTATCTGAAAGAGAACTCTCTCTGTGCTCTGGGCCAGACTGCCCCGAACCCGGTTCTCTCTACGCTGAAATATTTCCGCGACGAATATATTGCCCATGTTAAGGATAAGCATTGCCCCGCCGGCGTCTGCAAGGCTTTGACCAATTATGTCATCGATCCGCAGAAATGCCGTGGGTGTACTCTTTGCGCCCGGAACTGCCCTGTTGGAGCTATTTCCGGCAGCGTAAAGGTTCCGCATGTAATTGATACCAAGAAATGTATCAAGTGCGGCGCCTGCATGGAAAAATGTAAGTTCAACGCGATTGAGAAGAAATAAGGAAGGAGCTGCCAACTGCAATGAATATGGTTAACATTAAAATAAACGGCATGCCCCTCTCTGTGCCGGATAATTATACTATTCTTCAGGCTGCCAAAGAAGGCGGAATCGAGATTCCTACTCTTTGTTATCTGAAGGACCTCAATGAAATCGGCGCCTGCCGTATGTGTGTTGTGGAAGTAAAGGGAGCCCGTTCACTTGTGGCATCCTGCGTATATCCGGTCAACGAGGGCATGGAGGTCTTTACCAACACCCCGAAGGTTATCAAATCCAGAAAGATGACGCTGGAAATGCTCCTTTCCGTCCATAATAAATCCTGCCTGACCTGTAAACGCAGCGAAAACTGCGAGCTGCAGGCTCTTTGCAAGGAACTGGGTGTAGAGAATTCCAATCGCTTTGAAGGCGCTATGCCGGATGCTACCTATGATACCAGCACCCTGCATCTGATCCGTGATAATTCCAAATGTATTCTTTGCCGCCGCTGTGTGGCTGCCTGCGCTAATCAGCATGTAGCCGTAATCGGCCCCAACAGCCGTGGCTTTGATACCCATATCGGCTGCATGTTCGAACAGCCTCTGGGCAATGTGGCCTGCGTTTCCTGCGGCCAGTGCATTACCGCATGTCCCACCGGTGCTTTGCAGGAAAAGGATCAGTGCGCAGAGGTTATGGAAGTCTTGGCGGATCCGGAAAAATATGTGGTTGTGCAGACAGCTCCTGCTGTTCGCGCAGCTTTGGGAGAGAGCTTTGGTTATCCTATCGGCACCAATGTAGAGGGCAAAATGGTTGCTTCTCTGCGCCGTATGGGCTTTGATAAAGTGTTCGATACCAACTTTGGCGCGGACCTGACCATCATGGAAGAAGCTACCGAGTTCTTGGATCGTGTGAAAAATGGCGGCGTACTGCCCATGATTACTTCCTGCTCTCCCGGATGGATCAAGTTCTGCGAGCACTATTATCCTGATTTGATCCCCCATCTTTCCACCTGCAAATCTCCCCAGCAGATGACCGGCGCTATGATTAAAACCTGGTTTGCTGAGAAAAACGGCATTGATCCGAAAAATATCGTAGTGGTGAGCGTAATGCCCTGCGTGGCCAAAAAATTTGAGGTCAAGCGGGATGACATGAACGCTGCCGGCGAAGATATTGCCGATGTGGATATTGCCATCACTACTCGTGAATTGGCTCGGATGATTAAGCTTTACAGCCTGGACTTCAAGAACCTGCCCGATGAGAAGTTTGACGATATCATGGGCGAATTTACCGGCGCGGCTGTTATTTTCGGCGCTACCGGCGGCGTTATGGAGGCTGCCCTCCGCACAGCAGCGGACGTTCTGGAAGGCCGCAGCCTGGAGAACGTAGAGTATACAGAGATCCGCGGAACCAAGGGCTTCAAGGAAGCTGTCTATAAGATCGCCGGAATGGATGTAAAGGTGGCGGTAGTCAGCGGCCTTAAGAATGCGGCTGAGGTTTTGGATAAGATCCGCAGCGGCGAGGCGGATTATCAGTTTATCGAAGTTATGTGCTGCCCCGGCGGCTGTGTCAACGGCGGTGGCCAGCCCATCCAGCCTGCTTCCGTATGGAACTTCAATGACGTAAAAGCGCTGCGTGCTAAGGCTCTTTATGATGAGGATAAATCCATGAAGGTGCGTAAGAGCCACGAAAATCCGGAGGTCAAAAAGCTGTATGAGGAATATCTGGGCGAGCCCGGCAGCCACAAGGCTCATGAGCTCCTGCATACCTCGTATGTAGCCCGGAATAAGTATTAAGGTTAAGGATTTCTGCTTTTTCTGATTTAAGAAAAGATGAAAAACAAAAATCTCAGCCTGCGAAAAAGAAAACCAAATGTGAAGGAGCGCCGCAGAAATCATTCTGCGGCGCTCCATTTTGTATGCTGAGATTTAATTTTTAGATAGAGAGTTCTACAAATGGTTTGTAATAATACAAAAAGGTAGGTGAAAACAAATGGCGAACAATAGGGTTTACAGTATGTATTTTTCCAAAATATATCCTCTTCTTTTGAATAAGGCTGTGAAAAAAGGACGTTCACAAGCCGAGGTGGATGCAATTATCTGCTGGCTTACCGGATACACCAAAGAAGATTTAGTTTCGCTGGCTGCCGGCACGGTTACATATGAAGAGTTCTTTAGGAAAGCTCCGCACTTAAATGAAAACAGAAAGAAAATCAAAGGCAAAATCTGCGGAGTCCAGGTGGAGGAAATAGAAGAACCACTTATGCAGGAAATACGCTATCTGGATAAGTTGATAGATGAACTGGCCAAAGGAAAGGCGATGGATACAATTCTTCGTAAATAAGGAAATTGCCACAGGCGGCATACAAAGTATGGCCTGGCAAAAATCCAGGAAAATCGTAAGGAGATTGTAAGATATTGTTTACAGAAAGAGAACCCTTCCGTCTGATAAATATGCTATGCTAAAAATAGTTCTGCAGGATAATCCATCTGAAAGAAATACAAGGTCGTAATAATGGAATTAAGGGAATGAATCTCATATAGGGAAAGATGCAGACAGTATTTAACTATCAAACGGAAAGGGATGGAAAGCATGATGAAAGATTCCTTGCACCCACAGAAGAAAAAGTTTGGAATTTGGAGAGCGATGTTCTTATTTTTAGGACTTTTCGGAACCGTCTGCTTTTTGATCCCCATGCGGGCAAAAGTGTATAATATAGGGGGAATTTTAGGGTTTGTGTTTTCCCTCTGCCTTTTAGGGGGAAGCTGCTTTTTGCCTAAAATTGCAGAGCCTTTTTCTCCAACCGTTAAAAGACGGGCACGACTTGCTTTTGGGCTGTGCATGGCTTTGCTTTTCCTATGGGCAGGGGCTCTTTCGGGATGCATGGTATATGGAGCTTTAAACAGCCCTGCTGCGGATACCGAATATACAGTGGTGATTTTAGGAAGCAAGGTGAACGGGACTTCTCCCAGCGCGGATTTGTGGCAGCGCATTCTGGCGGCAGAAGAATATTTAAAAGCGCATCCCCAGGCAAAAGCGGTTGCCAGCGGAGGAAAAGGGGAAGGGGAGAGTATTTCGGAGGCAGAGGCTATACGGAATGCGCTTGTAGATAGAGGAATAGAAGAAAGCAGAATCTATCTGGAGGATAGATCCTCCAATACCCAGGAGAACCTTTCCTTTTCCATGGAAATCATCCGGGAAAACGGTTTGAGCCAGAAAGTGGCGCTGGTTACGGACGAATACCATCAATTTCGGGCAGGCAGGATTGCGGCGTCCCTGGGAGTGGAGTCCGCTGCTGTATGCGCCCGGACTCCCTGGTATATTTTTCCTGCCTGCTGGGCAAGAGAACTGCTGGCTTTATCCAAATTCTGTATTTTCGGATAGAAACAAAGAAGAAGGCAAATACTTTTCCTTCTATACGATCGAGGCCTATAAAAGCTCCTGTTTTCCGGCTGGGAAACAGGAGCTTTTCCTATTTTACAAGGGCTGAGACGTTTACGGAAAAGGGAAAATAGTGTATACTAGGAACAGCAAAGCAGCCATGCTGCACGGAGGTATGAAAAATGAGTACGCTGTGGATTCGGAATGTGAAGCTGTATGATCCGGCCGGGGGAATGGACGGAGTTCCAGGCGGGATCCTTTTAAAGGACGGGAAAATTCTGGCGGCAGGAGACGACAAAGCGCTGCAGAAATGGACAGCCGGTGAAACCGGATGGGAAAGTATAGACGGCGCGGGACTCTGCGCGGCCCCGGGGCTGGTGGATATGCATGTGCATCTGCGGGATCCGGGATTTACCCAAAAAGAAGATATAGAATCCGGTTGCCGGGCGGCAGCGGCAGGCGGGGTAACTTCCCTTCTCTGCATGCCTAATACGAAGCCGGTTTTGGATACTCCCGAGATCATCCGATATGTGTTGGAAAAAGGGGAAAAAGCCTCCTGCCGGGTATATGTGGCAGCAGCCATCACGAAAGGTTTGGCGGACGGAGAAGCTCTTTGCGACATGGAATCCCTCCAGAAAGCCGGGGCGGCGGCTTTCAGCAACGACGGCAGACCTGTTGTGGATTCGAAAAAAATGGCCCAGGCTATGATGCGGGCGGCGGCCATGGGAGTCCCTGTGGTTTCCCACTGCGAGGATCTGTATCTTTCCAAGGGAGGATTGATGCATGAGGGCAGTGTCAGCCGGGAATTGGGTGTTCCGGGAGTACCCCGGGCGGCGGAGGAATGCTGCACAGCCCGGGAAATCGCTCTTGCAGCAGCCTATGACGTGCCGGTTCATATCTGCCATGTAAGCACGAAAAACAGCGCCGCTATGATCCGGGAGGCCCGGGCCAGGGGCGTGAAGGTAACAGGGGAAACAGCGCCCCATTATTTTGCCCTTACCCATGAGGAACTTCGGGGAAGGGATGCGGATAAAAGAATGAGCCCTCCTCTCCGGGAAGAAGAAGACAGGCTGGCCATGATAGAAGCTCTGCGGGATGGAACCCTGCAGGCCATCGCAACGGATCACGCGCCCCATACACCGGAAGAAAAAGCCTCCTTTGCATCCGCTCCCAACGGAAGCATCGGAATGGAAACTTCTCTGGCGGCTTCTATTACCTATTTGGTAAAGCCCGGCTATCTTCGTTTATTGGATGTGATCCGGCTTATGAGTCTTTCTCCGGCTCAGATCCTGCACCTGCCTCAAGGGACAGGCACCCTGTCTGCCGGAGCGCCGGGAGATGTGGTTCTTTTCGATCCGGACGCCGTATGGACGGTGGATCCGGAGAAACTTCATGGCAAAAGCCGTAACGCTGTTTTCAAGGGAAAAACATTGACCGGCCGGGTAAAGATGACCTTCTGCCGAGGGGAACTGGTATATCGGGACGAAGAATGAAGCCCGAAATATGAAAACGAAACAAACCGAAAAACGCGAAATAAGAAGTATGTATATTGGAGGTAGAAACAAATGTCTTTAGACAGAATGATCGAAAAAATAGCGCAGCTGCAGAATCCTACGGTGGCCGGGTTGGATCCTAAGCTTTCCTATATTCCGGAATATATCCGGGAGAAAGCTTTGAAAGAGCATGGAAAGACCCTGGAAGCCGCCGCGGCCGCAGTGCTGGAATATAACCGAGGGCTGATTGATGCTCTGTGCGGCATCGTTCCCGCTGTGAAACCCCAGGCTGCCTATTATGAGGCTTTTGGATGGCAGGGGGTAAAAGTCCTTGCGGAAACCATTGCCTATGCAAAAGAAAAAGGCATGTTTGTGATTACAGACGGAAAGCGAAACGATATCGGCACCACCATGGAAGCCTATGCCGCCGCCCATTTGGGAAAGACGGAGGTGGAAGGAGAGGTCTTGACGCCTTTTGGCGCCGACGCCCTGACGGTAAACGGGTATCTGGGTTCGGACGGAATTGCTCCCGTAGCAAAGGTATGCAAAGAGCAGGATGGGGGCATGTTTGTGTTGGTAAAGACTTCCAATCCTTCTTCCGGTGAGCTGCAGGACCGTATTTTGGAAGATGGCATGACAGTTTACCGCACTATGGGAGAACGGTGTGAAGAATGGGGCAAGGAGTTGCCCGGAAAGTATGGGTATTCCGGTGTAGGCGCCGTGGTTGGCGCCACATATCCCAAACAGCT
Organism: uncultured Clostridia bacterium; assembly: GCA_944380875.1. Lineage (GTDB taxonomy): Bacteria > Bacillota > Clostridia > Oscillospirales > Acutalibacteraceae > UMGS1264. Next base: position 96,752 of record CALWJA010000099.1, read on the forward strand.
GGGAGAATTGCGGAAAGCGCTTCCCCATACGTTTTTCCTGGTGCCGGGATACGGCGCCCAGGGCGGCGGAGCCAAGGATGTAGCTCCCGCTTTTGATACAAAAGGTCTCGGCGCTATCGTGAATGCTTCCCGTTCCATTCTTTGCGCCTGGCAGAAAACCGGAGCGGCTCCGGAAGATTTCGCAAAAGCCGCTGCGGCGGAAGCTATCCGTATGCGGGATGATATTCTGTCGGAGATCGGGAAAATTTCCCTGTAAGAAGAGGAGGCAGAAGCTTGAAAACATACGATGTGGAAAGCTGTGAGATCCTTCGGAAAGAGCAGCTTACAAAGGATATCTTTGATGTGACCGTTCGCTCGGAGATGGCAAAAGCAGCCGTTCCAGGGCAGTTTGCTCATATATATGTTCCTGGCAAAACCCTGCGCAGGCCCATTTCCATTTGCCAGATCGGGGAAAACACCCTGCGCTTTGTGTTCCAGATCCGCGGGGACGGAACCCGTCTTCTGGCAGAAAGCCAGGTGGGGGATTCCTGGGATATTTTGGCTCCCCTGGGAAACGGATTTTCTTTGGGAGACACCTCCCGCAAGGTTTGCTTTGTGGGCGGGGGTATCGGCGTCCCGCCCCTTCTGGAGGCCGCCGGGCGTTTTGGCGAAAACGCGGTTGTCATAACGGGATTTCGCAATAAGGATGCTGTAATTTTGCAGGAGGATTTCCGCAGGGCCGGATGCAGTCTTATCCTTACTACCGATGACGGTTCCGCCGGCGAGCATGGTCTTGTAACGCAGTTTCTGCCGGAAGACTGCCAGGAAATCTTTGCCTGCGGACCTACGCCCATGCTGAAGGCTTTGAAAGCGGAAGCGGAAAAGAGGGGGATTCCCTGCCAGATTTCTCTGGAAGAGCGGATGGCCTGCGGCGTGGGAGCATGTTTGGGCTGCGCCTGCAAATTGAAAGCGGATACCGAGAGCGGATGGAGATACGGTCATGTCTGCAAGGATGGGCCTGTTTTTGACGCCTCTATCGTGGATTTTACATAAGGGAAGGAGCTGGAAACATATGGCGGATCTTCGAGTCAATATAGCGGGTGTGGAATTGCAGAACCCTCTGATCGCGGCTTCCGGCACCTTTGGTTTTGGGCATGAATACGGGGAACTGTATCCCCTTTCAGAGCTGGGAGGCATTTCCTGCAAAGGAATTACTTTAAAAGAGCGCACAGGCAATCCGCCTCCGCGGATTGCGGAGACTCCCTCCGGTATGCTCAACGCGGTGGGATTGCAGAACCCCGGTGTGGATCATTTTCTTAAGGAAGATCTTCCCTGGCTCAGGCAGCAGGGAACGGTCGTCATCGCCAATATCGCCGGGAATACGCCGGAGGAATACTGTTCCATGGCGGAGAAACTTTCGGATTCCGATGTGGATATGGTGGAGCTGAATATTTCCTGCCCCAATGTAAAGCAGGGTGGCGTGCAGTTCGGAACAAGCTGTGCCGGTGTGGAAGGAATTACTTCCCAGGTGCGGCGGTTCTGCAAAAAGCCTTTGATGGTAAAGCTTTCGCCCAATGTGGCGGATATAGGCGAGATTGCGGCCGCCGCGGAAGCAGCCGGGGCGGATG
>CALWJA010000100.1 GCA_944380875.1 uncultured Clostridia bacterium
AGTTAAAACTGAAAAATAATTTAAAAGAAGCTCGTTTGGCAGCAAACCTATCTCAAGCACAGCTTGCTGAAATGGTCGGTGTTTCAAGAAATACAATCAGTTCTATTGAAACAGGGCAGTTTAATCCTACAGCCAAATTAGCACTCATTATTTGTACGGCATTGGATAAGAAGTTTGAAGATTTATTCTTTTTTTAGGGGGATATTATGGGTAACTTGATGTTATTGATTATAGGCATTGCTATTTCGGTTCTTGGAATTGTGAATATAAAAGGAAATATCAGCACGATACACTCATACAACCGGAGAAAAGTTTCAGAAGAAGATGTTCCGAAATATGGAAAGTTAGTTGGAACCGGAACACTTATTATAGGTGTTTCTTTGATTATATCTTATTTTACAACGTTTTGGAGTACTACGATAATGGCGTTTATTGAAATACCAGCGATCGTCATCGGATTGGTTTTTATTCTGTATGCGCAACTAAAGTACAATCACGGAATATTTTAAGTATAATAATTTAAACGATGATAAAAGGCACCGCAAAAGCGGTGCCTTTTCCTTTTATCCTCATCGTATTGGATGACGGATAATTGTTTTATTTTCCAGTTTGAAGCGCCGGGCTTCACTTAATTAAATCTTATGGTAGTACCGTTCACTTAAAAATCCAAAGCAAATTCCTGTTTTTTGGCATAGTGCACCATTATCTGTAAAGCTTCGGACTCGTTATCATAGGGGGCGATGTAAATGCACTGAATGCAGAGTCTCTCTTCACAGGTGAGAATCTCTACTTTTGAAAGATTATTTTTTTGGACCTCCCCTACGATTATCCGGAAGGGGTTCTTTTATTATTTACGTGCGCAATCGAAATGTCTTCGACGCCAGTCGATAGACAAGAATACATGCTACGATTGAATAGAGGATACAGAATATAATACAAGCGATACCAAACACCAGTATGGGCATTTGCACCTGCATCATAACAAAACACACGAAATAAGTGACAGACATTATAATCTGATAAGTTCCGCTTTTCATTTCACTGCCGGCATTGTATGGCTGGAGCAGATAGTAAATCGTCAGGTAATGGATGGAGAAAAACAGACTCATGCTGAGAATAGAAACAAATAAAACTATATAGTTCAGCGGGTTGTCTGTCCCACCAGAAGCATATAAAAGTAAAGGCAGACCTGCGCCAATAACCAACGCAGGGACTACGTTGATCTTCATAATCTCTCTGAGCCGAATCCGAAATAATTTCAGAATAAACCCAGGTTGCTTATAAAATGAATAGGTTAAAAGGCTATGATCACAGTTCATAAACAGTGCTCGGGTAAAGCCAGTTCCCCGGTTGATGGCATACATGATAAACGTAAAATATGGCAGCCAGTTTAAAATCAATTTGTTAACCTTGTCTTTTGCTTCTGGAGCCAAATACAAAACCAAAAGACCTACGCAAACAAGTACAGTACAGACAAAAGTTATCTTTTTTGTTGCTTTCCAAAGAATCTTTTGATGCCGTTTGATAAACAGCTCATTCAAATACTCGAATCCCTTGCGCTTACTGGTGATAGAAGTATCTGTTGAAATCGTCTTTTCAGTGGATTTCTTGACTGCTTGCTTAGCGCTGTCCATCTGGTTGTTCAGCTGGGCCAAAAGCTGCTGATTGATTTCCCGGTATCCTTGGAAATTCAGAATCTTCCATAGTCCTACGCATCCTGCGGGAATAAACACAAGGAACAAAACAATAGAAACGATTGATGGGAAAACAATTCCTATTGCTGGCAACCCATAAGTGGCTATCAGAACCAAGCCGATCATCACCCATAGGTATTTACGCAATTTATTTTCGTTGTAAACCAATCCTCGTTTTTCATAATCCCATAAAGAAGACGCTGCAACTGCCATTTTTACCCCGGCAACAGAAAAGGGAATCAAGAGACAGAGCCACAAAGGAATCCCTTTTTGCAATCCAAACAAGATGGAAAACGGCATGAACCCTATGATAACCTTAATAATCGTGTACATGTAATTGACCAGCGTATATTCCCTGGCATTCATTCGCATGAGAATCATTGCATAATATTTGTCTCTGGTTGGATTGAAAAGATTGGTGTTCATCCATGCACCGATAAAGGTCAAAAGCAAAAGGATGTGCAAATACGTCTGATCCACCGGTGTTTTTTCGTATAAAATCCCAATGCCAAAGATCATAGTGATGAAATACAGAAATTTACCGATGAAAATGGATACTACTTCCCAAATCGCAGAAAGCACATTGGCAAATATTTTGAGACCTTTCACTTTATACAGTGTTTGCGGCAGAATCTTCTTTAATAGTGGGATCTGTTTCAAGGAATATAAAATGCCATTAACACGGTATGTATTCCGCAAAGAGAAAGAAATCCGTAATGTTTTAAACATGGTCTTCCTCCCGTAGTGCTGCTATGATCTTTTCTTTAAATTCGTGATTATCCAGATTGGATTTTTCCACTACTTCCAATTCTCCGTGGCTCAATAATACAATTTCATCACACAAGTCCAACGCCAAGTCCATAATATGTGTGGAGAAAATCGTAATTCTGCCATCTTTTAGAGAACGAAGCAGTTGCTTCATTTCTTCGGCTACGACTACATCCAGAGAGGTAAGCGGCTCATCCAATAGCAGAATATTGGGCTGGGCAATGATATTGATGAGCATCTGCATCTTGTTTTTCATACCGTGGGAATAGTCTTTGAGTAGCTTGTCTCGGTCTTCTGGATCAATACTCATGTAATCAAAATAGGCGTCCAACGGCTTGGGATCTTTTACAGAGGCCTCGTTGATATCCATAAAGAATTTCAGAAATTCCCTGCCGGTGAGAAATTCCGGGACTGTGGGGGTAGACAGCACATAGCCGATATCTTCCGCTTTTACATCCCTGCGTATTCCGTTCTCCTCCAGATAGAAACTACCTCCGTCGGCTATGAGATCACGGTTCAGACAATTAAACAATGTAGTTTTACCAGCGCCGTTTCTGCCTAAAAGGCCGTATATCTTCCCTTCCTCAAAGGTAAAGTCAATATCTCGAAGAACCTCTTTTTTTTCAAACCGTTTTGACAAATGTTCAATTATAAACTTCATATTCTTCTCCTTTTATTATTTTCCTTACAAATTAGTACTTCTAAAAGACATCTTAGGGTATAAAACTTATCCGCCAAAAGTATTTAGCGCACAATGAAGCAAGAATGATGCATATGCATTTTTGAACTTGTATCGCATTGCACCAAGCACTATACCAAAAAGAAGGCCTGTTATCACTTTCCAGAACATGATTTCAGGGATATTAGCATCAGGATGGAACAATGAGGTTCTCCAAAGAATTGTATCTATGTACCCTAAATGCCATATTCCAAACAAAAAAGTAACTGTGATATATGTTACAGGCTCTTTTGTAAAAGAAAAATACTTCCACAAATATGCACGGAAAATCAGTTCCTCAAAAATTGGAGTTATTAAAGCCCCGT
>CALWJA010000101.1 GCA_944380875.1 uncultured Clostridia bacterium
GCAGGAAACACTAATTAAAGCAAAAGAATTACATATAACAGTAATCAAAGAGCCAGACGCATAAGACGCAGAGCCGATGAACTTGTGAGTAATCACAGTTTGTCGGCTTTTTCTTTTCATAAACATATGTACCTATATCCATTATTCCTTCTCCCGCAATAACTTCTTCCATTATTACACTGATAGAAGGTTCTATCATTTTAATATCCTTTACATGGGAAGATACAATATGATCTCCGAAAGCTTTCATACATTCTTTAATGAGCTCAGCATTTTTCCAATAGAGACGTGGGCAATTTACCAGATTTACCACATCCAAATGGACTCCAAATTGCTTGCGATCTACAGCCTTAATCAATTTTACTACCATGTCTGTAGAATCTATCACGGAGAAAGGAGACAACTCATAAGCGAAATACGCCGTCTTAGGCTTAACCGTATCAATAAAATATCTGGCAAGATAAACGGCATCATCAAAAGCTTTCTGCGAAAAATTCTCTGCTACATGGATATTGCTTGCTTTTCCGTGGGCATACGAACCTAAAACATCAACGGCACAGCGTGCTCCCAGCATTTCTGCCAACGTAAGAGCTTCTATCATCTCTTTTCTGTTCTGGTCACATGTTTTTTCATCCGTATCCAATAGATTCTGCCAATATCCTACTTCAGCAATCATAACATCTTCTGCTTCGAATGCGCGTCTGGCATCTTCAATTTTTCCCGTTTCCGAAGTGGGAAATAAAGGTGCATAAGCTGCCCTATACCCTCTTTTTCTATATTCCCTAGCTAAAAACTGTGGATCTGTATCATCCACATCCCAAATAGGTCCTCCAAACCGGATCATAAATACATCCACCTTTCTTTATAAGAGGAATTCTTTTTCCCGATTACCTTATGTTTTGAAATACGGTCTCCAGGAAACAGCTATCCATTTTTCATTCAACCACGGATCTCCAGAATCATGGCAAAGGCGCATCTTTTTCCCAAAAGATTTCTTACCTCTTCACTCTCCGTGTGTGCAGATCCGCTTGATCCTATAACAACATCCCAGACATAACATGTATGCTGCCGCAGTCTGGGATGTTGCCTCAATTAGGAGAGCACCTTACCCTTCCAACTTTTCAAACTCTTCTACCGCTTTGGTAAAGGAATCCCTATAGAAATCAGCCACTACATCATATCCCATATTTTTAATTTCTTCTTTCATAGCGGCGGCCTTAGCGTCATATTCTTCTTGTGTAGCGCAATCAACCAGATTGGGAACTTCCTGAATCATATAGTTTAAAACTTTTGTAGCCGTTCTGGAAACCTCTGTAGGAATATCTGTCGCCATCAGGCCAGTGTGCGCCATATTATAATTGCACTGATTCTTCCGGTTTACAAAAACATCAATGGGTAGTTCCACCCCAAAATGTTCACAGTATTCCTTCTCCGCATCCGTCAGTGTCAGTTTAGCGACATCGTTTACCCGAGTGAGATTAAGCGGCAGTCCATTTTCATCAAAACAGGTTTCCAAACCCTGGAGTCCACTATATTTCCCCATAAAGCATGTCCTTTAAACGACGCTGCTTCATCCGAGGAAAGGGGCTTTAATGGCTTCATCTGTTAATGTTGCTACTCCATCTTCCTTAGTGTGCCAGGCTCCGCCCTCTACTCCGTTGCTGATAATACGGTTTCCTTCTTTAGAATACAGCCAATTCAAAAGCCGCAAAGCAGACCGCATTTTTGTTTCATCCATTTTAGAAGAAAGAACAAACATACGCGCTACATATCCCAAAGGTGAATTTCTGGTGACCCAAGAAGTAAATTCTTCTGTATCTGCAAACGGAACATCCAGGAATGTCTGATTGCTCTTCAGCGGAAGACTGCCTACCTCCCACTGAACAGGAGATGTAAACAAACGTCCCTCCGTTAACTTCTGCACAATAGTATCATGGTTTTGGACATATGTTTCCGGATCCAGCAGCCCCATCTGATTTGCCTTCCAGTTAAACGCCGCATTCTGCCACCAAAGATTGTTGTCATCATATAAATCATAAAAACTAAGATCGCTTAAATTATAACTTTGCAGTTCACCGCACGGCATTATTCCCTTTACTTTTGCCAAAATACTATATTCCGTATACCCAAAGGAACCCCAGTCCACAAAAGAAGCTACACCATATACTTTTTTGCCGTCTTCTGTAGTGGGATGCTTTTTCTGAATATCTGCCAAAAGATTCAGATAAGCGTCAACAGAATCAATTTCCGGCATGCCGGATTCCTTATAATAATCCCAACGGACAAAAGCGCCATTTTGCCCCGGCCAAACCGCTCCTGTGGAGTCGCTTGCTCTAGCCGTCAGCGCATAGACCTTACCTGTTCCCGCACTAAGATGACTTTTGCTATAATCAATTAGAATTTGAAAATTTTCTGTTATTTCAGGTGCATACTGCAAATAATCATCCATAGCCGCCGCAGCTCCTGTTTTAATCAAGGGCTCAATATATTCCAGCGAATCCAAAACATTAACATCCAACAAATCGCCGCTTGCCACCATCGCCTGTGTTTTGTTGGTGTCAATGATGGTGATATCCATGGTCACACCCGTTTCTTTTTTGATCTGCTCTGCGATGGGGTCGCTTTGTATGCCGCCTGTAGTTTGGCTGGAATCCGGCATATAGATAGTGAGCGTCACATCGTCCAGCTTTTCTTCACCGGGCTCACTTTCCCCAGAAGAGGGAGTTCCCGACGGTGCTGAACTTTGCTCAGTGCCTCCACATGCCGATGCGCTTACTGCCATAATGAGCACAAGCGCCAAACAAATCGCCTTTTTGAGTAATTTTTGCATGATGGATCCTCCTTATATTTTTTACCTCACACTCCGTAAGGTTTATTCCTTTTTTATTTTTTGCGTTATCCCTTAACGGCTCCTACCATTATTCCTTTTATAAAATATTTTTGCATAGCCGGATATACTATCAGAATCGGCAAAGTGGCTACCATTGTAATCGTCATCCTAGTAGTCATGGGAGCAACAGGGATCTCTCCTGCTAATCCATTCTGGGCTTCCTTAGCCGCATTTATGGATTTTCTCAAATATTCCAGCAATGTAAGCTGCAGGGTTTTCAAAGAGTTTCCTCCTACCAGAAGCAAGTTATCATACCACTGATTCCACTGCCCTATAGCAGAAAAGACGGTAACGGCAGCCAAAATAGGCAAACAAATGGGCATTATGATTTTTGCATAAATGGTAAAATACCCTGCACCATCAATCAAGGCGGATTCTTCCAGGGACGGTGAAATGGATTCTATATATGTTTTAATTAGCACGAGGTTATAGGCGGCTACTGCTCCAGGAATGACATATAATAAAAAGGTGTCCTTCATACCAATATTTCTCATAGTTAAATACCAAGGGATCAGCCCTGCATTCAAGTACATGGAAATCACTACAAAACGATAAAAATGTTTTCTCCCAGGCAATTTCTTTTTTGTGAGAGTATAGGCAAATATACTGGTAAAACATAAAGTAATGACCGTACCAATAACCGTTCTGAGCACGGAAACTACGAAAGCCGACCAAATACCCTGCAGCCGAAAAATTTGTCTGTAGTTCTCTAGTGTTACCTGCACGGGCAAAAAAGAGACTACTGTTTTTTGCGAAGCCGCAGAATCGCTTATAGACACAATAAAAATATACCAAAAGGGATAAAAACATATAAAAAAACAGCAGAGAAAAGAAAATAATCATACAGATCTGAAAAACGGAATCCGATATATTCGTTCTTATCTTTTTCATATGTTTTCTCCTTTTTATATAATGGACTGCCCCGCAGCTTTTTTGGCTACTCTGTTTACCAAAAATACCAATATTACACTAACAAAAGATTTTGTCATGCTGACCGCTGTAGACACAGGGATATCTTGTTCCAGCATACCTAATCGATAAACGTAATAATCCAAAACTTCAATTTCATTTTGGATAATGGGATTTATAAAGCAATAATATTGATCAAAGCTGCTGTTCAATATGTATCCAATCTGAATTATAAATACAATCAGCAGCGTAGACGCCAAAGAAGGAATGGTGATATATCGAATTTTCTGCCATCTGCCACAGCCATCTACTTGTGCCGCGTCATACAATTCCATATCAATACTGGCAATTGAGGCAAAAAAAATAATGGAATTATAGCCTGCATTTTTCCAAATATTTAATGAAACCATAAAAAGCTTTGCTGTATCGGGATTTGATAAAGGTGAACCGCTCAACTCCCACCCAAAAGCATTGTTCAAAGATAAATTGATGAGTCCTTCTGTAGAGAACAAAGCATATGCAATAGCGTACACAATGACCCAGCTAATAAAATACGGAAGAGTTATTGTAGTCTGCACCGTTTTTCTGAATCTCAAAAATCGTACTTCAGAAAGCAAAATGGCTATGGCGCAGGCAATAGGTATATTAAGCAGACCTAATAGACTGATGGATAAGGTGTTCCATAGAACCCTTAATACATATGGGTCTCCAAACGCATATTTGAAATTATCAAACCAAATAAATTCACACATGGAAAGATCGTAGCCAATGCGATAATCATAGAAGGAATAGATCCAACCGGTTATAGGTAAATAAGCAAATATGAACAAGATCAGCGCTGAGGGTAATGTCATTAATAGAAGAATTATGCTGTCTTTCGATATTCTTTTCCTTTTTACTTTTTCCATATTTTTCACCCTCTTTAATGCATGATTATGTTCTTCTTGCCTATATGATAGCATGGCTTTTTATACTTTTATATTATAAAAACCATACTTTTTACTTCAAAATTGATACTTTAGCACAAGACATTTCTGCACTTTTTAAAATTAAAAATGCGGAGGTACGGTTTTAAAGCCGTACCTCCGCATTCTGCATTTTATGAACTGCTGTCCTTTTTATGGTGATTGCATTTCCCCTTTGCACTGCACTTTTTCGCATAAGGACAGCCTATACAAGTCGCACCTTTTCTCTTAGATCTATATAAATAAAAGAGAATAGCGCCGATGATGCAAAGGAGAACTAGTATTACCAAAATATTTTCTATCATAATTCCGTTACCGCATATGCCTTCTTCCTATCGGTTAAAGCATATTCCGTTTTCAGTTTTCTATTTGTGTTGCGGATCAAGCCGATAATTACAGCCACAAAAACCAAAACCGCTGCAAAGCCGGCAATTGCTGCGCCCACATTAAGGGTTGCAGGAGCCGTAACAAGCGTTCCGATTGTGTAAACCATATAGCCCACTGTATAGCCTACGCCAAGCTGCAAACCAATTCCGCCGAAAAGCCATTTACGGCTCTTCATTTCAGAGTTCATGGCGCCGATAGCTGCGAAGCAGGGCGGAGTATACAGATTGAACATCAGATATGCAAGCGCCGCAACCTTTGTAATTGCGATAATCCCTGCCGCCTCTGCACCTGCACCCTCTATGAGTGCCAGCTCATCTGTATCAATCAGGTTTTCCAACCCTACGAAGCACACTGCCAAAGTTCCTACCACATTTTCTTTTGCGATAAATCCGGTAACAGCTGCCGCCGCCAGCTGCCAGGACAGAACGCCTACAATGGGCACCAGGAGATATGCAAACGGACCTGCAATAGAAGCGAGAATGGAGGAATCTGACGTTTCAGCAACAGAGAAGCTCCAATTAAAGGTCTGCATGATCTGTACCGCTGTGTTGCACAGAAGGATGATGGTAGCTGCCTTTACGATATATGCCCAGCCGCGGCTGCACATGGCTTTGAAAGCAAACCAGAGAGACGGCGCTTTGTATTCAGGCAATTCAATGATAAAGAAGGATTTTCTGTTTTTATAGCCCGCAATTTTGTTTACCAGCAAAGCACCCAAGAAAATAAGTACGATACCGGAAAGATACATAGTTGCGCTGACCCAGCCTGCGTTATCAAAAAAAGCGCCGGCAAAAAGTGCGATAACAGGGATTTTCGCGCCGCAGGGCATAAACGGGGCAAGCATGGCAGTCGCTCTGCGCTCACGCTCGTTGCGAATGGTGCGGCTGGCCATAATACCGGGAACGGCGCAGCCAATGGTAATGACAAACGGGATAACAGATTTACCGGAAAGACCTACTTTTTTGAAAATCGGATCCAGCACAACCGCCACACGGGACATATATCCGCAGTCCTCTAAGATGGCAATGAGGAAGTACATGACCATAACCAAAGGCAGGAATCCCACAACCGCAATGACGCCGCCGATTACGCCGTCAACAAGCAGTGCGGAGAGAAGCGGGCTTGCGCCTTCCAGAAGACCGCCGACCCATCCCTGGAATGTCTCCAGCAGAGGGACCAGTCCTGGGATAGCCGTTCCGTTGGGAAGCTCTAAGCCTTCCGCAATCCATGTGCCAAGATAGGTCTGGGAAATTTCGAACACCAGGAACATCACCACCGCAAATATGGGAATTCCCAGCCATTTGTTGGTCAGTACCCGGTCAATCTTATCGTTCAGGTTTTTATCCTTTGTCAAAACCTTACGGGTTTCCACTTCTTTTACAATGCTGTTGACAAACGCAAATCGTTCACGATCAGCAGCTTCTACCTCTTTTTTATCGGTCAAATCAATGTTCTTCTGATGATAGGGGGTGGTTTGTGTTTTTCCCACTTGTGCGACAGCTTGCTCCACAACCCTATTTAAACCATCAGCGGAAGTAGAAACGGTTTCCACAACAGGACAGCCCAGTTTTTCAGCCAATTTCACCGCATCAATCTTCGTCTCTTTCTTCTTATTCATATCACTTTTATTCAGTGCTATAACCACAGGAATGCCAAGTTCTAAAAGCTGTGTGGTAAAAAACAAACTGCGGCTCAAATTGGTGGAGTCCACGATATTGATGATAACATCGGGATTTTCTTTTCTCACATAAGAGCTTGTAATGCTTTCCTCACTTGTAAAGGGCGACATAGAGTACGCGCCGGGCAGATCCACAGCGATCAGCTGCTCATTTCCCCCATAATATGCCTTCTTAATTGGATGCTCTTTTTTCTCCACAGTAACACCCGCCCAGTTGCCGACTTTTTCATTTCGGCCCGTAAGGGCGTTATACATGGTGGTTTTTCCCGAATTAGGGTTGCCTGTTAAAGCAATTCTCATAATCGTAGCCTCCTCGAAATGGTATCCACAAAATATATGCGTTTAATTAGCCTACGCTAACCGACAACCAAAAAAATTATACGATCTTTTTTGCTCTCAAACAACAATAGCCGATGCAAGCTGATTATCTATATTGTATCTTCCATCTTTTATGGATACGACACATCCGCCTTTTAAATGGGATACCACTGTGATGGCCTCGCCGGTATAACATCCCAGCGAAAATAAAAAAGCATCCATCTCTTCATCTTCCGTTTGAATTTGTCTGATTATATACTCTTTACCCTCAACTGCTTCTTTTAAGGTCATCTTCTTTCCTCCCCTGCCTTATATCCATATTGAAACAACAAACCTTTCATGGGATTAGTTAATGCTAACCAATGTGATTAAAAGATGGTTAGCTTTCGCTAACCATAGAGCAGTATAAGATATTTGCTTCCTTTTGTCAATAGAAATTTTAAAAAACTTTAAAGACTTTACTTTTGTGCACCAATATCTCTAACTATTATAATCGGAAACTTTGCTACCATCTTTATATGTATTTGATTTTTTACCATTACATTTTGAACACAAAACCTGTAAATTTGAGGGAACACTTTTCCCTCCTTTTGCTATGGGAATTATATGATCAATATGAAGACCGACACCATCTGGCATATACTTTCCACAAATTTGGCAAGTAAAGTTATCCCGTTTCGCAATCTCGCTCCGCAGCGCCTTTGTCATTTTCTTTCTTTGATCTTTCGCATAATATTCCGACAAGGTGCATTCAAAATGAATGGCTTTCAGCGCATCAAACCGCCGTTTTATGTAAGAATAGTCCTTAGAAAATTCTGAAACAACTACTTTTGTTTTGTATGCAAATTTTACATAATTCCTTTGCCTATACCGAGTTTGTGATCTCTCGAGACAAAATTGAAACATATGGGCATCATCTAAACTGGCCAGATACTGTTTCCTTCGGCGATTTTTTAATTTTCCGTTTTCTATTTTGGCTTTACAGATATTTTTCCATTTTTCCACATACATAAAATGATCTGAAAAAGGAGAAAGACCGTTTTCTATTATATACTGGTCTATCAAGTCTTCTTTTTTGGGATTCCTCTTTTTCGAAATATCAAACACTATCTTTTTATACGGATACTGAAAGGGCGATTTGAAAATCCAAATCAAGAGTTCTACCAATAGTATGACCAGTATAAGAAGAAAAATAGAACCGGTTATTATAATAGGAATATCTTTATATGAAATCATTTTTTGTTCCTCCTATATACCGAATGCAATATAGATAAATCATTTAGCTCTATATATGATTTTTGGGGTTCGTTTCTATAATTTTCTAATATATCATTCTTTTGCCATACTAGTCTGCTTTATACATTGCCTTATATTATTTCATTAAAATCCAGTCTTTTTCATCTCAAAAACGTGCCTCATAGTAAAAAAAGTGTTCTGCGATTTTTTCTACATAATATGCATTATCGCCGTCTGTCTGCGTATATTTGTACCCACTACCCCATGCATATAATGCATCCGCAGGGCAAGCACCGCCATTCCAGGCCGTCAAATTATCCTCTGCAGAATAGAAGAATCCGTAATACTGTGTGCCGGATCCAACCCCTGCCCCACCGCAAGAAAAATCAATATAATTTTCTGATTGAAACACGGATTCAATACCACAAATTTTTTCTATTTCATCAAAATTTCCTTTTTCAACAGCAGAAGTAATGGTATCTTTATTCTCATTAAATAGCTTTATGATATCTTCTTTATTGGTTAAATTTTTTGAGGATGAACAGGATAAAAACAACCCTATTGCCAGCAGCCAAACGATTGACAGTGCCGCAATTACCTTTCTCATACAATTTCTCTCCGATTTCTAATTTTATATTCGGTGATATCCTATGAATAACCTCATATCAAAGTATACCCGTAACAAAGTTTATTTTCAAGAAAATTTAAAACGGCAAAATACAGTATATCCGTTTTTAAAAGAGACGGAAACTTTAGATGCCACTTTCTAATGAAAGCAGATTACCCCAATATATATATAGGAAGGAGTAATTAGCCGTAAATAGTCCCTCTGTTTATTGTTTCTATTTTAAATATTTTATGGGAATACAGATAATTCTGCATTCCCATAAAATTGACCGTATTTACAACAGATGCTCTCCTGTTTTGCTTGGCTGCCTAAAATCAGCTTACCCGTTTTAGATTCTTATTACAGGTAATTATATAAAGAACAGATCGTGGATACTGCCTCCTCCAAGTCGGTTTTTCCCGTGTCGATGCAAAAATCATAATACCCGGGATCTCCCCAGATCTGGCCTGTATAGGATTCATAGTACTTTTTTCTGCGTCTGTCCATTTTGCGGACGAGGTGTGTCGCTTTTTCCCGGCTAAGGTGTTCCTGCTGCATTTTTCGCTTGATCCGCCATTCTACCGGAGCCCGGACAAAAACCTTCAACATCTTGACATCTTCTTCCCGGAGCACAAAATCTGCGCACCGTCCCACAAAAATACAATTTTCCTGTCCCGCGATCTTCTTAATCTCATGGCTTTGCAGCTGAAACAGGACTTCCGATGTAGGGAGGCCTCTGGTAACATGATAATTCCCCTCGTGGACCGTCCGAAAAAGGTAGGGATTCGTTGCTGTTTCATCGGCTGATTCCATCATCTTTTCAGAGAGTTCCCCATATTTGCAGGCAAGATGAAACAGATCTTTTTCATAGACTCGGATTCCAAGTTTTCCCCCTGCTTTGACTGCGATCTCATGCCCGCCGCTTCCAAATTCCCTGGCAATACAAATAATTTTATTACCCATTTCCCTCCGTCCTTTCCTGGATCCGTTAATTTTAACTGCACTTGGAATCTTAGAACTACTGTTATATGTGAAGCTCATCTTCGCAGACACTGTTACAGGTGCTGTTTCTACTGGCTCATCCACACCGCCTGTGTAGCTGCAGTTCCATTTCGCAAGCAAATTAAAAACCTGTTTTCGACTTTTTCGTCAGCTTATTTGTCTGCTTAGTTAGCGTTTTTCTTCTTTTTACGCAGCTTTCTCACCGCAAAAAACAAAATTACAAGCAAAAGCAAAATTCCAAGCCCCATCAAAATCCACATAAGCCAGATGCTGCCAGTAGGAACAATAGCCACTTCTACCTCTGCTGCGGAAACAGAAAACACAAGATAACTGCCAAAGGTGGTGCAGTCTGCTTTTTCCCACTGTTCACCCTGTTTCACATAAACCTGGTAGCCTTCTGCGGTTTCCTTCGGGGAAAGGTAACGAATGGTATAGCTATTCTGAGAGGGATCAGAACAGGAAAGCTTCCACTGCTCTTCTGCTTTTTCCCCATGAATCTGTTCTGTCTCTTCTACGCTGGAAACAGACAAAGTCGTTTTCTCATCATAATCGCCGTCCACAAAGAAAACCGGGCGTCCGCTTTCACGAGTGTCCTGTGACGGAAGAGTCAGCACATAGCGTTCATATTCCGCTGTCACAGTCTTATCAAAATGAAGTTTTGTTAAATCGTCCGTATCCCAAGAAGCATAGTAACCGTCTTTTACGGGGATTTCCGGGAAAACATCTTGGCCGAAGGACTCTCCATAGGAAAAAGATTCCGATTTGATTTCCTCATCTTCCACCAGGAAACGCAAAGTAAACTGCGTCATCCCTTTCGGAAGTCCCTTCACCTGCGTTAAAGACTTGAAAGAAATTGGCTCCGCTTTCCCGGCATAGCTGATCCGGCCAAGGCCAGCGAGCGTATCCGATACGTAGTAATTCCCGGTAAATTTCCCGTCTTCCGTGCCGGATACAGCGCCCGAATACCGCCTGGAATTTGGAATATCCACCAATGTGTAACAACCGGACACCACTGTATTTTTCTCGCTGGCTCCCACCACACCGCCGACATAATCACCGCCTGAAAGCGTGCATTTTACAAAGCAGTTCCGAATGGTTGCCCTGGAAAGACCGGCAACGCCGCCTACAGAATCTCCACTGGAACTTTCCACTGTTCCATAGCTTTCACAGGCTTTGACTGCTCCAAGATCCATTCGGCCCACAATCCCGCCAGAATAATCCTTTTTTGCACAAATATTCCCGCTGTTCTTGCAACCGGTAACAACGGCCAGGGTCTTATATTGAAAATTGAGGGAACGTGTTCCGTCTTTGGTCAAATCATCCTCTGGATCAAAATCATATTCCACAGACATGGAACCTACGATTCCCGCCACGTTTACATCCCCAAATACTTTACCGTTGTTTGTCGACCCGTGAATTTTTCCTGTTGTCGGCTCACCGGAATCGCTATCGGAAATATCCTCAAAGGAATCTGCAGCGTCTTTTTCCTTGGTATCTTGCACCTGTTGCTGCAAAAGATCAATAATCACTTGGAGTTGTGTATTGATAGCTTTAAAATCACCGAGCAGTGTGTCGGAAGAAGAGGAAATACTGCTTTGAAGCCCCGAAGCACCATCCAATACTTGAGAAAGTGCGGCATCCAAAGCGTCTCCCTGGCTGGTCACACTGCTGTCTACCGGTGTAAAAGAGATGGCAGGTTCTTTTGCAAGAGTGGACATAACAGATACAATCTGATCGGATATAGTTTCCATAGAAGACATACTCTGATTCAGGCTATCCAACGCCTCTGTCAGTAAATCGAGCGCTTCTTTGCCCGGAGCGCCCATGGCTTTCAACTTCACTTTTGCGGTTTTTATATGGGAAACTGCACTTTCTAGCGAAGACTTTGCTTTTTGTGCTTCTGCTTTTGCAGCGCTCAGTTCATCCTGAATGCCCTGGATGGTATCAACCACATCCTCACCGTTTACAAAGCCCTCTGCAATTTCCAAAGCAGAACGAAGATGGGTTTCACAGCTTTTGGCACAAGTTGATGCATTCCATAAATCTTCAGAAGCCAGCTGCAATTCTGCTGCAGCTGCTTCTCCTTCTTCTCCAGCACTTTCCGCTGATTGTGCGGCTTGCGCAAGCAAAGAGGAGGCATTTCCCAGAATTTCCACTGCATTGCTGATCTCATCCAGGAGAGGTTCCGATTCACTGATGACCCAGGATATCCTGGCAGTAATGTCGTTGATTTCCTGAATATTCTCGTTGCCCCAATCTTTAATTGCGCCGCCAAGCCCGCTTACCGCATCCTTTGCCGTACTGATGTCGGAAATAAGATCGCTAATACTCGCTGAAAGGGTATCGGAACTGGTCTGCGCATCCGAGGCAACTTGATTGAACAGGTCCTGCAAAGTATCCAGTTCTACCCAGAGCTGATCCAAAAGATCTTTGTCATACCGCAGAGTAACCTGGGGTTCCAGCTGACCGGCAATTCCCCCCACATCCTTGCGGCCGTTGATCGTTCCTGCGTTTTTGCAGCCGCTCAGATAACCGGATTCTCTTCCCGCAATACCTCCTACGTTATAGCCCATATGTTCATAACCCACGTTTCCGGTATTTTTACAACTCTGGATTATACCACTGGAAAAGCCGGCAATACCGCCGATATCCGTTCCAGCAGGGATGCTTTCCGTAGTACGAAGCAGAGAAATATCTGAAATATCCGCAGACACTTCTACTACTGTGGTATTAATCTCGCCATGGTTTTCACACCGCACCAAACTGCCGGTGTTCTGACCAGCAATGCCGCCCACATAATGCTCACCGGTAACCGTGCCCTGGAACTGGCAATTGACCATCTGACCGGTGGTTTCATTAATGCCTACCAGACCGCCTACGGAAACGGTGCCTCGAATGGTACCTTCAAAGGAGCAGCCGCTGATCTTTCCGTAGTTTTTGCCTGCAAATCCGCCGATGATGTCGCCATCTCCGCTGGAGGTTATCTGGCCTACCACCGCCAGATTGTTTATTGCCGCACCGGCCTGCAGCGTATCAAAAAGTCCCGCCCTGGAAGTCTCTCCGTTTAAAGATAGGCCGCTGATGGTGTGGCCATTCCCCTCAAAGGTTCCGCCAAATGTGGGGATTGGCAAAAATTCTTTGGATTTTTCATCCAGCGTCAAATTGTTATCCAGAATAATGGTTTTCCCCTGGGACCAAGTGTCCAGCCGGCAGTTTTTGGCCAGTTCTTTCAGATCCTCCTGCGTCTTTATATGAATTGCACTGTCGTTAGCTTCCTGTGCGGATACAAATACCGGGCAAAGGAAAGTCATACAAAGGAGCAGGGAAAGGAAGGTGGCGGTTCCTCTTTTCATCCTGTATTTCCAGTTATTTTGTTTCATCTTTATCACCTTCCTCTAAAGCTGAACCCGAAATCAGATTCAGGTCTACATCTCCATCTACCGTTGCATGCATAGTTCCGCTGACAATTCCGTGGATCTCACCGCGCACCATACCATCCACTTTGACACGTCCATGGCTGGTATGTTTTTTCGAAACATTGGGCATGGAGAAGGATGTTTTATCCACAACCTTGCCGCCCACCAACAAAATCTGCGGCAGGACAAACATAACAAGAAGAATGGAAATAATGGTACCGCGGCCCAGATTTTGACCGATACCTGTAATGGAAGCCGTGGAAGTCATCAAACCAATAAGGGTACCGGCCACCGCCAGAATGGTGCCCGAGGTAATAATTGTGGGAAATGCAAAATTCATTGTCTCAATGATGGCGTCCCTGTGGTGCATCTGTTCCTTCAGTTCCTGATACCGGTTGGCAACTACGATGGCGTAGTCAATGTTGGCGCCCATCTGAATGGAGCTGACCACCAGATAGCTCATAAAGAACAATGGTTGATTTAAAAGATACGGGATAGAGAAGTTGATCCAGATACTGCCTTGTATTACTAGGATCAGCAACACCGGCATGCCCGCCGACTTGAATGTAAACAACAGCACCACCAGAACGATCAGAATGGAGACCACGCTGACCACCGTATTATCCAGAGAGAAGGATTTCTGGAAATCATATTCCGTAGTGGAATTACCGGCAATATAGACAGATTGGTCCGGATAATACTTCTGAGCGATTTCCTGAATTGTATCGATGAAGGCATAGGTTCCCTCGCCACTTTCGGGCAGCGTGAGGTAAACAAGCATCCGGCTGTATTCTGTACCCTGTAACTGCTCCTTAGCCGCCGTCATCTGGGTATAGGCTCCGTTCAGCATCTCTGTCTGTTCCTCATCCAGTGTTACGATACCGGAGTCCACCTGTTCACAGACGAAGAGAAATATATCGATTAGTGGCACCTCATAGCTATCCAGATTGCCCAGGATCTGACCATATTCATCCTGCTGAGCAGCATACGCCGCGTAAACGACTTGCGCCACCTCATAATCTAGCCCAGCAAGCTCCGCAAATTCCCGAGGCGTCAGTTGGTCAGCCAGCGTGTATCCGTCCATCGCCTCCACATTGGCGATGCCCATGGCAGAGTCCACTTCGTCATACTGCTCCAGTTCAGACAGGATAGCCGCTTCCTTTTCATAATTTCCGGTGGGGACCATGAGAGCCAGCATGTTGGTGGAAGAAAAATTGTCGTGGATCATGTTCTCAGCGATCTGTGTCTCATTCAGCACAGGCGTTTTCAAGGAGCTTTCGCCATAAGCATAGGGACATTTCTGGGAAAGCGGAAATGCAACTACAATGACCACTGCAAAAATCACAGGGATAATAAACCGGGTCTTATAAGCAAATTTGCCCACAAAGGGGATCTTCGGCACAAAATTCCGGTGTTCTGTCCGATCCATCAGTGGGCCAAACAGCATCAAAAGCCCAGGCATCACGATAAAAACAGACAATAGTGCAAACAGGATGGACTTAATCAGACAGATAGCCATATCGGAACCGATCTTAAACTGCATGAACATCATGGCGATCAGGCCGCCGATGGTGGTCAGACTACTGGCTCCGATCTCAGGAATGGCCTTGCTCAGTGCTACAATAACCGCTTCCCGGATGGGAAGGGTCTGATGCTCCTCCTTATATCGGTTACAGAAGATGCCTGCATAATCAAGAGACAAAGCCAGCTGCACACTGCTGGTAACGGAATTGGAAACAAAGGAGATCTTGTCCAGCAGGAAGTTTGTCCCCAGATTCATAATCATGGCTACTACGAAGGTCAGAATCAATACCGGCACTTCTGCATAAGTCTGGGAAGTAAACAATAGCACCAAGACAATGATCACAG
>CALWJA010000102.1 GCA_944380875.1 uncultured Clostridia bacterium
TGGGCTTTTATGGAAGCTTCCCCATCCAAATTTTTCAAAAATTCCGGGCCTTTCATAAAATCTGCCACCGAATCCAAGATTTGTTCAGCATTATTATAAGAGAATCTGGTAATTTCCTTCCAGAATAAAATGCGCAGGCGCCGGATAAAATTGATATCCTTGCAAACGCCCGAAGTGGCCTGAAACACAAAACTGTTCCGATGAACCTGATAGAGTTCCATGGCCGCGTTAAATTTGCCTGCAAATCCAACATGCCAGATGCAGATTCCGTTCAATGTAAGGAATTTCGCTTTATTGCGGAGGCTGAATTCCACGTCATCGCCTCTTACGAACACCGGCAGCGGCAATCCGTTTTCTTTGATCAAATGGGTAGGAATACAGCAATACCACCAGCCCGCATAGGAATTTTCCCGTTCACGGTCTGCCATTTCTTCATTTTTAAGAAGACTGTCTATCTCCCGCATATCAAGCCTATCCTTAATAGGGCCGTAGGAAGCATCCTTAGGATGCACATATCCCACATCCTCATACTGCAATTCCCTAATATCATAATCAAACATAGCTCCGCTTACAAAATAATCATAATATTCGGGTTTCAGAATCCGGAGCAGATAATAGGTCCGGAAAAGGCTTTCCGGAATAATCAGCACATCGTCATCCATCAAAAGGACATAATCCGGCTGGGGATCCAGCGCAAGGGCTTCGATCATTCCTCTGGAAAATCCTCCTGCGCCTCCAACATTCTTATTGGGATACACCTTTAGTTTCCCACCGCTGAGCCCTTCGGCATCCAATGTTCTTCCATTATCGATAACATGGACAAACAGGGAATCCGCCAATTCACTTCCTTCGCAAAGAACCTTCTTTCTCAGCATTTCGATGTTTTTCAAAATATATGCTTCTTTACGGAAAGTGGTAGAAACCAAAGAAATACGAACGCTTCGCACATCTTCCTTGGGGACTTCTGCCCAATAAGCGCCTTCATAAATATAGAAGTCTTCCAGAGCCGTCACCGCAAATCCTAAAAGGGGTCTTTCAGAAACTGGAATATCCAATGTTACCTCTGTTTTTTCATCACTGGAAATGGTCTCATGGAGGATAATATTGCGGTTCACATTTTGGGAATTCTTAAAAATTTCCACTATCTCAACAGCGGCTTTTCCCTTAAAGATAAGCTTCAATTTAAAATTAGCCGCGTTGGTATGTTCCTTCCAATTATTCAACTGCAGACAATTAAAATACGTAGAAAAATCCACATAGGTATTCTTTTTGATGATGTGCCCTTTTTCTTCCGGGTCATACAGAACCGGCGCCGTTTCCATCAAATTGGAGGGACGGTGCATCAAAGCTACATATTCATTTGCAAAATTAGCGTCCGTATCATACTGCAGAACCAAATTCTGCAGCTTTACAAGCGAAGTTTCCATTCTTTATTCCTTTCTTCTTTTATTGACATCCTAAAATATATATCTATAAAATCCAGTTAAAGCTCGGAAATACCGGCCGGATTAACAAAAACAAACACAACACGGCAACAAATTTTCAACTGCCGTACCAGGTTCCCAATTTCATCCTCCCATAGAGGTATAATAAAAATCCAGAACAGCTGCAAACCTTTTCCTTGCCATATTGTGTGCATGCATTTTAAACAAATTATTATGAAATGGATTTTATGCTTTCCTCCATGACTATATTACCCATAAAAGCACAATTCACCACTATTATTTTTCATTCTAATACAGAGTGCATTCTTTTGTCAATACATAATAGCAGCCCTAAAACTATTGTTAAAGCGACCCAACATCCAACTACGATATAAAGCCAAAATAGTAAAATGGAATACTCAACTTAAAATGAATCTATGAGTGTTTTCTCATAATTTTTCATACGTTAAAATTGTATAAAAGGATGCAGACTTGCATCCTTTTATACATAGATTCAGAGCTTAAATATCCTCTTCCTGCAGCCCTAAAATATCATCTACCGGCACGGAAAAGAGGATTCCTCTGCATTCTGTCTTTAAGCCTGCTTCCCGGTTGATAGCTCGCATCACAGGAAGTTTATCCTCTTTGGGGATCAAAATCGCTATGATCTCCTTTTCCGGCTGAAGAGTAAACCCGAATGGATTTTCACCATCCTCATACCCAACACGGCGGGCTGAAATAGTCGTTCCGCCCTTAGCCCCTGCATTTCTTGCAGCCTCCATAATCCGGTCTGTAAAGCCTCTGTTGGCAATTGTCAATATAAGTTCATATGCTCTTCCTTTTTTTTGAGAGCCATTGAGATTTTCATCCACGCTTTCATCCTCCTTGCTGTATTCCGGTTTGATAAGAACAGGGGGAATTTGCCCGCTTATGGCGGAAAGAGGAACCGAAAACAGAATTCCTCCCCCTGGTTTCTGCAGCTTCAGCTGTGTTTTAGCTTCCTGGAAAACAGCCCGCACCCGCCGGCATGGAGATAGTGTCCACACCAACTCCTTCGCTGTTTCATCCAGGCCGAAATAACTCAGTATTCTGGAACTGGCCGTACCCGATCCCAAGCATGCAAAATCAAAATGCAAATGATGAGAACGAAATAGGTTTACCACTTTCGTCCCCCGTCCTCGATCCACAATTGCAATTAAAAGCTTGAACCGCTCTACAGCAGCAAGATTTTTTTTAAGTCCTGTATCCTTTTCACCTTTCAGAACATCCTTATTATTCATCGGATTCCTCCCCAGAATTTGGGATATTTCCCAAATTCGCTGTTTCCAGACTGTCAAAATCAATGATATCATCTTCAGGCGCCATTAAAGAAGCTTCCGCATCTGTAACTTCCTTTGTTCTCCGCAGTTTTCTCTGATAAAACAAACCCAGGCACTGGATCGTTACAAGAGGGGTCATGGCCACCATTGCCACGATTCCGAAAGCATCCGTAAGCACATCGCCGCCCAATGCACTACATGCCCCCATGGCAAAAGGAAGCAAAAAAGTAGCTGTCATAGGTCCGCTTGCCACACCGCCGGAATCGAATGCTACTGCCGTGAAAATTTTGGGCACTTTCCAGGAAAGCCCTATGGCAACAGCATATCCTGGGATAAGGAACCATAGGATGGACATGCCTGTAAGCACACGAAGCATAGCAATTCCAACGGAAAAAGATACACCAATGGAAAGGCTGAGCTGCATGGCTTTTTGTGGAATGGCACCGCCGGTGATTTCCTCCACCTGTTTATTGAGCACATGCACGGCAGGCTCTGCCGCTACTATAAAATAACCAACAAGCATACCAATGGGTATCAAGATCCAATTATATCCCTGCTCCGCAATAGCGCTTCCCAAATAATTGCCTGCGGGCATAAAGCCTACATTCACTCCTGTTAAAAACAAAACCAATCCAATATATGTGTATAAAAGACCGATTACAATACGGATTAAAGATTCCTTTTTTAAACGAAGAGACGTGATCTGAAAAATACCAAAAAAAGCGATCACAGGCAGCAATCCCAAGGCAACTTCTTTTATATACATGGGAAAACCATTCAGAAATTGCAGCCCTACTTCCTGAGAGAAAAACACAGTGGTCACTGTAAAAGGAGTATAGGATATTTCCGTATTAGAAAGGCACATTCCCATAATCAATACGGCCAAAATAGGGCCTATACTGCAAAGAGCCACCATGCCAAAGCTGTCTTCTTCCGCTTTTTTTCCATTGCGCTGCATGGCAGCCACACCAATTCCCAACGCCATGATGAAAGGAACCGTGATAGGGCCTGTGGTCACTCCGCCTGCATCAAATGCTACCGCTAAAAATTCCTTAGGCACAAATGCAGAAAGCAGGAACACCAAAACGTAAAATCCTACTAGTAGCCGGTTTAACGAAATTTTGCTCAACAGAGTCCGCAATACGGAAATCACCAGAAAAGCTCCTACTCCCGCAGCCACAGTAAGAATAATTACCGCATCCGGCACGGCAGGAACCTGCCTTGCCAAAACCTGCAGATCCGGTTCGGCTATGGTGATAAACGCACCAATAAGAAAGCAGATTGGAATGATCCGCCATTTGGATTTCCCGCTGATACGGGCAACCTCATTACCGATCCCGTCTCCCATGGGCATCATGGACATATCCGCCCCCAGAGAGAAAAATCCCATTCCAAGTATCAAAAGTATGGAACCCAGCATAAACATCATCAGGGTCCCAATGGGCATCTGCGGAACCAGAGTAAAACTCAAAAGCAATACGATTGCCGATATGGGCAGAACGGAAGACAGAGATTCCATAATTTTTGCTTTTAAATTTTTTCGCATCGATTCGCATTCACTTCGCTTTCTTCTATATATTTCCTTCTTTTCGGGAATTTAATCAAAGGAGCGTCTACACTCCTTTTTCTTTACTAATTTATTATAGCAAAACTTTACAGTGTTTTGATATCAAAATCTCATATTGTTACAAACCCGCTTCCATAAAAATACATACTTTCATTCTTTTCAGGCTGGGACATGCCTAAATAATCCAATATATGAGATACACCATCCTTTTATGCATAACCACCCTTACTAAAATAGCAAAAGCAGAGGGAAGGAACATACGCGTTCCTTCCCTCTGCCGGTTATGAAATAACCGCATCCCTATATCCAAAAATTTCAGTCTCGAACCAAATTGGTCAGCTCGTCTAAAGTAAGCGCCTGGTTCGGAGCAAATTCCATGCTTTCCATATATGCGTATATGCTGCGGCAAAGAGCCTTACCCTCCGGATATTCCAGCAGATCCAGAAGGCCTATACTGCTGAGCATCAATCGCCCTTTCCCTACCCTGGCCTCCAGAAGAAGACCCATTTTCCGCATACGTGCATAGCAGTCCATGCCGGTTACAAGGGGCTCTATATGGTCGGGAAGAATCATAGAACGCCCTCTGCACATGGGCCACCACTGCCAATTGGAGTGAAACTCCGTGGGGAATTGCGCGAAAACCGGATGGGAAGGATCCATATAGCATCCCATAAACCCGCTTTGCTTCGGAAAAGTTCCCACGGACCAGAAATCCGTTGTAAACTGCGCCTGTATGGAATGAGGAAAATGCTCCTGGGAAGCAGGCGGATCCAAAAAGACTGTTTCTCCTTTTTCAAGAGCGGCAAGGGCATGGGAAATCTTTCGGGTGACCGTAATATTTTTCGGAGAAGATAAGGAAAGATCCGGATACACCCAAAGGGGATAGCTGTTTGTGTAGCTGCCCACTTGTAAAATAAGTTCCAATCGAGAGGGCTTTATAATTTTTTCCAGAGAAAAGGAAACCTCTCCTATTTGGGAAAGCTCCCCGCTGGGGCATACCACAGCCGGCAGTTTTTCCTGTTCCAATATTTTCTCGCCTTCCCGGATGGAAATAACCCAGGGCTCATATATGTCTTTTTTCCCATAATTGGCCAGGCAAACGGGAATTTTTATAGATTCCGAAGCGGAATAGGTGTATTTTTCCAAAGCGGCCAAGGGGAGAACAGGGGCAAAAAAGGCTCTGAATCTCTCCGGCTGCGCAAAAGAAAAGGGTTTCGGCTGCAGGTGTGAATTCAGCATGCCTACCAAAGCCGTGCCTTGGCCCGGGAAATCCTGAAGGCCCAGAAGGGAAATTCCGGATAGGGACTTTGTCCGCAGCACCGCTTCTATTTCTTCCCGATACCCAAGAAGGGATATTTCTCCGGTGGCTTCCACCCATTTTTTCCAGGAAGAAAGGAACCCTCTTTCTTCTGCTCTTTCCTGTATATGCAGAAGGTTATCCGGCCTGGTTATACCTTTAAACAGGGAAAGCTCATCGAAATCCGGCAGTATTTCATACTGCCCCACCTCAAAGGTAAACACCGGGCCATGGTATTCCCGGCGAAGCTCTCGAAGCTCTTCCTCAAAATTTGTTTTTCCATCCGGATATTTTCCGTTTATATACCCCTGCATTTCTGCAGAAGTCCCCCGTATCATTTTGTCATAATGATTGGAAGAAGTGTAAAATCCGCTTTTAAGGTCGGGACCTATCTGCCCATAGTGGGGATTGGATCCATTGGCATACAGGCGGGTAGGATCCAGTTCTCCCGCGTCTTGTAAAAGAAGATCCATCCGTTTATGTCCCAATGGGCCGGCGTGAAGCTCGTTCCCAAAAGAGAGCATTACAAAGGAAGGGTGATTTCCATAGGAAAGCAGGATCTGCCGCAGTTCCAGCTGATAATAGGCCCAGCTCTTTTCATCCTCAAAAGCTGTGCGGGGATTCCAATGGGAAAGTTCCGGCTGCATAAGAATTCCTAATTCATCCGCCGCAGAAAAGGCCGCATCCGGCGGGCAATGGGAATGGAACCGCATACAGTTTATCCCATAGGAGCGGTATACGGAAAGGATTTCCCGCCAATCCTCCACCTTCATGGGCATATGCCCCGTTTCAGGAAAAACACAGCAGTTAGCTTCGCTCCGCAGGAATATAACCCGATCGTTTAAAGTCAGCCTGCCTTCTTTGCTGCAAAATGTACGCACGCCAAAAGAAACGCTTTTTTCCTCCAAATTCTCTCCCCTAGCCGAAAGGGTATATAAAACACCTTCCCCCTCATCCCAGCGGCGAACATTCTCTGCAAAAGATATCCCCCGGAACCGCACCTGGTGCCTGCCCGCAGGCAAGGAAACCTTTTTCTCCACCTCATGGGCAAATGCCCGGCAGGAGAGGTAAATGCTTCCCTCATAGGGAACACCGCAGTCTACTTCCAATACAGCATCCGCTTCTTTTCCATAGGGGTATATACGAATGGCGGAAATAAAATTCTCTTTTTCATATCGAAGACGAAGATATCCTAAAATACCATTCCAGTTCGTCTGGGTTTCATCGGTGGCCGCGGAAGAATACACGATCGCTTCGTAGGGCCAGGAAGGATACCGGTTATCGCAACACAGGCAGATTTCCACTTTTCCCTTTCTCATCTGCTCTGTTATCTCAAATACGTAAGGGGTGGATACCGTCCCTTCCGTATATGGAACCACTTTCCTTCCATCCAAGAAAAGGGAAAGCTCCCGGCTCCGCTCCGCTTCCAAAAATACCCGTTCTCCCGGCAAGGGAACGGCTTCCACATTTCTGCGGAAAAAAGCCGGCCCTTCATAGGCGTGGAGACGTGTCAATCGGGTCAGGATGCGCTCCTTCCCCGCCAAATCGCCGCAGTCTCCCTGATCGGGATGCCACTGGTTTTCCCCTGTATCCCTGGGGCCAATTCCGTTTTCGTCCAGGGTGCCGGGGAGAAATGCAGGAAGAGCTTCCGGTTCTCCCTGTATTTCTGCATTCCATTGGCCGCTTAGATCCATATATCGCATCTTAGATCTGCCCTCCTATTCATCTTCTCCGGTTACTTTTAATCCTCGCAAAATAGCGTCCGCCCCCTGGTCGTCAGGCCAAACCTGCAGGATCTCTTCTGCGAGACTTCCGGCTTCCTCTTTCCGGGAAAGACCCAGATCGCCTAAAGCCATAAGATATTTGCAGTATTGGGTATTGCGAAGCTGCAGATCTTCCTGGAAAACCTCCATTTCCGGCAGGGACACCGCAAAAAAGTCATAAAAAACCCTATCGAAAATATGGCGCTGCCCAAAGGAAAGGAGCCGATGGAAGGCTTTTTTTGCCAGATCTTCCTTTCCCAATTCTCTTTGTGCCAATCCCATATAATAGATATAATCCGAAGGCTGGTCGTTGTAATAGAGCACGCTGGAAGGGGTGTCGTCCCCCAGGGATGCAAGCTGGAAGTACTGTTTGGCCTTTTCTTCTTCCCCAAGAGCTCTGTAGGCTTTTCCAATTCGGTAATACGCTTCATTGTCCGGCACATTGGGAAGTTTCCCTTCTCCCAGATTCGGGGGATACTGCAGCGTTTTTTCCAGAAGGCGGATAGCTTCCTGCCAGCTGCCTTCTTCCATGCGCTCTTTAGCCAGCTCCGTCAGTGCAAATTTATATTGAGCAGCAACCTTTCCTTCTCCGCCTTCCCAGGGATGGAAAATATGCCCAGTAAGACAGCTTAAGGCCTCCTCATATCTTCCCATCCTGTTCAGCAAGGTGATATACCGCAGATACAGCACATCATGCTGTTCCAGAAGCTCTTTGTGCTGCTCCAGGATCTCCAGCCTTTTTTGCGGCATTTCTCCTGTTTTAGCCGCCAGCTGATCCCGTTCCAGCCAAAAACGGGGATAGCTGGGATCCAGGTTACAGGCGGTTTCCATCGCCTTCATGGCTTTCTCGAAATCTCCTTCTTTATTCAAATAATAGATCGCCAGATTCCGATATGCAGCGGCTAAGCCGGGCTTTTTTTCCACGGCTTTTTCCCAATATTCCGCCGCCTTTTTATACTGCTTTTTATCATAGAGCAGATTTCCCAGATAGTATTCGGCCATGGGAGCTTCCCTCAAAAACCCAATACATTCCGTCAGAATTCGTATTTCCTGAAGATCATTGGGGAAACAGCCCTCTCCTGTAAGGGATTCCGCCCGGGCTCCAAGTTCCCGGGCTTTTTCTTTCTCCCCTTTCAAAAGAGAGAAGAAACACCCATAGTAAAATACCATTGGGTTGGACGTATCCGGGCAGTTCTCCAAAATCCGAAGGGCATCCTCATACAGCCCCGCCTCCCCATAGAGCAGGGATAGCTTCAGATAGTTAAAGGCCGGGCGGCGCATCTGTTCTACCCAGGAATGGAGATTCTCTCCGCGAAGAGCCGTTTCATACAAAATTCCCATATCCAAGGAGTCTATTTCCCGGCTTTCCTCCAGAAACGCTTCCCCATCCTTTCCCAGTTTGCGCAGGAGGGCTGCCTTCAATGTCCTGGTTTTCATAGCATGCCAATTCCGTATAAGGGAGCTTTCCGCAAATTCCAGCGCTTTGTGCAGCTCGCCCTTCCTTGCAGAAAGGCATGCCAGGTGGTAAAATCCCGAAGCCTGGGTCTCATAACTCCAGGTGGATTTATAGAAGGCGTCAAACGCTTCCCCGTATTTTCCCGATTCTTCCAGCGCCAACCCCAGATTAAACCAGCATTCCCCATGATAGGGATTGGGGTTCTTCCAGGTCTGTTTTTCGATAGCTTTTTTAAAATGCCGGATACTACTTTCCAGATTGCCCCGGCGCAGCTGCAGCAGACCGTATCCATTGTTAAGGCGAATATCCGTAGGATCCCGCCGGAGCCCTTCCAGATAATAGTCCTCCGGCCGAAAAGTCGCATGCCGGTATTGCTCCAGATGGGTAGCCGCCAGATACAATTCTTCTGTGGATTTCATATCCTCCGGCCATTTCATAGATTCTGCAGGCTCCGGAATCGGCTCCGGTTTTCCTTTATAGATCCGGTATGCCGCCAGCTCTTCCCCCTCTGCGGAACAAACGGATATCCGGCAATCCTCGGGTTTTCCTTCATAGCGGAACCCGTCTTCAAAGCAATTTCTTGGGGAAAGATCCGCCGTTTCCGTATACAGAACCCGTCCGTTCGCTTCCGCCAGGATTCTGGCCCCGGGATATTCCCCGCTTGCATACACTCGTATTTTCATATAACCGGATTCGGAAATTTCTGCCCCTATGACTGCGTCTTTTGTGGCGTTTCCTACACGCCCCACTCCTTTATAGGGCATGAAATACTGGTAAAATGTCTTTTCCTCCTGGGGCTTGAGCCATGTAAAATCCGGCTGGTTATCCGTAAACACGCCGGTCATCAGCTCAATATAGGGGCCGTCCGCATCCGTAAGATTTCTGTCCCAGGTTCTGCCGAAATCTCCGTTTCCCCAAGTCCACTGCTTTTTCCCCGGGGATATATGGTGATCGGCCACATGCAGAAGGCCGGCGCCTACCCCTTCGTCATAATTTCCCACAAAATCAAAATCGGAATGAGCCGCCATATAGGAGGTGGGAACTTTCACATTCTTATACCGGGAAATATCCACACCCGCCGAATAATCATATTTATAGTATTCCCCCGTAGCAATGGGAAAAGTGGAAACAGCCCGCTTTCCGTGATCCATTACCGCCGTCACATCGGGAGGAAACACAGAAAAAGTATTTTCGTTTACAGGTACCGCAGGATTTGCCCACCACAGGAAGGTTTGGGGGAAATCCGTAGGGTTATACAGCTGCCCGCGGATCTCGATATACGCCTTTCCCGGATACAGGGTAATCTGCGCCATGCCTTTCGTCCCATACATGGGATCCGTTTCTCCCACAGATACCGTGCAGGAACCGTCTTCATTCCGGCAGTATGTAGCGTCCACAGGGGAAAAGGTGGTAGGGCGGTGGTGCTGGGGCCAGTTAAATTCAATTCCTCCCGAGATCCAGGGGCCCGCAAGGCCCACAAGGGCGGGTTTTATCACATGGTTGTAATAGACAAAATCATAGCCGTTTGTTTTATCCAAAGCCCGCTGGATACGTCCTCCCAGTTCGGGCAGGATCATAACCTGCAGATATTCGTTTTCCAGAATGAGGGCGCGGTATTCCACATCCTCTTTTTCATCGGCCACCTTCTCCGTAACCGGCAGGGGATACACTTTTCCCGTGCTTCCCTGATAGGCTCTATTCTCTATAAATAATGGATTTTTTTCCGGATCTCCCGCTTTATAAGTAGGGATTACGACCCTTTCTTCCCGAACAGATACGCTCTGCTTTTTCATAGAAAAACCTCCGAATTTTTACCAGATAAATGAAAGCTTCCAGATTTATTCTAGCATATACACAAAAGATCAGAATGCCCTATTTTTGAATAAGATGGATTATATTCCTTTTTTATGCTATACTTTCCCCATGGAGTATTTTACAGACAAAAAAAGAGACGGTTTTAAGGGCGAGCGGATGATCGTCCTGCCCGTGGAAACCTTCTCGGCATATGCAAACCATCCGCTGGTCAGACGCATGTTCCTGACGGACGTAGGCTTTTTTCCAAAAGCGGAGCACCACGACAGAAACAGAAAGGAGGGAATCGAGGAATACATTTTTCTCTACTGCACCGCAGGAAAAGGCACCGTAGTCATGGGCAGGAACACATTTCATCTGGGCGCCAACGACGCTCTCTGTATTCCCCGCCATACCGGCCACCATTATTTTGCCGATAATGCCGATCCATGGAGCCTTCTTTGGGTGCATTTCAAAGGGGAAGATACAAAAAACTATCCGCTGGAAGAAAAGCGGCTGATTCATTTTGAATCGGAATACGCGGCCAACCGGATGCATTTTCTTTTCGATCTTCTTTTTCGTGTGCTGGACGCCAACTATACGGAGGGAAATTTCATCTATATCTCCCAGGTGCTGCAGCTGATTCTTTCCGAAACCTACTATCGGGAAAAAAGCGGCGGCGCCCAGCCCCAACACAAACGCATAACCGAAATCATTCGGTATATGGGGCGGCATATAGAACAAAATCTTACATTGGAGGAGCTTTCGGAAATCTTCGGCATATCCAAAAGCTATCTGAACGCTGTTTTCCAGGAATACACCCAGCATGCCCCTTTGGAATTTTTCTCCCATTTAAAAATGAAGCGTGCATGCAGCCTTCTCCGATCCACTCAGGCTCCCGTCTATGAAATTGCAGCCGGCCTCGGTTATGAGGATCCCTACTACTTTTCCAGAGCATTTAAGAAGATCGTAGGTGTATCCCCAAAAGAATACCGAAACAGCGAGTACTTCCACTATGAAGAATAATTTTCTTTTGGCAAAGCACCTCAAAAGTAACAGGAAGGGCTGCGCATATAGCGCAGCCCTCCCTGTTCCCTTTGATATGGAATTAAAATAGCATACCAGAAATTTCCTGTTGTTTTGACAGAACACACGTTCTATACTATAAACAAACACATGTTCGGAGATGTTTGTTTATGAGAAGTATCCTTCATAGCGACTGCAACAGTTTTTATGCTAGCGTGGAATGCCTGCACAGGCCGGAAATCCGCTGCAAACCGGTGGCCGTAGGCGGCGACCCGGAACAGCGCCATGGCATCATACTGGCCAAAAATCCCCTTGCGGGGCGATATGGAGTAAAAACAGGCCAGGCTCTTTGGCAGGCCCGGCAAAAATGCCCCGGCCTTATCATCGTACCGCCGAATTTTCCCCTCTATCTCCGCTTTTCCCGATTGGCAAAAGAAATCTATCTGGATTACACCGACCAAGTGGAACCTTTCGGTCTGGATGAAGCCTGGCTGGATATAACAGGGAACCTCTCCGGGAATACGGGGACTTTCCTGGCAGAAGAAATCCGCAGAAGGATAAAACGGGAACTGGGCATTACGGTAAGCATCGGGGTGAGCTTTAATAAGGTATTCGCCAAACTGGGAAGCGATTATAAAAAGCCCGACGCCGTTACCGTTATAGAAAAAAGCACCTATAAGAAAATGGTATGGCCTCTTCCCGCGGGAGATCTGCTATATGTAGGGCCTTCCACCCAACGCAGGCTCTCTTCCTATGGAATCCACACCATAGGAGAATTGGCCCAATCTCCCCTGCACCTGCTCCGATCCCTCTTTGGAAAATACGGGGAAATCCTCCATTGCTTCGCAAATGGGCTGGATGTCTCTCCGGTAGCAAAATACGACAACCAGCCCACCGTGAAATCCATTGGAAATTCCGCCACCGCCCCTCGGGATCTGCTCCATAACGAAGATGTCCGGATCCTTTTATCCGTCCTGGCGGACAGCGTAGGCCGCCGTCTCCGGGAGCAGGGATTTAAAGCCCGCGCCGTTTCCATACACATCCGGGATGCGGATCTGTTCTCCTTTTCCCGCCAGGCTGTTTTTCCCCAATACACCAATATCACATCGGAAATCCTGGAGAAAAGCTTTTCCCTCTTCCGGCAGAACTATTCCTGGGGAAAACCTGTCCGCAGTATAGGCATGCATGTTTTTGACCTAACGGGGGATACCGTCCCCACACAGGCAAATTTCTTTCAGGATGAAAAAAAGCGCCTTCGGCTGGAACATCTGGAAAAAGCCGCGGACGGGCTGAAAAACCGTTTTGGCACCGGAATCCTGCAGCCCGCTTCTCAGCTTATAGATAGGAAGCTTTCCCAAATAGATCCGAAAAACGATCACAATATTCATCCCGTCGGGTTCTTTTAAAGGAGGTATACGCTAATGTCCTGCAAAAAATATGTGGATGTAACCGCAAGATTTACCGCGGAAGGAACCGTCCTTCCCCTGGAAATTCACTGGGAAGATGGGCGGAAATATCCCATCGACCGCATTCTGGATATACGGCCCGCGGCCAGCCTTAAAGCAGGGGGCGCAGGAATCCGCTATACCTGCCGGATAGAAGGCCGCTCCAAATACCTGTATTTGGAAGAAAACAAGTGGTTTGTGGAAGCAAAAGAGCAATAAAGATATGCGCAATGGGTAAATCCCTGTTTTGAAAAGCAAGAGGCTGGGATAAGAATTCCGCCCTTAAAATTCCAGCCAATCTCCCCAGTCTTTTTTTCTCGCGGATTTATACAGTTCCCCATCCCGCTTGGAAAGGGTTTTCTGCAGGATCCCGTCTTTTCCGCAAAGCTCCAGCTTCACGTAGCCTTTTCCTATATACGGATGGCGCAGAATGCGGGCCCCTTCCTTTTTTAGAGGCTCTTCCTTCACAAAGGCAAGATAAGAAAACTTTTCATCCTCATAGGGGGCGTCCCCGCTTTTGGCCATTTTATGCAGGCGCGAACGCTGAACCCGACAGGAAAAATGGCACCAATCCGTTTCCGAAATCGGGCAGTCCCCCTGATGGGGGCAAGGCGCCAGCACATAAGCGCCCCGCTCCGAAAGCGCCCGCCGTATGTCCCGAAGGACTCCATATCCTTCCGGGGTTCCCGGCTCTATAATGAGAAGCAGCTTTTCCGCCGCCTGCCACGCCTTTTCCGCAACCTGCAGCCGGGAAGCTCTATCCATCTCGTTCAACATATAGGAAGCGACCACCAGGTCGGCTTTTTCTTCCACGGGCCCGGAAACCAAATCTATACTTTTCCACCGGGCTTTCTCCAAAACGCCTTTCCCATGCCGAAGAAGGGACTGCCCCGTCTCCCGCATGGCCGGAGCATATTCCAGGCAGGTCACGGAGGAAAGCTCTAAAAGCTCCGAAGCCGCCCAAACCGCTGCTCCTGTACCTGCACCCATATCCAGAAGGGATACGGGCGCTTCAAAGGTTTTCTTTTCCTCCGGCATTCCTTCCAGGGCTTCCAGCGTATAGGAAAGGGCTTTCTGCACCGCTCCGAAGGTAGCGGGCATCCTAGAAAGGGCATACGCAAGGGCCTCCTGCCGGTTTTGGATATACAAACCGCCCGAGCGGCTGCGGTAACGCAGACTAATTTTCTCCGCCGCAGAAAGCAAAGCCTGCTGAGAGGCCCCTTTCAACTCCTCCTCCAGCGCTTCCCGCAGGACATTTGGCAATTCCATTTTTTACACTCCTCTGTTTTTTCTGGAGGAACAGGGATTTTCAATTCCATAAAACAACATCCCTATACTTTCCTCCCATCCGCAGATCTATTTTTACTGGATTTTTTCAAAAGCTCCTTTTGGGCAAAACCGTATGTATTTTCCGCAGACAACACATTTCTCAATATCCACAGCCGGAAGAGAATGTATATCTTTCTGGGAAATAGCCCCTTGGGGACATACCGAAACGGAGGGGCATGCATGATTTTGAGGACATTTCTGCTCATTTACAATAATCTTCAATTTCATTTTCCTTTCTTATTCCTTACTCTTCGCAATACTGCTCCTTAATGGATTCCAGAAGCCGGATAACCCGTGTATCTCGAATCCAATACACCACATGCATCCCCTGTTTTTCAGAAGAAAGGATCCCTGCGGTTTTCAGTTGGTTCAGATGCTGGGATAATGCGGATGCCGTAATATGGGGAGAATACTGGTGTATCTCTCCTACTGTAAGTTTCCCTTGTATCAGTGCGCACAGAATGAGAAGCCGGTGTTCATTGGCCAGAAGTTTCAGAAGCTCCGCTATCTTTTTGGCTTGTTCTTCCATAGGATGCTGCCTCCTTTCGATGCTTCAAACGGCAAATACCCTGTGTCATCGTTCCCATAGGACAATATACGCACCATGATCTTGGTCGAAACAGCAGCATGGTCACAATACCCAATACGGTAGAAGTGAGCATGACCCCGAAGAAACCAAAAGCAAACTGTGCAAACCAAGGAGCTACCATCCCTACCTCCGGCCATTGCCAAGGAAGTTTGAATACCCACAGAAGGGTTACGGTTTCTTTAAGAGGCGCGCCGGTAAAAACAGCATATGTACTATATAACATAAGCCCAAACATAACCATAAAAAAGGTAAGGAATCCGTATCGGAACCATGGGCTTCGCAAAAACTTCGGCGGAGGTGCATTTCTGGAAAGCTTCCATCTGCCCCCCAGCAACCCTAAAAGTTGACCGCGCCCGCAATAACGGTTGCAGTACGCTTTCCCGCCTCCAAATACGGCAATCAGTAGAGGAATGGTAAAAAACAGCATTCCCAGCCAAGCAAAAAGAATGTTAAACAGTCCTAGGAACAGATACAGCAGTTCCACAATCCAAAGATAATCAGACCATCTCTTTTTCTTCACAGAGCCTCCCTCCTTTCTACAAGTGTAATCACGGCAGCAGGGCATGTCTTTGCGCATTTTCCGCATCCTACACACTTTTCTTCATCTAAACGAGCAATAATGCCATATGGTATCTGTATGGCACCTCGAGGACACACCGCAGCACAGCATCCGCAGGCCACGCATTCTCTGCCGATACTGGCAACTTTAAGTGATTTTTTCATATGTTTCTCCTTATAATTTTAGTATTTAAGATATTCCTAATATACTTTATATTTCCTCACCTGTCAAGTCTGCCTTTATATATATGGTATCCTGTATTAAGAACATTCCATTTTTTTAAATATATAAAAATTTTTGTTTCCATATCCCCGAGTTCCAATATGATTTTCCTTCCTTTTTATACGGATTTCTATTTTACTGGCGCTTTTCTTTCCGCATTTTATCTTTTCTATAGTAGAATTCAGAATGCAGGTTAAGCAATAAGAGGACAACATAAAGCGATACTCCATATACTTCATAATACAAATCCCATATGTCCTAAATGATTTTATTATGCCGGAACAAGAAAATCTAAATCATTTAATAAATACAAAAAGAAAAACCGGACACAAAACATGTCCGGTTTTCTGGTGAACCATCGGGGATTCGAACCCCGGACACCTTGATTAAAAGTCAAGTGCTCTGCCAACTGAGCTAATGGTTCATATTCAATTTTTATATTTTAAGCAATCCTTCGGTGCCTTAATATCGGAACCACCCAGGGAGGGCGGCTTAAAAATGGCTGGGCTGGCGGGATTCGAACCCACGGAATGACGGAGTCAAAGTCCGTTGCCTTACCCCTTGGCTACAGCCCAATA
>CALWJA010000103.1 GCA_944380875.1 uncultured Clostridia bacterium
AACCGCGCCCCTTGCCCTTGGTGCTGCGAAATCGTTTCCCCTCTTTCTTTATTTTCTTTCCGGCGGTAAAGTTCGTAAAAGAGATGTACAGCTGTGTGCCTTTCATGTCCATATATACGCGGATGACCCGCTGTGCCTCCGGAAGATTCTCACTCGCTTCAATCGCATTATCAAAAAGATTTCCGATAATACAGCACAGATCAATCTCCGACAATTTCAGTTTCACCGGAATATAGGCGTCCGCTTCGACCTGTATGTTCTTTGACCTCGCCAGCGATATCTTTGAATTGAGGATAGCGTCTGTCATCGGGTTGCCGGTGCGGATCACCGTATCCACCGCAGCCAGATCATCGTCCAGAAGATCGAGATATCTTCTGATTGCTTCCCAGTTCTCTGAAGCCGCATACGCTTTCATCGTCTGGATATGATTCCGATAGTCATGCCTCCATCCACGAATCTGCCGATACATA
Organism: uncultured Clostridia bacterium; assembly: GCA_944380875.1. Classification (GTDB taxonomy): domain Bacteria; phylum Bacillota; class Clostridia; order Oscillospirales; family Acutalibacteraceae; genus UMGS1264. Next base: position 471 of record CALWJA010000103.1, read on the forward strand.
TTATCTACTTCATGATAATGCGTTTCCATCAGTTCCTGCTGATAAGAGGCGATCTGCTTATCCATTTTTCTGGAAAAAAATTCCATCCGGCTCACCCCATTCCGATAATTGCCCGGTTGACGCCCTCATATGCCCCTCGGGGCAGAGGTATGGATGCTCCATCACACATTCTGATCTCTTTTCTCGTAACGCAGCTGATCCAGGTAAGATTGACAACTGCGGAACGGCTCACCCGGTAAAAGCGCTCGTCCAGCTCCCTTTCCAATTCCCCGAGCGTCATTTTTACCGTCACATCCCTGCTGGCATGAACCGTTACATAGTTTCCGGCTACATCCGCATACAGGATCTGGCCTGTCGGTATCCGCACCATTTCGCCATTGATCCCAAAGTTCAGAATCTTTTCCTTCTTGGCCGCTTTTTCCGCCGCCCGGTCAAGAACGGAAAATAATTTTTCCTGCCGGATGGGCTTCAGCAGATAATGGAGTGCCGCCACCTCATACCCTTCCAGGATGTAGTCAGAATATCCTGTAATAAAAATAATCTGAACAGCATCGTTGTCCCGACGCAGTTTTTTCGCCATGGTCACGCCATCCATTTTCCCCATTTCAATATCAAGAAGCAATATATCAAAATCATTCTCCCCCTCATAATGGAACAGAAAATTTTCAGCGGATGAAAACAGAGAAATCTGCAGCGTATGTCCCGCCTTCTGCGCCCATCTGTCTGTCAATCCGTAGATATATTGTCTGTCCGCATCTGAATCATCGCAAATTGCTACTTTATAATTCATGTTCCTTTCCCTGCTTTTTCCTGACTTTCCTGTGACCCTTCCCTAATTTCACGCAGGCTGCCGTTCCGCCGTCTATTTCAGCTTCATCCCTTCCCGGAAGGCGTCTCCCGCCTTTTCCCCGATCACATGATAGACGTTTCCCACCGGATCAAAGGTGATCGGAGCCAGCTTCGCGATATCGATTTTTCCATCCGTGAGGATGCTTTCATCCGCGCTGACGTTGACGATCTCGCCGAACAGGTGGCAGCTTTCCGGATCGTAGCTGATCATCCTGCATTCCAGCGTCATGGGCAACTCCTCAATCACCGGCGCGTCCACGAACTCTGCCTTCCTAGTGTGAAAACCGGCCTTTTCCAGCTTATCCGGCGTATCGTTACCGGACACGATGCCCACGTAATCGCAAGCCGTCATCTGCCCAGCCGTGGCCATGCTCACCGTAAAAGCTTTCTTTTCCAAAATGTTTTTCGTCGTCCTGTGACCGGCGCTGATGCACAGGCACAGCTCCGTGTCGCAGCTGATGCCGCCCCAGGCCGCGTTCATCGCGTCGGGCTTTCCTTCTTCGTCATAGCTTCCGATGATGACCACCGGCTGGGGATCGGTCCAGGGCTTTGCTCCAATATTTTTTCTCATCGTCGTTTCCTCCATGCTATTTTTTGCTTTTCTCCGCCGTCAGATCATAGCTGAGATCGATCAGATTTTTTATCTCTTCCTCCGGCACGGTGCCGTCCAGACGGATGGTGAGCCACTTTTCCTTGTTCATATGATATGCCGGGTGGAAGCCTTCCCGCGTCCGCAGAAAGCCGCTCATGGCGGGATCGCATTTCACGTTCAGGATGTCCACCGTGCCGCTGCCGGGAAGGCCCAGCCGGTCCCGCCCGACTTCCATCACCAGTCCGTACCACTTTCTGCTATTCGCATGGCGCAGGACGGCGTTTGGGTCCGACCAGGGATAGTCCGGGTCTGTGCGGTATTTTGTTTTTACATAGGTGAAGATATCCTGTCTGGTCATGGGGTGAGGGCTCCTGTGGGGTGGGGGCGGGGCGTCCGCTTTTCGGTATCGCCATTCTATTTGGTTGCATTTATTTACATACTTTTCCTGATAATCTGAAATCTCTTTGCACGGGTATTGCGGGCACTTGCTACAGGAATCGACGTTATGCCAGATGCAGCACCTGATAAAAGGACATTCTCTGCAGGTTTAAATACCCTGTCGGATCTGCCTCCGCTACAATTGAATTCATGAAGCGGGAGGTCAAGGCCAAAGCTTTCTTTATAAAAGTTTTGGGACTGTCTTCGCAGGGTATTGTCATTTCTCTGCGTTGCGATATATGTAATGCACCTGGCACAGTCATGTCCGCAGTAACATAGTGAGGTTTGGCTTTTTCCTTTGAACTTCATAGGGGACTCTGTCGTGTCCGGATTTATAACCATGGGAAATGCCTTTCTCCTCTCGTTCTACTGTTTTACTTCTGAATCTGTATTTTCCTCTCCCATTGATGGAACTAAGCTCTACCCAAATTGCCACTGAATTATTTGTACAAACCAGGCAGTAAGCCAGAGTCAATATCAACTTAGAAACTTTTTCTTCACATACTGTATCGTATCCAAATTCGTAACCAGGCAGCTGATTTCCTTCTGCGCCGTCTTACCGCTGTTAAACAGCCAGTTTAGAGAACCAATGAACAGATACCTGTCATCGGCCAGCAAAAGTTTTACATGGGATGGGGGCAGATATTCAAGATCCTCCCCCAGGATTTCCAACAAGCCGCGGATTGCCTGGGCCGCTGCCTCCTTGTTCCAGGGAATATCCCGGCGCACCAGATCATCAATATCAGCCAGAGAACATTCCTTTGCTTTATAGCCAAATATAATGTGAATTTTAACCCCATCCTCCGTCTTGGTCCGAATTGTTGTCAGCATATCGTCTGTAACAACATTACGTCCAATCCATGGAGATATAATGTGGATACTGCTGCTTGCCATTGACAATATTTCATTCAATATCTCATTATGAAGCTGCGATGTATCAATGATGTTATGGGGGATCTTCTGATTCAGATATTTGCCTATTTGATCCGATCCGAAACACGTCTGTTTTCCGGACAATACCCGCATTACCGTTTCATCTGCCAGGAAGTCTCCCCTGGTAAAACATTCGGTGTCAAAGAAACTGAATATCTTCCCGTCCCTTCTAATTATTCGGACAGCCTCTTTTAAATAATTCCCGCTGCACTCTGCCGCCTGAAGATTTCCAACAAATATAAACTGCTCCTTTGCACGTGAAAATGCTACATTGAGCAGATTGCATTTTCCTCCGATAAAATTGTATAATCCCGGCGTCTTCTCTGCATCATCCACCACACAGGAAAATAAAATATATTTTTTCTCCGCCCCCTGGAAAACATGAACGGTTCCGCTCTCCACATCCTGAATTTCCTTCCGAAGCATGGACGCCTGCTTTGAAAATGGTGTAATAATACCAATATCCTGCTTCACCTCTTCCCCGTACTTTTCTACAAAAAGCCGAATAATCTCTTTGCACGCCTGTATCTCCGCGCGGTTATAATGCTGGGCTGCTTTGAGTCCTCTGATATCAAACGCAACCAGATTGCTGCTAAATAACTTGTTATGATTATCTTCCCCTATGATCTCCAAAACATGTTCATACACCAGTTCATTGGAAAATGCCATTATTGCCGGTTCGCACCGCCTGTGCTCATTTAAGATCACGCCACCCCTTCTGCTGCCCACCGTCTCACAAAAATCACTGGCTCTCCCGGCATAGCTCTGGACGCTGGCATCGTCCAGACAGAACCGCTTATACTGCTCCTCCCCCAGTCTCTGCGTATATTTCGTTTTCAGTAAACCGGCCGGGACATTTTTAATCGGTTCAATCTGGTTCACATCACCCACAAAGACCGCCCGTCTCATTCGGTACAGCGGAGCCAGTACATAATATGGAACAATCTGTCCGCTCTCATCAACCAACATCATATCAAATAAATCCGGCACCATTGCAAACACGCTTTTGCGAAAGGAATGAAGCGTCGTTGTCACAACTGGGAAACACATGAAAAATGTCTCCCATAATGTCCGGACCAAATCCGCCCGTTTCGCTGCATAAGGCGCATCTCCATTATACAGGATGCTGCACCAGTTATAAAAACTGTTTCCATCATCTCCGTCCTTTTTAGTGAACAGCAGCTTCAGATTGTTCAGAATCGGCTTTTTGTGGAGAAAAATGTAGCACTCAAACAGGGACAAGGCCGCCAGAAAAAGCCGGTTTCGAAGCTTATACACTTCCTTCAGAGTGTATATCTCATAGGCTTCCAGATCCATCCACTGAGCTACGGGGACTTGCACCGCCTGCTCTAACTCGGTAATATATCCCAAAAACTCCTTTAATTTTTCCCGTTCTTTTTGATTCTGCTCAACCATAGAACAGTTAAACGCCAGCTGCTTTTGAACCTTCTCTGCCTCCGCAGACAGCCTCGCCCGGCTCTCCTCTGCTTGGGAAACATCCTGTCGAAGCTGGTTCATCCTTGCCTCCCGGCTGCTACACCTGCCTTTTTCCTCTTCAATCATGTCACGGATCTGATGTGCAGAGCCATAAACCGCCCGAATCTCACGTACTCTGGGAAATAGAAAGCCAAACAGCTTCTTGATTCCTGTTACGCTCTCATATTCCTCCAGATCCGAATAGAGCTTACGAAGCTGTTCTTTGGCAATGCTGTTCTCATTTTCCTCCACCGACAGCGCATCATTCAAACGTTTTTTCTGGCTCTCGTTATCTTCCTGCTGCTCCTGGATGTCCCTGGAGTTACGTTGATACATCTCGTTCTCTATGGCCAGCTGCTCGGACTCTTTCACAAGCGCTTTCTGCCTCTCATCCAGCGCTCCGGGAGAAAGTGCGGTAGACTCGTCTCTATATGTATCCCGCAAGGAAAGAAAACCAGATATCGAATGGTTTATATGTTCCATTTTGGCGCGCAGTTCTACATAACTGTCTTTTGCAGCCTTTTCCTCCTCCGCCGTTATCTCTTTTCCTTCCAAATAGGCAAGGAACGGCTGGAATACAAGTAAATAAAAATCCTCTATACGTTTTGCCTGGCCGAGCCTGGCACAAAATATGCCTGAATATTCCGCTTTTTCCTCCTGGTGTTCCTTGTGGAATTCACGGTCGGATTCCCTTTTGGGTTCCTTATCAGGCCTGCTGTCGGACGCCTTGTCAGGCTCACTGTCGAGTTCCTTGTAAATCTTGCTGCGGGCCCTCTTGCCGGTCTCCTCAAGTGTTCCCTTCTTCTCCTCCTTCTGCTCTCCCCTGTCATGATCAGCATTCTCCCCACCTGCTGTCACGTGAATCGTGCCCGCATATTCGGAAAAGAACGGAAGCTCCCGCAGCATTTCAATTCCAATATTATCAATCGGCTTTTTATTGGTACTGCTTATGATTATGGAGTAAAGATTTTCGCCCCCTAGCGGAGAGCGGCTGATATCCTTTCCCTCTTTCCCCATATCCGTCCAGGGCTGATCCCACACCGACAGCAGGGCATCCGCCTTCCGTACCATTGTATCCGCGATTATTTCCTTTAACAGGGTGGTTTTTCCTGTCCCAGGCGGGCCTTCTACGCATAAAATCTTCGATTGATTCGCAAGCTGCACCAATTTCCATTGCTTCTGATTCAGCGGATATTTGTCCTGATAACTCCCCAAATAGCTACCGTCAAACGGAACCTCACCGATATCCCGCGGCCGATAATCAGCAAGCCCTGTATATTGCTTCACTGTTTCCGGTAAAATGCCATCCTGGCTGATAAACCGCTTCATTGTTTCCATCTCATCACGGAAACAATTTTCAATGACTGCCTCCGAAGATTGAAATGAAATTATTGCCTTCTCAAGCAGCTGCCACTCCCCGGTTAACCTGTATTCGGCCAGATCTCCCCCGAAAACATGCCGAAATTCTCCGCATATGATCTGATACATCTCTGAAATAAGAGAGGACGGATGAAGAGCATCCACCGCAGATGCCATTTCGTCTATTTTCTTTCCGTAAGAAGTTTTGACATCCGATAAATCCATATCCATCTTCTGCGAGAGCATCAGGGTAAGAACATTTTTGTTAACAAATGCTTTCTGAATCTGGAGAGCTTCCTCCGTACATTCGCAGGAAAATGTAAACACAGGCTGCTGTGTACCCTTCTTTCGATTTAAAATTACAGGATAAAATACAAAGAACCTAGAAGTTTGTTCAATGGCATTGACATCCCTTTTGACTTCCTGTAAAAAATGGGAGGACCTGAATGCGAGTTGCCCAAACAGCTCCTCAATGGAGATTTTATGGCCTACATATTCTTCTACAACGGCCTTCAGCTTACTCTTCTGGCCGGGGGACACCCTGGATTTTAATATATGTACAATATTCTCCAGCTTCCACTTGTTCAGTCTGTAGGATACATTTGCAAAATCACATTTTTCCAGTAAAATATCTTTCGCTTCCTTATCCCTTACTTCCGCCGACAAAACATTATCATAAAAATCGTAATCCTCAAAATACTCGATCAGTTGATGAATGTCCCCCATATATTTATACCGTTATCCTTTCGTAGATACTGCACCACTTATTTACTATTGTACCATGCCCTTCCATTTTTTACTATTTGAAAACCGCCGCAAGGGACGTGACAAATATCATTCAAATCCATCATGGACTTTCCAGTATCCTGCTTTCCTAGAGCCGACTCGCTCTATATAACCATTTTTTTCAGCACCGACACTCCTCTGTCGATTGTAGTCTTCCCCAAACCTAACAGTTCCATCAGTCGTGCCTTTGTTATGTTGGGGTTATTCCTTATTTCGGCAAGAATACGCACCTGCGTTTGATTCAGGCCATATTCGTGGTTTTTATTGCCCCCTTTATTACCCTCTTTATTACCCACCTTATCGCCTATGACATTAATCCAGTTAAACGGAATTGTATCTTCTCCTCTCCAATTTCACACAGACTTCTGTATGCACCGTCCCCGGAAACATATCGCACCCTCTCCCTCTCACAATCTCATACCCGTTCTCCCGCAGGTACTTCACATCCCTGGCCAGAGTAGCCGAGTCGCAGCTCACATACACGATCCGCTGCGGATGCATCTTCACCATGGTTTCCAGGCATCTTTCGTCGCAGCCCTTGCGGGGCGGGTCCACCACGATCACATCCGCATGGATGCCTTCCTTCTCATATTTCTCCGGAAGCACCTCCTCCGCCTTCCCCACGAAGAACTCCGCGTTGGTGATTCCGTTTCGCTCTGCGTTCTCCTGGGCGTCCCGGATGGCAT
>CALWJA010000104.1 GCA_944380875.1 uncultured Clostridia bacterium
CTTACATCTCCCGGAATTTTTTCTAAACCGCTTCCTCCTCCTTTCCCGTTTATCCTAGTCCGGTCTACGTTCTGTACAACAATAATGTATACTGTCCCCAACAATTCACAAAAAAGTATTGCAAAATTTCAAAAGCAAAATATTTTAGCAAAAAATAACACTATTTAAAGGAATATTGTTCTATATTATCCTTTGTTTTGTTTTGTAAATTTGCCTATTTATTTGCTTTATGTTGATATCATTATAATCACACATATCAATATTGTCAATATAATTTAGCAAAAAATTTAATATTTTATTAAAGGGACCTGTTGTAAATTCTTATTTATATATAATGTTTTTATTTGTTTTTACCATATATATAGTTAACTAGTTAATATTTTTTCCAAATCACCCTTTGCCATCTTGACAAAAAAGCTAAAAGTAATACAATTATATTAATGGAAAATTTAGCTTCTTCTAAAATGAAAGCTAAATCTCATAACTATAATATAGTATGCAGAACTTTAGCCTATCTTTTTAGGATAGAACCATTTAAGGAAGAAGCCGAAAGGAGTTTTTGTATTGAAAAAAGCTATTGCAGAAAACCAGACCCTTAATTCCCATATGCTATTCTTCGATCCTCTCAACAAAGTTGCCGCCATCGAAAGAAGAGGATCCGAAATGCCTGAAATTCACTATGTAGATGTAAAACCAGGCATACGAGTATATGAAAACGGCGATACAGAATTTACCTTCTATGCGCCGGATGCAAAAAGTGTTCAGGTAGCGGGTATCGGCGGTTTTATGGGGAAAACACGTTACGACATGGTCAAAGGGGAAGACGGTCATTGGAGCGTTACGGTTCCTGGGATCCACGAAGGGTTCCACTACCATGAATATTATGTGGACGGAAACCGCTGCATCAATCCCGATGCGCCGGTAGGCTATGGCTGTTTTTATCCTATCAACTATTTTGAAATGCCAGGAGACGACTCGGAATTTTATCTTATGCAGGACGTTCCTCACGGGGATGTACGCATGGAGCTCTATCGTTCCTCCCTTACCGGCAGGATGAAAGCCTGCTGGGTCTACACGCCTCCGGGATATGAGGAAAACCCGGAAAAGCGCTATCCTGTTCTCTACATCCAACATGGTGTGGGAGAAGATGAAACGGGATGGATTTGGCAGGGCAAACTGAACCTGATCGCCGATAACCTTCTGGCTAAGGGAGAATGCCAGGAAATGCTGATCGTTATGAACAGCGGCTATGCCTTTGTAGAAGGAGAGGAGCCCCGCTTCTTCCCCGGAGATTTCGACGCTGAACTCACAAAAGACTGCATCCCCTTTATTGATAAAAAATACCGTGTGGCGCCTGGAAAAGAGAACCGGGGTGTAGCCGGTCTTTCCCTGGGCTCCGCTCAGGCCTTCCTTTCCGGTATGAAGCATCCCGAACTGTTCACCCATGTGGGCGTATTCAGCGGCGGATTCCCCATCAAACGGACGGAATATGATTACACAGACTTTTTCAACGACCCTGAAAAAGTAAATTCCACCTATAAAGTCTTTTTCATATCCGGCGGCGATCAGGAAGGCTACTGTGAAAACACCCAGCCTATTGTGGAAAAGCTCCAGAAAGCCGGCGCTCATATCACCGGGTATCACCATGAAGGCTACCATTGCTGGGATATATGGCGCTACAGCCTCCATGCATTCCTCCCGCTATTGTTCCGGGACAAAGACTAATACCAGATCATATCTGAGAAAGGAAGAAATCTGCTGATGAATATAAAGAAAGAAATCATAGATAACCAAACCCTCCGCTCTCATGCCCTGTTTTTTGATCCGGTGGAGAAAGACCTTGTCCTGGATTGGGATAAAGAAGGGCGTCCTATGGGGCGTTATGTACCCAAACACACCGGCGTGGAAGTCAAGGAAAACGGAGACGCCGTATTTTACTACTATGCCCCCAACGCTAAAAGCGTGCAGGTAGCCGGCATTGGCGGCACTATGGGGACAGAACGGTATGACCTTTCCCCCTGCGGGGACGGTTACTGGACCGCTACTGTTTCCGGTATCGGCCCCGGGTTCCACTACCACGACTATTATGTGGACGGAAACCGTGCCTGCAGCGATCTGGCCCCCTATGGCTATGGATGCTTCCGGGTTTTAAACTATTTCGAAATGCCCGATATTTATTCTGATTTTTATCTTTTGCAGGATGTGCCCCACGGTACCATCCGTATGGATTACTATAAGTCTTCCGTGACGGGACGGATGCGGAACTGCTTCGTCTATACCCCTCCGGGCTACGAGGAGCATCCGGAAAAGCGGTATCCTGTCTGGTATCTCCAGCACGGAGGCGGCGAGGATGAAACGGGATGGATCTGGCAGGGCAAAATCCATTATATCCTGGATAATCTGCTGGCTTCCGGGCAATGTGAAGAAATGATCGTTGTAATGAACTGCGGGTATGCCTTCTTCCCCGATGGTTCCGGCCACCATTCCCGCGGGCAGATCGGTGATGTGCTTGTAAAGGATTGTATTCCCTTTATCGATAAAAAATACCGCACCATTGCGGACCGCAGAGCCAGAGCCATGTCGGGCCTTTCCATGGGCGGCTTCCAGAGCCAAAGCACCGTATTCCAGTATCCCGAATTTTTTGCCTCTGTGGGTCTCTTCAGTTCCA
>CALWJA010000105.1 GCA_944380875.1 uncultured Clostridia bacterium
TGGAGCGAACGACGAGGCTCGAACTCGCTACCTCCACCTTGGCAAGGTGGCGCTCTACCAGATGAGCTACGTTCGCATATGGTGCCTCCGGGCGGAATCGAACCACCGACACGGGGATTTTCAGTCCCCTGCTCTACCAACTGAGCTACAGAGGCATAAATTTGGCGACCCGGAACGGGCTCGAACCGTCGACCTCTAGCGTGACAGGCTAGCGTTCTAACCAACTGAACTACCGGGCCAAATGGTGGGAACAATAGGACTCGAACCTATGACCCCCTGCTTGTAAGGCAGGTGCTCTAACCAGCTGAGCTATGCTCCCAAACTGCACCAACCGATCTTCCCTTTCGCTGTGGTGCTCACCAGCGACGTGTTATATAATACATCATCTGTTTTGGAAAGTCAACACCTTTTTTTAATTTTTTTTTATTTTTATATTTATCTATCGCTTACCATAAAAAAAATAAATAAACTGGAAAAATAATCCATAAAACAACCAGAAAAAAGTAGAAATATATGCAGAGCTCTGCAGGAATCCATCTACAAAAGCTCTGCATATCTTTTAAAAATCATTAAAAAGATTTCCCTGCTTTTTTCTCCGCTGTATCCGCCAAAGCTTTAAGCTCTTCCAACGGCAAAATATACTTCTTCCCACAATATTGACAGCATACTTCTGCAATACCTGTTTTTTCATCAGCTAAAGTCAGAATATCCTTAGGAGGCAGTGTTAGAAGAGCTCTTTGCACCCTTTCTTTGCTACAGGTACAGGCATACCCTACCTTATATTCGTCCAGAATTTCCATCTGGAAGCCTTGTAAGGCCTTTGAGCACATTTCCTCTATAGTCATCCCCTGGGCAAGCATAGTGGTTACAGAAGGCAATTCTGCTATATTTTTTTCCAATTTATCCACATCTTCCGGAAGAGCACCGGGAAGCAACTGAATCAGCATTCCTCCCGCCAATACACGGCTACGGTCTGCCTTATCCACTAATACGCCAAGAGCGCATACGGTGGGTATCTGTTCACTATCTGCATAATAGCCGGTAAGATCCTCCGCTATCTCTCCCGAACGGAGAGGAACCTGCCCCATATGAGGCTCCCCTTCTCCCAGATCTCGGATAACCCCCAACAGGCCATTTGCGCCTACTAAACCACCTACATCCAGTTTTCCGTTCTGCTTTAAGGGAACATCCGCCTCAGGATGTTCCATATAACCGCGGCAATTGCCATTTCCGTCCGCTATGGCTACAAGTGTTCCAGAAGGACCACCGCCGTTTACCTTTATCGTCACAGAAGCATGTGTTTTTTTCAACATAGAACCCATGAGAGAGGCACCGGTAAGAAGCCTTCCAAGGGCCGCCGTAGCCGTAGGAGACGTATTATGAATCTGCTGAGCTGTAGCCACAATATAGGTGGAATCTATAGCAGCTGCCATAATAGCGCCTTCTGAAGTAATACATCTGATAATACGATCCATTTTTTCACCAATTTCATTCAGTTTTTTTCGCCACAAAAAGAAGCCTTTCGGTTGTGTCATCCGGTTTATCAAAAGTCATCGCTTTATATACAGCTTCCGTTTCAAGACCTGCTTCCCGAAGCCATGCCGAAAGATCATTTGCAGCAAACGCCCGTTCCGAAAAAGCTTCGGAACTTCTGCGGTAAACGGAACCATCCTTTTCAAAAAAGTCCAGATTGATAGAAACGCGAGCTGTTTTTTCCTCCAGAACATTTTGCCAAACACAATACACCTGCTCTGTATCATACACAAAAGTGTTGTTTCCTAAAACACAGCGATGCTTATATACAGAGTTTACATCAAATACAAAATATCCTCCTGGATTGAGAAAAAGGGATACCCTGCGAAAAGTATCCTGTACATCCTTTTCCCGAACAAGATGGTTTAAACTGTCTAAAGTACAGAACACAGTATCCACTGTTCCAAAAAGATCGATCTTCTGCATTTTCTGGCACAAAAACAAAAGCTGCAGATTTTCATCTGCCGCCTTTTGCTGTGCTTCTGAAAGCATTTCCATGGAACCATCCACACCGTAGATATCTATCCCTCTTTTTGCCAAAGCGACAGTTAAACTCCCGGTTCCGCAAGCCAAATCCAAGCATAAACCAGGAACATGTCCATGCCGGCTCAACACCTGCAATAAATAGTCGGCCAATTTTTCATAGGGAACATTCCTGGTAAGCCCATCGTAATAAAAAGCAAAGGAGCTGTAGCTCATTTTTCCTCTTTCTCCGCTTTATCCATACGGTTAAAAACAAGCTCATATCCGTCGCAGCCATAATTCAAGGACCTATTTACACGGCTGATCGTAGCAGTAGAAGCACCTGTTCTTGCCACAATATCGCTATATACGCATTTTGTGCTGAGCATATGAGCTACAACAAGCCGCTGGGACATTGCCTTGATCTCCGGAACCGTACACAGATCCTCAAAGAAATTGTAACACTCTTCTTCCGTTTTTAGGGAAAGTATTGCTTTAAACAAAAAATCAACGCTTTCGTCTTTAATCTTAGAATTCATACAAGACCCTTCCTTTTTCCAGAAATGGTTTATTCCTATAAAAGTTTATCATATAAAAGCCCAAAAGTAAAGCAATATTGATAAGAGAAAGCGGAAGAAACGATAGCCCGCTTCCTCCGCTTTATGAACTCAATGCAGACAGGCGTCTTCCAGGATTTTCTGCAAATTTTCAAGACCTACACCCGTCTCTGCAGAAAAAGGCAATACAGGGACATTTTCCAAAGTGCTGAAAAAGTCTTTTAAAGCCTCTTCCCTATTTTTATATTCCGTTTTATTCAGTTTATCGCTCTTTGTAGCTACAATCACAAAAGGGAACCCTTCTTCCGCCAGGAAAGAGATCATATGAAGATCATCTTCTGTGGGAGGATGCCGCATATCGATAATTTGAACTACACAGGCAATTTTCCTCTCCTGGGCAAAATACCCTTCTACCAAAGAAGCCCATCTTTTTTTCTCTTCTGCCGAAACTTTAGCGTATCCGTATCCGGGCAGATCCACAAGACGGCACTGCTGCAAACGGTAAAAATTAATAGTAGCCGTTTTTCCCGGTTTGGCACTGACTCTTGCCAGTGCCTTGCGGTTAACAAGTTTATTAATTAAAGAGCTTTTCCCTACATTAGACCGGCCGGAGAACACCAGTTCTGGCAATGAGGAAGCAGGGAGCTGATCCGCTCTGCCGAAAGCCGCTTCAAATGCGGCGTTTTGAAAATTCATAGTGCCTCCTTACTGTCTCAGACCGGAAGATGCATTTGAAACTTTTCCAGATACAGGAACCTGTACAGAAGCATCTTTTACAGAAAGAGGCACCGGCTTTCGAACCAACGCTTTTTCCAATACCTGCTCGATTCGTTCAACAGGAACAAATTCCACATGCTCTTTAACGGTTTTATCCACTTCATAGAGATCAGGCTCATTATCCGCTGGAATTAAAACCGTTTTAATTCCGGCGCGATATGCGGCCATCGTCTTTTCTTTCAGCCCACCGATAGGCAACACTCTTCCCAATAAAGTGATTTCCCCCGTCATGGCCACATCGTGCCGAATAGGGATTCCCGTAAGGGCAGAAGTTATAGCTGTTGCCATAGCAGTTCCCGCAGAAGGGCCATCTTTTGGTACAGCTCCTTCCGGTGCATGGATATGGATATCATATTTGGTATAAAAATCATGGGAAATTCCCAGAGTATCCGCACGACTGCGAATACAGCTAATTGCCGTTCTGGCAGACTCTTTCATTACATCTCCCAAAGAACCGGTTAACTCTATTTTTCCGGTTCCATCCATAACGGCTACTTCCAGCGGAAGAATTTCTCCTCCAATGCTTGTCCAGGCAAGGCCGTTAACTAGACCCACCTCATCTGTTTTATGAAGCTTGTCTTTTTTGAAACGCTTTGGCCCTAAAAGTTCTTCCAGCATTGCAGGGGTTATCCGGATGCGTATAGACGGATCCTCCACGATTTTTTTTGCGCACTTACGGCAAAGAGAAGCTATCTGCCGCTCCAAAGTACGAACACCCGCTTCAGCGGTGTAGCCGTCGATAAGCTCATGGAGGGCAGCCGGAGTAATCTGCATATTCTTCCCGGATATGCCGTTTTTCTTTCTTTCTTTAGGAATCAGATGCCTAGTAGCGATCTGAAATTTTTCCTCGTGGGTGTAGCTGCCAAGAGAAATCATGTCCATTCTGTCCAGCAAAGGAGCAGGAATTGTGCTGGCATCGTTTGCTGTGGTAATAAACAAAACATCGCTTAAATCAAAAGGCATATCAATATAGTGGTCATAAAATGCAGTATTTTGATCCGGGTCTAAAACTTCCAACAAAGCAGACGCAGGATCCCCTCTGTAGCTGCTGCCTAATTTATCAATCTCATCCAGAAGCAGAAGAGGATTCTTAGTACCAGCCTGTTTCAATGCGGAAATAATCCGCCCTGGCATAGAACCAATATATGTTTTTCGATGGCCCATAATATCGGATTCATCCCGAACACCGCCAAGAGAAACACGGACGTATTTCCTGTTCACAGCCTCGGCAATAGAACGAGCGATAGAGGTTTTACCCACACCCGGAGGGCCCACAAGACAGATAATCTGCCCTTTTACATCCGGAGCAAGCTTTTTCACCGCCAGGATCTCCAAAATCCGTTCTTTTACCTTATCCAATCCATAATGGTCTCTGTCAAGGATCTTTTTGGCTTTAGCGAGATCAATGTGCTCTTTCGTTTCCTTGCCCCAGGGAAGCTCCAAACAAGTTTCCAAATATGTCAGGATTACACTTCCCTCATGGGAACCAACAGGCATTTTTGCCAGACGATCACATTCCTTCAGAAGCTTTTTCTGCTGTTCTTCCGGTATGGAAGCCTGTAAAATCTTCTCCCGAAGTTCGTCCGCCTCTTCCTGGGGGGAATCATCCTCTCCCAGTTCATAGGCGATAGCTTTCATCTGTTCCCGGAGATAATACTCCCTCTGATTCTGGTCTATTTGTTCCTTTGCCTTTTCATTGATCTCGTTTTCAATGGAAAGAACCTTTATCTCATTCTCCAGAATAGAATTCAGCTTTTGCAGCCTGCGAACCGGATGATTCTGTTCCAGAACCTCCTGCTTCTTTGTATAATCCAGCATCGTGTTCATCGCGATGTAATCTGCCAGCTTACCGCAATCCTTCTGGCGCACTACCCCCAGAATAATATCCGGAGGAACCTTCGCATAATTGCGTACATACTCTTCAAAAATATTTTGGGTATACCGTAAAAGGGCTTCTGTCTTATGGGTTTCCTTATAAGAAACCTCTTCCGCCCTCTCTACCTCGGCTTCCAAAAAAGGTTTTTCTTTTGTGAAAGACAATAATCTTGCACGATAAAGACCTTCTGCAAAAAGGCGCACGCCTTCATCGGAATGGCGAACCACTTGCTTAATTTTCGCCACAACTCCCATAGAATACATTTGCTTAAATCCGGGATCATTGTCTCCCAGATCTCTTTGCGCTACCAGAAAGATAGTCTGATCCCGCTCCATAGCATCTGCTAAGGCTAAAATAGATTTCTTTCTTCCAACATCAAATTGAATCATCATCTCAGGAAATATCACAAGTCCGCGCAGCGCCAAGGCCGGCATCCTACGTGTTTCCTTCAGACCATAGGTCTCCATAACGATCCTCCTATTCAAAATGGCCGCTGCAAGGCACGGTCTCCGCGCCCCGGCAGCAGCCACCTGCAAAACATTTTCTCACGCGGTGTCTTTTCTTCCGCGTTTTTTTGGAGCGGTAATTTTTATTTTGACAGGTTTCCTGTCTGCATTATGCACCAGCTCCGGAGCTCCGCCATTTACCGTCTCCGGTGTAATGACGATTTTTTCAATAGTATAATCAGATGGAACACTATACATCAGCGGTGTGAGGAATTCCTCCATAACGCTGCGCAGTCCCCTGGCGCCTGTATGAAGAGCGATTGTCTTTTTAGCAATTTCTCTGAGCGCCTCCGGTGTAAATTCCAGATTGACTTGATCCAGCCCAAAAAGCTTCTGATACTGGCTCAGCAAGCTGTTTTTCGGCTCTGTAAGGATGCGAACCAGCGCTTCCTCATCTAAGCCGCTCAAAGAAGCAATAACAGGAAGACGCCCAACCAGTTCCGGTATAAGGCCGAATTTCACCAAATCGTGAGGTGTTACATTCTTCATCCAGCTGGTGGTATCCAACTCTGCCTTACTTTTTACCTCTGCGCCAAAGCCCATGGAAGAAGATCCGGTTCTTCTTTCAATAATCTTTTCCAGACCATCAAAAGCGCCGCCACAAATAAACAGAATATTAGAAGTATCAATCTGTAAAAATTCCTGCTGAGGATGCTTTCTTCCCCCTTGAGGAGGAACATTGGAAACGGTTCCTTCCAGGATCTTCAAAAGCGCCTGCTGCACACCCTCGCCGCTTACATCTCTTGTGATGGACGGATTCTCAGACTTACGGGCAATTTTATCGATTTCGTCGATATAGATAATCCCTTTTTCCGCCCGCTCAATATCGAAATTAGCGGCCTGAATCAAGCGAAGAAGAATATTTTCCACATCTTCCCCTACATATCCGGCTTCCGTTAGAGTCGTAGCATCTGCGATAGCAAAAGGAACATCCAAAATTCTTGCCAATGTTTGGACAACAAATGTTTTTCCAACTCCGGTAGGCCCAAGGAGCAGAACATTGCTTTTGGTCAGCTCCACATCGTCCTCTTTTCCGAAATAAATCCGCTTATAATGATTATAAACGGCAACAGAAAGAGCAATCTTGGCTTCTTCCTGGCCAATTACATATTCATCCAAACCCGCCTTGATTTCCTGAGGCTTAGGAAGCACAGTCACCGTTTCCGGAGCATAGCGCGTGGATTTACGGGTAGCCAAGCTGTTTTCATCTTCCAATATAGACATACAAAGCTCTATACATTCATCACAGATATAAACACCCGGGCCAGCAATCAGCCTTCTCGCGTCTCCCTGAGGCTTCCCGCAGAAAGAACAGCATACGCCTCTGTCGTTTGTCTCATCATTACCGGACATGGAGCTTCACCAACCTTCTAACTCTCTCAGTGATACAAATCAAAATAAAAACCTCAATGCCTTTCCAGGACTTTATCGATTAAGCCATATTCCAATGCCTGCTGAGCAGTCATGAAATTGTCTCTCTCTGTATCCCGTGCGATTTCTTCCAAAGGACGGCCTGTCTTTTCGGCTAAGATCGCGTTAAGCTTGTTTTTCGTCGCTATAATGTGATCCGCGTGGATACGAATATCCGTTGCCTGCCCTTGCGCGCCTCCGCTGGGCTGATGGATCATAATGTCGCTGTTGGGAAGAGCATAGCGTTTTCCCTTTGCGCCTGCAGCCAAAAGGAAGGCACCCATGCTGGCTGCCATTCCCATGCAAATTGTAGAAACATCGCATTTTACATACTGCATAGTATCATAAATAGCCATTCCAGCCGTAACGGATCCGCCGGGACTATTTATATAAAGACTGATGTCCTTGGTAGGATCCTGCCCCTCCAGATACAGAAGCTGTGCCACAACCAAACTGGAAGTGGTGTCGTTTACCTCTTCCGTAAGCATAATGATACGGTCGTTTAAAAGGCGGGAAAAAATATCATAAGAACGTTCCCCGCGATTGGTTTGTTCTACAACATAAGGAACCAAACTCATCTTAAAACCACCTGTCTCCGCGCCTCATAAAACGGACGCCGGCCTGCGCGGGAGGCCGGCATCTTTCTAAGGATTGGATATTTTTGAACTCTTTATTCAGCTTCTTCAGCAGTTTCGGTAATTGCCAGGGCGTCGCGAACCACACCGGCTGCCTTCTCTACGGCAATATCCTGTGCCAAAGCTTCTTCCGTAATCATCTTCTTTACGTTTTCAACGTCCATATCGTAAGCCTTGGCAATTTTCTCGTATTCGGCGTTGATCTCTTCCTCTGTAGGCTTAATAGCTTCCAGCTCTGCAATCTTTTCCAAAGCCAAACGAACCTTTACCTGACGCTCTGCCTGAGGACGGAAAGAAGCACGGATGGAATTTGCATCCATTCCGGTATATTTCAGATATGTTTCAAAGTTCAGGCCCTGAGACTGGAGACGATAGCTGAAATCGCGAATATCATCGTTGATGCGGTTCTCATACATAGCTTCCGGAATTTCAGCCTGTACCAGCTCAACCAGCTTATCAACCATCTGGTTTTCCACTTCATCGTTGGCGCGTTTTTCAGCAGCTTCCGTCAGATTCTTTTTGATATCCTCACGATATGCTTCTACCGTATCGAAGTCGCTGACGTCCTTAACAAACTCGTCGTCAAATTCGGGGAGCTCTTTTGCTTTGATTTCATGGAGCTTTACCTTAAATACGGCTTCTTTGCCAGCAAGCTCTTCAGCCTGATATTTCTCCGGGAAAGTAACGTTTACATCGAATTCATCACCGGTGTTGTGGCCGATAATCTGATCTTCAAAGCCCGGGATGAACTGGCCGGATCCCAGCGTCAAGCTGTAATTTTCGCCCTTTCCGCCTTCAAAAGCGGTGTCGCCCACAAAACCTTCAAAATCAATTACTGTGATGTCGTCCTTCTGAGCAGCGCGGCCTTCTACCGTTACCATTCTGGAGTTGCGGTCCAAAACCTTCTTTACTTCTGCATCCACATCTTCTTCAGAAATGGAAACCGGTTTCTTAGTTACAGCAATTCCTTTATAGTTTTCGATCGTTACTTCCGGCTTAGTGGTTACAGTTGCCTTGAATACAAGGCCGTCCTTACCTGCGGAAACCAGCTCAAAATCAATTTTATCTTCTACAAATTCAACGCCAGCCGCCTTGATAGCATCGTCCAGAGCATCAGGATACAATGCGTTTATGGCGTCTTCATAGAATACATTCTCACCATAATATTTTTCAACAAAAGCACGGGGAGCCTTGCCCTTCCGGAAACCGGGAATCATAATTTTCTTATTTTCCCTGCGGTATGCCGCTTCCAGAGCTTTTTCAAACTCCTCACCGCTAATTTCGATTTCCAACTGGCTGCGGTTGGTATCAACCTTTGTGCATGATTTCAGACTCATTTTACTTCCTCCTGCGAAATTGCAAATTATCTTATTAATTATAGCACACTCTTTTGAGAAGTGCCAGATTTCCTTGAAAAATTTAAAAATTATTCATCTAACAAGGACTGGGGTAAAATGCACATAGTCACATGATACTAAATGCATTCGTACACCGCCGTATTCACCCGTTACAGCGCGTTTTGCCGCCTGGGTTCCATGAATATGGCCAAAATAGCAGTCGCTAATGTTATGGTTTATGAGAACATCCAGGATTTCCCGGCATTCCTGGCCATCAAAAATTGGGGGATAATGCAGGAACACAACCGGTTTTTTTCCTGTTTTTTCCGCTTCCTGTAAAGATGCAGTCAGCCTTCCTACCTCTCTGTTCACAATTTTCCTGTCTTCATCCGTTTCCGCGTTATACAGCCACCCTCTGGTTCCGCATATAGCGATATCATCCACCGCCACAGCATTGTTATGAACGATTTCCAAAGAATAGAAGCCCTGCTGTGTAAAAAAGTTTTCCAGCTTTTTTCTCGTGCTCCACCAGAAATCATGGTTTCCTTTCAAAAGGAGCTTCCGGCCAGGCAGAGAATGAAGGAACGCAAAATCTTTTGCAGAATCTTCCAGCTTCATAGCCCAGGAAATATCCCCGGGGATCACCACTGTGTCTTCTTCTTTTACCAGCGCCTTCCAGTTTTTCTCCAATCGCGCAACATAATCCTTCCAACCTGGAAAAACATCCATGGGTTTATCTGCTCCCAGTGAGAGATGGAGATCCGCAATGGTATAAACGGCCATATTATCGAATCATGGCAAGGACGGCTTCTGTCATACCGTCGGGCCTGCATGTGTTCTGAAAACGAATCGCTTTTCCCTGAAGTCCTTCGATGGGAGCCGGAATGGGAGTCCCTGTAAGGGAAGCAAGCTGCGCTATCTGCTGGAACTCATTTCCAGGCTGTTCCCCGCCTGCAACAGCAGAGAGCACATCCTTGGGGAATTTATACGGAGACGCTGTGGAAACCACTACAGTCGGTGTGGTGCGATCCTCTGTCTGCTCCACATACTGCTTATATACATTGGCAGCCACCGCCGTATGGGTATCCACAAGATAATTCTCAACACTGAATATTTCATGTATGGTATTTTTAGTGGCCTCATCATCACAGAAACCAGCCCAGAATAGATCCTTCAGAACGGATTTCATGTCTTCATCCACTTCATAGCGGCCTGTTTCCGAAAGTTGCTGCATCCAGCCCGCAACCTTCTGGGTATTTCCTCCTGTTAGATGATACAAAAGCCGTTCCAGATTGCTGGAAACAAGAATATCCATAGACGGGGATATAGTGGTATGGAAGGGGCGATTCCGGTCATATACACCGGTACGGAGAAAATCCGTCAGCACATTATTGGCATTGGAAGCGCAAATCAGCTTATGCACAGGCAATCCCATCTCTTTTGCATAATAAGCCGCCAAAATATTTCCAAAATTACCGGTAGGCACTACGATGTTGATTTCTTCGCCTTCATAGTCCATCTCACCCGTAGCCATCAAATCACAATAGGCAGAGATATGATACACGATCTGCGGCAAAAGACGTCCCCAGTTGATAGAATTAGCGCTGCTGAACATCATATTTCTGGCTTCCAGCTGCGCGCGAACTGCTTCGTTGGTGAAAATCCGTTTCACTCCGGTCTGTGCATCGTCAAAATTACCTTCAATGGCGCAAACGGCTACATTGGAACCTTCCTGGGTGTTCATCTGCAGTTTCTGCATGGGGCTCACGCCATTTTCAGGGTAAAATACCAAAACACGTGTTCCGGCTACATCCTTAAAGCCTTCCAATGCCGCTTTGCCCGTATCACCGGAAGTAGCAACCAAAATCAAAGCTGTTTTGTCGGAGTGGATTTTCTGCAGAGACTTTGTCAGCAAATGCGGCAGAATTTGCAGGGCCATATCCTTAAATGCGCAGGTAGGCCCATGCCAAAGCTCCAGCATATACATATTCACATCGCCGTTTTGCTGCAATGTCAGCGGAGCAGGATGCCCGCCGGAAAATTTATCCCCACCATAAGCGTTTTCTACACACTCGCGAATCTCTTCCTCTGAAAAATCCGTAAGAAAATCCTTCAGGATCCGAACAGCCCGCTCTTGATAAGAGCACTTGGAAAGCGCTGTCAGATCTTCATAGGAATATTTTGGAAGCTGGGAAGGCACAAAAAGCCCGCCTTCTTCGCTGATTCCCTGTGAAATGGCCTGCGCTGCAGAGACAATCCTTCCACTGTCTCTAGTCGATGTATACTTCAAGGAAACGACCCCTTTCTTCTGCTTTTTCAAGCTGTGCCTTTTTGTATTCTGCAAAAAGGCGGCAGCATTCGCTACAGCATCCAGACACTATTGTATAATACATAGGCCTGTCTGTCAAAGAGATTGAAAAAATTTATGGGCATTTTCATAGAATATTTTCGAAACAAGCTTTTCTGAATAGTTATGGCGCAGAAACATCTCTGCAATTTCTTCCATGGATTCGATTCCTGTAATCCCATCGGGTACCACAGTGCCGTCAAAATCGCTTCCCATGGCCAATACATTTTCTCCGCCTAAAGCAAGAAAATGCTCTGCATGCTGCAAGATATCTTCCGGAACCGCCCTATCTCCTTCCTCAGAAAGAAATTCCCTTGTAAAATTGAGACCCACAAGTCCTCCCCGGCGGCAAATTTCTGAAAATTCTTCATCCGTAAGATTCCTTCTATGAGGGCAAACAGCTCTGGAATCGGAGTGGGTGGCTACAAAGGGCTTTTCCGTGTTTTCGGCAACGGACCAAAACAAGGGATCGCTGGCATGAGACACGTCAATCACCATGCCCAACCGCTCCATTTCCCTAACAGCTTCTTTTCCAAAGGGTGTAAGGCTCCCCGGCTCATCTGCACCCCCGCCGATCTCATTGGCTTTGTTCCAAGTTAACGTCATCATCCGGACGCCTTTTTCGTATAACCAACGGATTCCCGCAAGAGTTCCCCCTGCGGCGGAACCGCCTTCAACCGC
The DNA here is from genome assembly GCA_944380875.1 of uncultured Clostridia bacterium. Lineage (GTDB taxonomy): Bacteria > Bacillota > Clostridia > Oscillospirales > Acutalibacteraceae > UMGS1264. Next base: position 12,122 of record CALWJA010000105.1, read on the forward strand.
AAAAATGGAAGCGCATTTTCCTTCTGAAGCTGCCACCTCTATATCTGCCCCCGCATATACGGGATGCATACGATCCGCATTTTCCAAAAGGAATTTCTCATATATCCGGCTCATTTTCTCGAACACGTCCTGTGCCGCTTTTCCCCGGTTTTCATCCGGCATCCAAGCCGCAAAGCACTGCATCCAGGGAGAATATCGGTTCCCTCTTTCCAGGTCTATATGCAGCGTATTTTTTCGAATAGAGGGAATCCCCTCTTTATAGCATTGCCATAGCGTATCGCAATGCAGATCCGCCAGTTTCAACGCCATCCGCCCTTCCCAAATGCATTTTCAATATGGCAAAAGGAATATTGTTCCTTCCCGCTCTCCAAAACGGCTACTACATCAAACCGAGGCTGCAGATAGGAGGGAACGTTCTCCTTTATCAGATACTGTTGTGCAGTCAATATCAATTTTTCCTGTTTTTTTACCGTTACCGCTTCTAAAGGACTCACAAAAGAAGAAGTCTTTCTTTCCTTAACCTCAACAAATATCAAAAAAGAATCTTTTTGGCAGATTAGATCAATTTCTCCATATCGGCTGTGATAATTCCGGGCAATAACCGAATATCCTTTTTCCTCCAGATAGCGGGCCGCAAGAAATTCCCCTTTTTTCCCTTTCTCATTCATTCCATATTGCTCTTTTCCTTCAAAATTTTCGTTAGAAAAGAGCGCCGGTGAATGGGGCAGGGACCATACTTCTTCAAAAGCTCCACATGCAGAGCGGTACCGTATCCTTTGTGTTTTGCGAATGCATATTCAGGATATAAGGCGTCCAGTTCCAGCATAAGCCTATCCCTGCTTACCTTCGCCAAAATAGAAGCTGCCGCAATGCTGGCTGAAAGGCTGTCTCCCTTTACAACTGTTTCCCCCGGAATGGACAGGGGCGGCATGCGATTTCCATCCACCAAAGCGTAATCCGCAGGAACAGAAAGCCCTTCACAGGCTCTGCGCATAGCCAGATATGTGGCCTGCAGGATATTGACAGAATCAATTTCCTGTTCCGTAGCAAAAGCCACCGACCAGGCAATGGCTTTCTCCTGAATTAGAGGGAAAAGTTCTTCTCTTTTTTTCGCAGACAGCTTTTTGGAATCGTTAAGGCCGGGAATCTCCGTCTCCGGCGGCAAAATAACAGCAGCAGCAAATACAGGCCCGGCAAGGGGTCCTCTTCCTGCCTCATCTATGCCGCAAACAGAAACTTGTCCGTTTTTCATTGCCTCTTTTTCGTAAAAGAACCAATCCATACCGCAATCCTCACATCAAAAGTTTTGGGATTCCTTGGAAAATCAGCGCATCTCCTCCGGAGATTCCAAGGTGATCTTACCTATCACAGCGCCGCGGAACTCATCTAACACTGCGATGGAAGCTCTTTCCGTATTAATTTCTCCGCCGGAAACGAGCATTCCCCTCTTCTTCCCGATCATCTCCAGCAGTTCATAGCCCGGATAGGCAGCTACATCTATCCCATCCAGCTTATATCTGCGTATAATTTCCTGGGGATAGGATTCTGCCAGGAATTCTAAAAGACGAGATGCAAGATGCTCCGTATCTACCACATCATCTTTGACAGCGCCAGTAAAGGCAAGCTTTTCGCCCACAAGTTTATCTTCAAATTTCGGCCACAGCACACCGGGAGTATCCAAGAGTTCGAAGCCTTTTCCGATAGTAAACCACCTGTTCTGGCGGGTTACGCCGGGGCGGTCCGCTACATCAGCCTTTCCACCCTTACAAAGCCTGTTTATAAGGGATGATTTCCCCACATTGGGAACACCCACAATCATTACACGGATTACACGCCCTACCATGCCTTTGCTTTTCCAGGCCTGTATTTTCTCTTTCAAAACTTCCTGCACCGCCGGAATAAAACCATTAAGGCCCTTCCCGCTTTTGCAGTCCACGGCTACCGCAGGAATTCCCTTCGTCCGGAACCACTGTATCCATCGTGCCGTTTTATTTGGATCCGCCATATCACATTTATTCAGAAGCACTACCCGGGGCTTTCCCTTAATAATCGAATCCAAAACCGGGTTTCGGCTGGACATGGGAATCCGCGCGTCAATCACTTCTGCCACTGCATCTACCAAGGAAAGGCTTTTTTCTATCTGGCGGCGGGTTCTGGTCATATGGCCGGGAAACCATTGGATAGACTGGGCGTTTTCTTCTTTCCTGTAGTTTTGTTTGTTCATTTTTTCACCTATTTTACTGTGCTTCCGCACAAACATATTTACTCGATTTTTCCGAAACGGTCAAACGGAAACACGATCCACTCCGCTTTTCCCAGGATATACCGTTCGTCCACCATGCCTACATCCTTGCTTCGACTATCTTTAGAAACAGGCCGGTTATCCCCCAGAACGAATACATATCCTTCCGGAACCTCCATGGGAAAAGTGAAATCCGAATACTGGGTGGTAATTCCGTTCTCAATATACGCGCTTTCATCCAGAGGTTCTCCGTCCACCAATACGATACCTTTTTCAAAATCAATATCTACCGTTTGGCCTTCCGTTGCGATTATACGTTTGATGATAGGCTTGGAAAGGCCAACTGTGCGGGAGATAACAACAACATCTCCTTGCTTTGGCGTATAAAACAAACTGGATAAAAGGACTCTGTCGTTATTCTCCAATGTGGGGAGCATGGAGCTTCCGCTTACATTTACTACTCGGAAAATAAATGTAAACACGACTACTACCACAACCAAAGAGGTAATGAGCGCTTCCATCCACTCATAGCAGCTGTTGGTAAATGAATCTATCTTTTTTCTGGGAGCTTCCTGGTATCTGCTTCCTGCCATCCGATGTTTCTCCCCTTCCTTTTAGCAGCAATTTTCTTGTATTTGACGCCATACTGTTTTCACACACCAAAGCCAGTCTGCTCATTTTTAGCAGGCAACGCAAAAAGGGACACTCTCGTGTCCCTTTTCTGGTTCTTATTTGAGCTGTTCCTTAACTTTAGCAGCCTTGCCGACCCGATCACGCAGGTAATACAGCTTCGCTCTGCGGACACGGCCTTTGCGGACAACTGCAACCGCTTTCACATTGGGAGAATGGAGCGGGAAAACTCTTTCTACACCAACGCCATAGGAAACACGGCGAACGGTAAAGGTTTCTCCGATCCCGCTGCCTTTACGGGCAATAACGGTTCCTTCAAAAACCTGAATTCTTTCTCTCTCACCTTCGCGGATATTCACATCTACACGAACGGTATCGCCAATTTCAAACTGAGGTACCTCTTTTTTTGCAGATGCATCTGCAATCAATTTCAAAGCATCCATTCTAAATAAACCTCCTAATTTTCAGACATTCATGCCGGTTTCCCGCGCAGAGGACTGCCCGCTTCAATGACTCGGTTTTGCCGGGCATTGAACCCCACCGAAAAGGCACGGCGGTTTCCAAATGCCTATATATCTTACCATACTTTACATATGAATGCAACCTTTTTTTACCTTTATTCAAAATTCCTCATAGACGCATCATAAAGGCCATGGCGGATATATTCGCAATAAAAATCCTGATCTGTCTCTTTCCGAAATGCCTCTACCAAAAGTGAGGGATTCACATTATATTCGCTTCCAGCGGGAAGAATGCAGTCCGAAACGAGCTTCCCGTTTTCTTCCCTGATCTGCATATCCCGGATATCCGGCTTTATGTCTATCGTCAGCATACCGCTTTTTGATTTTTTCTCTGTAATAATTTTCTCCTGGCTAAGAAATTGTTCCCATTCCTTCCGAAGCTGGCATACGCTTCCCGTTTCAGGCTCCATACACAGCGTATAGGAAGCAAACGCAATTTTTCCCGGCTTTAATTTGGGCTCTGTTACAGCAAAAACCCGCAGATCTCCAGGAAGGGCTTTATTCAGTCGGAATAGGATTTCCTCATTGGTAATCTTGGTTTCATCGATCTTCATATCCATGCTTTCCCTCTCCCCTGTCATTCCCAAAGAAAGGGGCAGAGCAAAGGTAATGAACGCGTGGGGATTAAAGCCTTGGGTATACCAAAGGGGAATCTTAGCCATATGCACCGCTCTCGCCATACAGCGGTTCAAATCCAAATGGGATATAAACCGGGCGGCCCCTGTCTTTTTAAACCAGATTCTTACGGTCTTCAACGCAAATTCCTCCTTTGAAGCAAGCCGCACCGCAGGCAGAACAGGATTCAGCGCAGTTCGGGCTTGTCTCATTTGCATATGCCTTTTTACATTCCCGAATGAGGAATTCTTTTGTTACGCCGTAATCCAGATGATCCCAGGGAAGTATTTCATCAAAACTCCTCCTCCGGTTTGCATAAAACGCCGGATCTACCCCACAATTTTCAAACGCCTGCATCCATTTGGTATACGAAAAACAGTCGTTCCATCCGTCAAAACGGCATCCCAGCCGATGTGCTTCCAAAAGGACCTTCCCCAAACGCCGATCCCCTCTGGCAAATACACCTTCCAAAAAGCTTACCACGGCCTCATGGTAATTGCAGGAAAGCTTCCGGCTCTTTACACAATTTACAAGATGTTTCTGTTTTTCCCGGAACATCTCCACTGTGTCCTGGGGCTCCCATTGGAAAGGCGTAAAGGGTTTCGGTACAAACCCGGAGGCACTTACCGTAACGGAAACTCCTTTTCCCTTCGGTTTATCTGGATTCGTATAAAACGCGTCCACAACCTTCTGGCCAAGCTCTGCAATTCCTTCAATATCTTCCATGGTCTCAGTGGGAAGGCCGATCATAAAATAGAGTTTTACTGAATTCCAGCCGCCCCGGAAGGCAGTTTCTACCGTTTTCATCAGCTGTTCTTCCGTCACATTTTTATTGATTACATTCCGCAGCCGCTGGGTACCAGCCTCGGGGGCAAAAGTAAGGCCACTGCGGCGAACCGTTTTGATTTTACTCATCATATCCGTGGAAAAATTATCCACCCGAAGAGAAGGAAGGGAGACACCGATCTTTTCGTCTTTTGTCCAAGTAAGGAGCTGATCCAAAAGAGGATTCAGGTTTCTATGGTCGCTGGTGCTCAAGGAAGAAAGGGAAATTTCATCGTATCCTGTGTTTTCGCAAAGATCCCGGCACTGCTTATCAATAGTGGAAACGGATTTTTCCCGGAAAGGACGGTAAATAAATCCCGCCTGGCAGAACCGACATCCCCGGATACATCCGCGCAGAACTTCCGCTACCGCACGGTTATGCACAATATCCAAATAAGGAACCACAAACCGATCCGGGAAATAGATGGAATCCAAGTCCATCATTACCCGCTTGGTAATTTTCGAAGGAACCCCCTGCTCAGGCTCAATGGCCTGAATGGTTCCATCCTCCTGATACGAAACATGATATAGGGAAGGAACATACACGCCAGGGATTTTTGCAGCTTCCCGCAAAAAGTCTTCTTTTCTTCCCTTTTTCTTTTTATATTCCCGATATAGCTCTATTAGTTCGCAGTCAACTTCTTCGCCTTCTCCTAAAAAGAAAAGATCCACAAAATCCGCCAGCGGTTCCGGATTGCAGGCGCAGGGGCCGCCGGCAACAACCAAATGTTCAAGCCCCTTCCGCTCGCTGCAAAGAAGAGGAATACCTGCTAATTCCAGCATATTGAGCACATTTGTATAGCTCAATTCATATTGGAGGGTAAAACCAATTATATCAAAAAGCGAGAGACTGTCTCCGCTTTCAAGGGCATAGAGATCTATCCCCGCCGAACGGAGCTCTTCCTCCATATCAATCCATGGTGCAAACACCCGTTCACACCATACGCCTTCCATATCGTTCAATACCCCATACAGAATCTTCATTCCCAGATGAGACATTCCCACTTCATACGTATCGGGAAAACAAAAAGCAAAGCGAATATCCACTTCTTCTTTGTTTTTGATTACACTATTTAGTTCTCCGCCCGTATATCTGCCGGGCTTTTGAACCTTCATCCATATTTTTTCCAGTTGAGGATTCATTTTACTACTCCGTTCTTTTTATAATCATGCATTTTCAACAGACCTTAATTTTCTACATATTTCTATCTATTATAATAATATTTAACCGGATACTAGATATTAGCCCTTATATTTATCATAGAATCCATCCAAATCTTTAATGGAATCATGGAAGCTTACAAAATGAAGTGGTCTTTGCAAACGCTTGGAACAAATTCCAATTCACCAACCCAAAACGCGAAACCACCGTTTTGATAAGGCTCCGGAAATCTAACTACCAATTGCGTCCTATTCGTCTCCTTCATGCATTGATATTTACACACTTCCGCCTTATACATTACTTCCTTATACACGGGCTGAAAATCCATGTGCGGTAAACCTAAATGCCCTATTTTGTATCTTACAAAACATCTGCTTTTTGATTATACTGTTTTTCCATATTTTAAGCAAGTGTATTATCTGTATATATCTTTTCTGCATCGGAGCACCAATAAACTCCATCTGTTACTTATAAAAAATTCTTTTCCATTTCTATTATATTTTAAACTACCATGTTCTCTCGTATAATATGCGTCCTACAGGTTTATGCGTTTTCCGTTTTATCCCTACGTTTTAGAATTAAATAGATTACTCCATAAGCACTGAAAAACAGAAGGGAAAAATTATAAACGGATCGAAAAACCAATAGAAACCCACAAATACCAAGAGGAATGAGCGCGAAAAAAGAAACCCATTCCAATACCCGTAAAGCAGTATTTTCGTTTATACATAAACAAAGTGCTGCATACAGAGCCTGGCCCCCATCCAAAGGTTCTACAGGAGCCAGGTTAACAAGTGCCAATGCAATATTAGCTGCGGCAAACGGAAAAAGTATATTGCCGGAAAGTATCCAGAACCATACAAACAAAAACAAATTCATAAAAGGGCCTGCCAAAGAAACAGCTATGTCTTTTTTCAGGCTCTCTGCTCTATACCCCTCTTGGCGGATTTCAGCACCAAAAACAGATAAACGGATACTGGTAATATGTCTTTTGCAAAATAGAATAGCCACTATATGTCCGGTCTCATGGAAGAAAGCAGCACAAATTCCCGCAAAAAACATTCCTTCCGTATCCATTAAAAGCCATAAACAGACTGCGGCAGCAAACCAAAAACTTATCTCTACCCGGCATCCCATAAAAGAGAACCGCATATCTATCAACCACCTGAACTACTGCTGGATTCAGCAGAATGAGATGTTCCTTCAGAAGAGGGGTCACTTGAAGCTTCTTTTGTTTTTTTCTCTTCTTCAGAGGAAGTCTCCTTTGGGGAAGAAATAGATTCTTCCGATTCGGAACTTTCTGCTGCAGAAGGAAACAATTCCAAAACTTTCTGTTCCATATTTTTTAAATCCGCATCTGTCAATATACTCTGATTAACATGATCCATATACCAAACTCGGAACGCGGTATACAAATCTCCCCCAAAAAATTTCAAACATACTATAGCAAGTAAAATGCATGCGCATACCGCAATTTGAATAACCATCAGCCAATGCTCCCTGCTCTTAGGCTTTTGAGAAATAGGTTCTGCATTGTCTTCTTGTGAAGCAAAGAAAGGATCATTCCGCCAGTCTTCACTTTCTTGCATTTTTTCAAACCTCTTCATATTTTCCTCCTGCTTATTTCTTCTTTTTAGCTTTCGCATACAGCTTTCCTTACAACTATATGCCTTGCATGAAGAAACAAGAACAGGGAAAAACACAATAAAAAAGATGCAGGTATTTACACCTGCATCTTTTTTATTCATCCTTCGTCAACAGAAGACAGATCTGTTTTTGAAGATTCAGAAGTATTATTTTTCCATTGCGCATAGAGGGTTAAAGACTTTTTTAAATTTGGAATAGAAACTCCTGGCCGGTAAGCCGTCCCTGTTCCATTGGCTTTTGTATTCCATCCTGAAAAAGTATATCCATTTCTGAACATTTCTCCTGCTTCAGCCACTATGGCCGTTTGCCCCGCATAATATGTAGTGGAATCCGTAGGTGGCTTTTCCCCACCATTGGCATCATACTGTATTGTAATGGAATCCAGTTTTTTCCACTGGGCATACAGCACCAGGCTTCCGCTAACACTTGGATAGCTGGAACCCGCTGCATAAGAAGTCCCACTGCCATCCGGTTTCGTATTCCAACCCGTAAAGGAGTATCCTTCCCGCTTCATATTCTCCTGCCCTTTCAGCGGAATAGAGGCCCCTTTCTCATAGGCAGTTGTATCCACCGGCGGGTTTGTCCCACCATTTGCATTATACGAAACAAAATACCGCTTGACTACCGTGCTGGCATAATATACATTCAAATCCACATTGCCGGTAATTCCAGGAACCTTACCGTCAGAGGCAAACTGCCACATATCATAATGGCCGTCGTAATTCAATTTCATCTTATCCGGTATGTCTTCAACAGGAGTGTAATTTGGATATCTGGCAAACCAAATTTTGTATTTGCTGCTTAACAGATCTGTATCAAAGTTCACCAGGTTTCCGCTTCCATAGTATACCATGGGAGTATAACCAGCCTGTTTAACCACTTCGCAGAAAGCGACCGCATTCTTTGTGATCTGCGTCTTGTTGCCCCACAGCTTATATGTACGAAACTCCGGATCAAAGTTTTCCATATCGTAGGCAACAGGATAATCCAGACTGTATTTGCTGAGATATTTGAGCATGAACGCAGCCTCTTCCCTGGCTTCTGTTTCATTCAGTGCCTGAGAGAAGAAATAAGCGCCTACCTTCAATCCCGCCGCCTTGGCGCCCTGTATGTTCTTTTCAAATTGATCGTCCAAAACCAGTGTTCCGCTCTGCCCATATCCACGGTATCCAACACGAATAATTACAAAATCAATTCCGGAAGCCTTAACCTTATTCCAGTCTGTGATCGTTTGATAATACGAAACATCAATTCCACGTATCATAGTTGTTTCTACTGTTTCCTCAGGTGGCAAAGGATCTTGTTCTTCCCCTCCCGCAGAAGATGAAGAAGAGCCGGAAGAAGACGGCTTGGAAGAAGATGGTTTAGAAGAAGACGGAGTAGAAGACGAGGGCTCAGAGGAAGATGGCGGGATAATAGGATCGTTGACAACACCACCTGCCGCTCCGCCGCCTACTTGGTTTTTGTCATACTGAGGATCTTCTTCTTCCGCTATGACACTATCTTTTCCTGCAACAGTTGTTTCAGATTTAATTTCAATGTTTTCAAAGTCGTTTTCTTCTTCAGAAGATATTTCTGAAGACTCTTCTGAGGAAGCAGAAGAAGTTTCAGAAGAAACAATCTCCGACGATTCAATAGCAGATGAGATTTCGGAGGAAATTTCACTGGAAGCTTCAGAGGACGGTGCAAATATAACAGACGCGTCAGAAAAACTGGAAGACATAGTTTCCTCAGTAAAAGAGGACATCCCGCTCATCCCTATTACGGGAACTGCAAGGAGCACACCTGCCAGACATCCTGCAAGGGCTTTCTGCCCGCGTTTCGAACGTTTCAAAAAATCAGTAAATGCCTTCCATCTTTTTCCCATAAAATCCTCCTATCTTGTATCTTTTGGGTAATTATCATAACAAAATTTGAAAAATAAAAGAAAACAAAAAGTTTTTCAAACTTTATTTATTGTAACGGACAATCCTTTTTTTGTAAAGCCTAAAAGTACATATATACAGAAGAAATTATTTCCTCTCCCTCATATAGTTTTATAAAGAAAAGACAAGTAAAAGGCGATACAGCATATCTACAAGCTGTATCGCCTTTGCTTAATAATGATTTAAAATCAATTATCTTTACTGCGAATATATGCATCAATGGATTTGGCAGCCTTCTTACCACCGCCCATAGCAAGTATAACTGTGGCAGCACCACTGACAGCATCTCCCGCTGCAAAAACACCTTCGCGGGTAGTGGCCATTGTCTCTTCATCCGCGATAATACAGCCTTTTCGATTGGTTTCAAGGCCGGGGGTATTGCTGTGAATCAGGGGATTCGGGCTATTGCCGATAGCAATAATCACGCAATCCACATCCAAGGAAAAGTTAGACCCCTTCTTTTCCACAGGACGGCGGCGGCCGGAAGCATCCGGTTCTCCCAATTCCATTTCCACGCATTCGATAGAAGTCACACGGCCGTTTTCGTCGCCGTGAATGGCTACTGGATTATTCAAAAGTTTGAAAATAATGCCTTCTTCTTTTGCATGATGAATTTCTTCATTTCTTGCAGGCATTTCTTCTTCGCTGCGGCGATATACGATATAAACATTTTCGGCGCCCAGACGCTTGGCCGTTCTAGCAGCATCCATAGCCACATTGCCGCCACCCACTACAGCTACATTCTTAGGACGAATAATGGGCGTATCGTATTCCGGTTTATATGCTTTCATCAGATTAACACGGGTAAGGAATTCGTTTGCGGAATAGGTTCCTACCAGCCCTTCACCAGGAATATTCATAAAGTTCGGAAGACCGGCGCCGCTCCCGATAAAGATAGCCTCAAAGCCAGCTTCGAAAAGCTCGTCCACAGACAGAACCTTTCCCATAACCATATCGGTTAAAATTTCGACCCCTTTTTCCTTCAACCCTTCGATTTCCTTCTGCACAATCTCTTTGGGAAGGCGGAACTGCGGAATTCCATACATAAGCACACCGCCCGCCGTATGTAACGCCTCATACATGGTAACCTCATATCCCATGTTGGCAAGATCGCCGGCACAAGTAAGGCCGGCAGGGCCGGCGCCGATCACGGCTACCTTATGCCCGTTGGATACCGGTTTTTCTGCCTTTTTAGCATTGTGCTGCATGTGCCAATCGGCCACAAACCGCTCCAGACGCCCGATACCCACCGGCTCGCCTTTGATCCCGCGGACACATTTGCTTTCACACTGGCTTTCCTGCGGGCAAACACGGCCACAGACAGCCGGAAGAGAAGAAGATTTTGCAATCACCTGATAGGCTTCCTCAAATTCTCCTCTTGCTACATGCGCAATAAATTCCGGAATAGAAATCATAACAGGGCATCCGGAAACACAGGGCTTGTTTTTACAGTTCAGGCATCTCTGGGCTTCCCCCACAGCCATAACCTCATCATAGCCCAAGGCCACTTCTTCAAAATTTTTATTTCGTACATCAGGTGCCTGTTCCGGCATCGGTGTTTTCTTCAAAGACATATTAGGCATTTTTCGCACCCTCCATTAAATGGCAGTTAAATTCCCTTGTCGCTTCTCTTTCCATTTCGGAATACGTGCGGGAACGCTTGATAACCTCATCAAAATCCACCTCGTGACCGTCAAAATCCGGTCCATCCACACAGGCAAATTTTGTCTTTCCGCCTACGGTCAGGCGGCAGCCGCCGCACATACCTGTTCCGTCAATCATAATGGAATTCATGCTGATAATGGTTTTGATGCCATACTCTTTTGTCAGGTTACATACGGCTTTCATCATAGGAAGGGGGCCGATGGCAACAACCAGATCGTAATTCGCTCCGGCTTCAATATTTTTCTTAAGTGCGTCGGTCACAAAGCCTTTATTGCCATTGGAGCCGTCGTCTGTCATAAGATACAGACAATCGCTGGCCTCACGCATCTCTTCTTCCAAAATAATCAGATCCGTATTCCGGAAACCTGCAATCATATCTACTTTGGCACCGAGCTGTTTCAATGCCTTTGCCTGGGGATATGCTATGGCGCAACCAGCACCGCCGCCTATAACCGCAGCACGGGAATATCCTTCCAGCTCAGAGGCTTTTCCCAGAGGTCCAATGAAATCCAGAATACTGTCTCCCTCACGGAGAGTATCCAAAAGCAGGGTTGTTTTCCCTACCTTCTGGAAAATAATCGTAACAGTCCCTTCCTCACGATCGTAATCCGCTATAGTGAGAGGGATCCTTTCGCCATATTCGTTGACGCGAAGGATAATAAACTGCCCGGCTTGAGCCTTTTTGGCAATATACGGCGCCTCTACAACCATCAATGTCATAGAATCGTTTAACGCGCGCTTCTTGAGAATGGGAAACATCTCTGCACTTCCTTTGTAAAAAAATACCGTCACCGCAGCCGGCAGGCAATACAGTCTTCATACTTGCCCTTCCTGCCTCGATACCGGAGAAAACCCTGTATATATATTTTCGCCCTTCCCGGCGATACCGATATACTACAGTAAAATCTATTATACTTTTTATCCGTTTTTTTTGCAAGAACAGCTCGCCATTTTACAGCAAAAAAAATAAACGATGAATATTATAAAAATTCAAAAATTTCCGTTCAAACTGTAAAATCCATTAAATTTTTCAAGAAAATGAAGGATATTCTTATCCACTTGCATTTCAAATGGTATCTTTAACCATATACGATTTTTCCAGTTTTCACCCAAATGAAAAAGGGACGGAAATGCACCGTCCCTTTTTCAAGCGTTTAGAAAGGATTACAGAATGATACAAATCAAACCGCTGCAGCCATCGTTAATGATCCGTTCAATGGTTTCCCGCATTTTATCTCGGGCGTCAGCAGGCATACGATACAATTTATTGTGAAGCCCTTCATTCACCAATTCATGCAGACTCTTTCCAAAAATATTGGATTCCCAAATTTTTCCGGGGCTTTCCTCAAATTCTTTCAAGAGATATGTAACCAATTCTTGAGACTGCTGCTCAGATCCCACAATGGGTGTAACTTCTGTGGTAATATTGGTCTTCATCATATGAATAGAAGGCGCCGCCGCTTTCAGCCGGATTCCGTACTTTCCTCCCTGCCGTATAATTTCAGGTTCCTCCAGGCTGAGCTCTTCAATATCCGGCATAACAATTCCGTATCCTGTATTCTGTACCTCATCATACGCATCCCGGATTTTATCATACTGTTTTTTCATGGAGGAGAATTGAAGCAGACAGTTCAGCAGTTCTCCTTCATTATGGATTTCAATACCGGTTTTTTCACCCAGCACCTTATAGAAAAGGGATTGGTCCATTTCCACCCGAATACGAGCCTTCCCTTCTCCCAGAGAAATATTGTTTACTTGAGCACCGCAGATATACTCGCATTCTTTTATACAATCTACCGCTTTTTGAAGTTCACGTATCCGCGTGATCCCTCCCGCAGCTTTGCGGATAGTCGTATATACGGACGAACGGAGCCAGTGCTCTTTTTCCAGTGTGCAGAGCCAGCGGGGTATATCCACCCGGATTTCCTTCACAGGGAACTCAAACAGAATCTTCGCCAGAATATCCCGGATCTCTTTTTCCTCCATGGTCAGACAGTTTACAGGCATAACCGGAACACCGTATTTATCGGAAAGCTCTTCCGCCATCCCTTTAACTCGTTCAGACTGGGGATCTGTACTGTTCAACAATACTATAAAGGGTTTATGGATCTCCTGCAGTTCAGAAATTACCCTTTCCTCTGCCTCCTCATATTCCTCACGAGGAATATCGCTGATGGAGCCATCCGTTGTCACTACAAGGCCGATTGTGGAATGCTCTGTAATCACTTTTTTGGTTCCAATTTCAGCAGCCATGTTAAAAGGAATAGGCTCTTCATACCAAGGGGTCATAACCATTCTGGGCATATTGTCTTCGATATAGCCTAAAGAACTGGGAACGATATATCCTACACAATCAATGAGACGGACAGAAAATTTCGCGCTTTCATCCACCCGAATGGTCACTGCCTGCTCCGGTATGAACTTCGGCTCTGTTGTCATAATCGTGCGTCCCGCTGCGGACTGGGGCATTTCGTCCACCGCCCGGTCCCTGCGGTACTCTTCTTCAATATTAGGAATGACTATGTTTTCCATAAAACGTTGGATAAAGGTGGATTTTCCTGTTCGCACAGGACCGATTACCCCCACAAAGATGGAGCCTCCCGTCCGTTTGGAGATATCGGAATAAATTGTTCTTTCCTCCATATTTCATCCCTCCTTAATCTGTATGAACGGGAATGAGCAGCATTCGGGAATCCGGGATAAAATCTCCGGAAAGATCGTTTTCCCGACAAATCGCATCCACTGAGGATCGGTACGACCTGGCTATTTCCCAAAGGCGTTCTCCTTTATCCGCATAGTATATACACAGTGCGGCAGGATCATCCTTAAGCGGCTTTGTTTCGTCTGCTTCCATATGCTCTACTGTACGGATAGGTCTGCGGCAGAATACGGCAGCCGTTAACCGTAATTCTGTTTTCAGTTCTACCTCACCGGAGGAGAGTCTATAGTTCATATCGGTTACAATACAGTCCGCATCAAAACGTAGCTCCCCTTCTGCCTGGCAGGGCCGGTCAAAGGCATATTCTGCAACGCGTTCAAAGTAGAAAATTGTATTTTCTGTATTGACTGCCAGCATGCAGATATTATATTTTCCTTCAAAATGAACGGAATCTTCTTTCCGTGAGGCGGATACATCACACATTTCGCTCCAAATATGGATAATCTTCTCTACGCCGCCTTCCACCTGGAAGGTATTTTTCTCCAAAAGTGTTTCTTCAAAGAGATCGCAAAGACATTCCGGTTCTGCTTCGGAATATGCCAAAGAAGCTTCGTATTTTTTCGAATAAGCATCCGAGACAACAGCAGTATTGCCATCGCAATATGCAGAAACAGACGCCAAAAGACGAATCTGCGTATCAAAATATATTTTTTCTCCAGCGTAATCGTTTTTTATTTGGATATCGCAAGAGATTACCTGCATCCGCAGATCGGTTCTGCAATCATCTGTGATGCCCCCGCAATCCAACATCTGTGAAAAAGGAATTTCGTATTCCATACACTCCGGCAAAACTCCCTCTTCCGGGATTGGACAATAGAGCATTTTTAATGCTATATCGCCTTTCACCATCAGTTTATTGGGAATCACTTTAAAATCTACATTCTGAATAACTGCCGAAGAATGTAAAATCGTATCTGCACCGGGTTTACCCTCCGGAAGCTCCAGAACCTCTTCCACGCTGAAAGGACGTGTCTCAAAAGCTGTTAGGGTGGTAAATTCCACAGGCGTCAGCTCCTGCTCCATATCCTCCTCTAAAACAGCGCCTGTCACAGAGCAATTTCCGCTGCAAACAACCTTGGCACAAAGGGAAAAAGCACCGTGAATATCCATTCTCCGTGAATTAGCCGCCCGGCAGTTTATGTATTCCACTCGGGTTCCAGCGGAGATGCATCCATTATCTGCGGGTTTCTTAAGGGGAATTGTCACAGAGAAAGGTTCTGTATTTTCGCAGCAACGAACTGTGGTTCCCTGTGCATCCAGATAAAATACTTTTACCAGGCAATTTCCATCCAATTCCAGCCGGTCGCCTGTAATCCCCCGGCCGGTAATCCTGGGATACATCTGGCATTTCAGTATTTTTTGGATATCCGGACAATAATCAGGAAGATTGACCGTCATATCCACCGGTTGTTCCTGGCTCGAATCGTATACGACTTCGCTGGTTCCCAGCAAGGTCTTTTCCAGTTTATACTCCATAAAGGCAGTTCCTCCCTGTTTCAGTTCTAACACAATGGTATTCGGCTTCTAAGGAAAATATGATTCGTTGGGCAAGTTTCTTTTCCCACTGATTTTAAAAAACTTTCTTCATGTACTGTATATATGCAGACATAGATAAAGCCAGAAGGTATTTATCAAAATCTTCATTCTATAATTTCCAGCACCTTAGATTTTCTAACCATCAGTAAATCCCGTATTCACTTATGCCGAATACTTCTTTTCCTTTCAACTCATCCACATATTCATATAAAAAGGCTCTCTATATAGGAAATCAGACCTATACAGAGAGCCCTTATACCAAAAGAAGTTTTTCTTGCCTTTTGCCTAAAAACTTTTTGAATCGCATATGCCATATTAAAAATTCAAGAAAAAAGCGCCCATTCCATTTAGAATGGGCGCTCTGACGCTTTATCTTCTTATTCCGATTTAGGCTGAACGAGTACATTGACTTTGTGATTCCCAGTAACCCAGCAATAAGAAGTACCCGAAACATTAAAGGAGACGGGCATTTCCGTGTATCCCGAAAAATCTGTTTTACCGGATAGATCCACTGTGCCAATAATCTTTCCCTCGGTGAGAGCGGATATCTCATCACTCAGCCCCACCACTGTCACATCAACGGAGGAAGTAGTCACTTCCGCCTCATATCCATCCGGTACATTCGTGAAACGGAAATGATCCGCTGTAAAGGTCCGACTGCTAAAACCAGTAAGATTAAAGTCAATGGTTACATCCTGAATTCCCTGCAGATTTTTCAATCCTCTTGGCAAGGAGACAGGGACTTTAATAGAAGTGTTGCTTAGATTGATCTGTGTAAAATCCACTGGTTCCAGTTCAATAGACGTGAGGGATTCCAACTCATCCGTTGTTCCTGCTACCTCTATGCTGTTGGGAGAAAGAATAATTCTGCCGGAATCCTTCGGGATGCCCGAAGGCAAATTTATAAAGCTAGGTGTTATAGACAACGTCTTTCGCAAGAGAATCGGCACAGTCACATCTGCTGTTTCCGTACTCAATGTCAATCGGCTCATCTTATCCTGGCTAATCTGGTTACCGTTTGCATCCAAGAACTGAAGATCTGCTGTAAAAAGAGTTGTTTCCGTTGCGGAAGACAAATCCTTTTCCCCAACTGTTACCGAAGAAATACTGTCTATAATACTCTGAGGGCCGGAAACCTTTACAGTTTCAGGTGAAGCAACCGGTGTGCTGCTGTAGTATCCTTCTACTGAAGAACCCTTAATGCCGCTTGTATCAATCTGAAACGTTTTTTCTCCGGAGTAATCCAGCATAACCTGAATGAGAGACGGCTCAATGCGATCCACCTCAAAATCCGTAACATACCCAACCTTTTTAACGGATAAGGTAGCAATATTATTGCTTCCTTCGCTTATATTACTGGAGAAAAGGGTTTCAACCTGCAAATCGTCTTTTGTAACATTGTGAACCGAAAGACTGTTGCCCTTGATATATACTGTAACAGTCTGTTCCTGGTCAACAAATGCTTTGAGCCCTGCCTCCTGATAAGCCTCCGGCAGTTTAATGGTAACCGGCACATCGCGAATGGCTACAGGATATTCTTCCGTATTTGTAAACGCCATCAGGAACCAAACGATCAAAGCCAGCAAAACGGACAAAACCATTAAAAATTTATTGCTTTGAAAGAAAGAGAATTTATCCTTTTTCCCTTTCTTCTCTACAGCATTCTTTGACACAATGGAAGATTTTTTATTTTCTGCATTTCTATTCATGTTTTTTAATCCTCCGCAAAGAAGGGATACGACGTTCTGTTTTTTCTTCTGTCAGAAGATAACCCTCCAACGCTTCCTGCAGCGTTTCTTTGGAATAATTTCGAGTGAGCCTGCCATTTACAGCAAGGGAAATCTGGCCGGTTTCTTCTGACACAATCAAAACGATTGCATCTGAATTTTCACTCATTCCAATGCCTGCTCTATGTCGGGTACCAAGATCAACACTTACATTATCGCTTTTGGTAAGGGGAAGAATACATCCCGCTGCATATACCATACTATCCCGTATTACCATCGCTCCGTCATGCAGAGGCGCCTTATTCCAAAAAATATTGCCGATAAGCGGAACAGAAGGAATAGCATTGACAATCGTCCCGGTATCAATAATTTCCCCCAATTTGGTTTCTCTTTCAAACACAATCAGAGCACCTGTTTTTGTCCTCTGAAAATTTTCAGCTGCTTCTGTAACTGCGGAAATACATCTTCGTTTTTCTTTTTCCAAATCTTCTTCCTTCTGAACCAAACCAAAACCTTTTCGCAATCCGCTTCTGCCCATTTGTTCCAGGGCTCTGCGTACTTCAGGCTGAAATACAATCATAAGAGCTATTACACTGAAATTAAAAACATAACTCAAAATCGTTTTCATCATCTGCAAATCAAACAGATTCGCAGCAGACCACACGATCAGAAGTATTAGTATTCCTTTTACCAACTGTTCAGCTCTTGTTTCCCGAATAAGCTTTATAAAATTATATATGATAAAAGATACCAAAAGAACATCTATAGCTGAAGTTAAAGTAAAGGAAGATAACAGCCCCAAAAATTGATACCATAAATTTGTGATAACCTCCAAGATGTTCAACCTTCCTCCATACTGTCATTCCGCCAATCCATATGACATCTATTTTTCTTATTATATTTTAGCACATTTCACCTTATATGCAAAGCTTTTACCTACATTTTTAAAGAATTTTGCGTAATGCAGAAACAAAACCGGCAATCTGATTTTCTGTTGTAAATACCGATGGGCAGCAACGGACAGCACCAGATTCAAGAGTTCCCATTGTCTTGTGCGCGCAAGGGGCACAATGAAGGCCCGCACGAACAGCAACGCCTTGTTTGGCCAAAAAAGCCCCCACATCTTCGCTATCCATGCCTTCCACATTAAAGGATACAACTGGCCCCAGAGCATTTCCGTCCGGTTCCGGAGTGTAAAGATGAATTTTAGGACTTTGCCGTATTCTCCGATATAAACGCTGCATAAGAAGGGTTTCATGCTCCAAAATGCGGGAAATTCCTCTTGTCTTCACAAACCGTATCCCTGCATGAATACCGCAAATTCCAGGCACATTAACTGTGCCGCTCTCAAACCGATCCGGAAGGGTATCCGGCTGCTGAAGAGAAACAGAATTGGTTCCTGTTCCTCCTTCTATCAAAGTATCCAGATTTTTTTCCATACATGTTACAAGGATGCCCGTTCCCATGGGGGCATACAATCCTTTGTGGGAAGCGACACACAAATAGTCGCAGCTTTCTCCCATCTTAATCGGAAATACACCAGCAGACTGCGCAGCATCCAAACACAAGGGAATTCCGTATTGGTGGGCAAGAGCCGCAATTCGTTCCACAGGCAGCCGTATTCCCCAAACATTTGAAACATGGGTGCAAACCACCAAAGCTGTATTGGGTTTTAATGCCTTCCTGAAAGAATCCACTGTTTTATCATTGTCGCCAGGGGTTACTTCTACGGCTGTATAGGTAATGCCCTTTTCAGCCAATTTTTCCAAGGGACGCATGACCGCATTATGCTCCAGATTAGATGTGACCACATGATCTCCCGGTTTTAAGATTCCTTTCATAACATAGTTTAAAGATGCCGTACAGTTAGGTGTAAATACAACGCATTCCGGCCCCGCTGCACCAAAAAAATCCGCAACTTCGCTGCGGGTTCGATAAATCTCTTCCGCCGTGCGCATACTCATGGAATGCCCTGCCCTACCTGGATTGGCTCCATATAGAAGCAGGGCGTTGTTAACAGCACGATTTACAGCAGAAGGCTTTGGGTACGTTGTCGCCGCATTATCAAAATAAATCATACGCCGCCTCTTTCCCGAAAGCCTTTAACAGATATACCCGCTTCCTGCAAAAGTTGTGCTGCTTCTTCTGTCCTGTCGGGGACATATATGCCATAACCGCAGCCGGCGTCTTTCGCTCCTCTGGGAGCGCGTTCAACATAAGCGCGGAATCCACGCCTCTGCAGCAAATCACGGCCTTTCATCGCATACGTGATCGAACTCACCATGATGAGTGATTTGTTCACCGGTCTCACCTCTTTGGTTGGATAAATTGAAGATATTAAAATCTTTCCCATACCAAGATATGCCGGTGGGAAGTAAGGTGCTAATTTTTTTCAATTAAGCAAACCGCATGGGCGGCAAGGCCTTCCCCTTTACCAGTAAATCCAAGACCTTCTTCCGTTGTAGCTTTTACACTGACTTGCTCCACAGTCACTCCCATTGCTTTTGCCAGGTTATCCCGCATTTGCGGAATATAAGGACGGAGCTTTGGCGCCTGCGCCAAAATAGTAGCATCTACATTTTCAATCTTCCAGCCTTTATCCCGAAGCATTTGAGCCGTCTTTTGCAATAACAGAAGGCTGTCGGCGTCTTTATACGCAGGGTCACTATCCGGAAAAAAGAGGCCTATATCCCCCATGGCAAGTGCTCCCAACAAGGAATCTGCTATTGCATGGGCCAGAACATCTGCATCAGAATGTCCAAGAAGCCCCATTTCCCAGGGAATATGTACTCCTCCCAAAATCAATTTCCGCCCAGGAACCAGCCTATGCACATCATATCCATGCCCGATTCTCATACTCTTCTACCTCCGCTTCTTTATAACAGATTCTGCAACGGCAAGATCATCCTCGGTTGTCAGCTTAATATTGGTATATTCTCCCCGGTAAAGATGTATGGGATGTTTTAAATATTCCCATAACTGGCAATCATCTGTGTATTCTCTTCCTTCTTTTACAGCTTTACAGATTTCTGTTCGATACATTTCTAAAGGAAAAACCTGGGGCGTTTGCATGCTCCACAGCATAGAGCGATCGGGTGTATAGGAAACCATTCCGTCTTTATCCGCCAATTTAATGGTATCTTTTACTGGAACAGCCAAGGCAGACGCTCCCCATTTTTTAGCATCGGAAATTACACCGTCAATTTCATCCGGCGTAATGAGACAGCGTGCGCCGTCGTGTATAGCAATCCAACCGGAATCTTCCGCCGCTACCGCCCCATTTGCAGCAGACTGCTGACGCGATTCTCCACCCAATACAATTTTATATGGCTTTTGCAGTTTCTTTCCCGAAAGAAAAGAAACCATTTCTTGATCTTGAGGCCGAATTACAAGCACAATAGAATCCACTTGCCCGGCACGTTGAAAGGCTTCAAGGGTCCATTCCAATACGGTCTTTCCCCATAAAGGAAGAAAAATTTTTGGTTTTCCCATACGGCTGGAATTTCCCGCCGCAACAATTACGGCACAGCAGGAATCTTTCATTTTCTTATCCCTCTCTTTTGTTAGAAATGGCTGTTTTAAGTTTTCCTTAAAACAGCCATTTTCTTTTATTCTTCTACCACGATCTCATCTGCCAAAGCCAGAAGCTGCTTCACCCGATTATCGGGATCTTTCCTTGTATCCTGCAAAAGATCCGAATCATCATGGAAATTCCCCCAAACCGAATATCTTCCATCTTCCTGCACGACAATTTCCAGTTCCTTATATTTTCGATACTCTTCTGGAGAAAAGTCTTCTTTATAAGAAAACAAAAGTTCCGCAGCTTTCAATTGATTGACCCCTCGTATCCAAATACGCTCCATATTACCACTTTTCTTTCTTTGTGAATTCGTATTTTACCAGCCATTCAGGCCGTATCTCCTCAAGAATTACCTGCGGGACTTCGTATCTCCAGGATACTTTCTGTGTCTTTAAAGCATGGATGGCCGCATCCAGTTGCTTCTGTGTTATTTCTGTTTCAGATGTCATATCCATCTTTGTGTAGTTGTCTTTCCTGGTGTATTTAAGGTAAAACATGAAATCCGCCCACACTTTATACTCTGTCAGCTTGACAAATTGCTTAGGCACATTCAGAGTCAGAAGCACACTGCTGGAAACGCAGCCGCCGGAATATTTTTTATGATATTTTAAGCAGCCAAACACAGGACATTCACAGGAGAGGCCGAGAATATCAATAAGAGCCTGATATTCCCTCGCAAAACTGATACTTTTATATGCTCGATACACTTTTCCGGATTTAAGGATGTTTAATACCTGGGTAGATTGATATGTTACGACTTTAATAGAAATTCCTCCCTTTCAATTCATAGATGCCCAATTGAATAAAAACATATCCGGCCTTCCCTGTATATTCCCTTTTATGAGATATTTACGTAAAATCGCCAAATTGTCAAAACCTGTTTCTCCATAATACGCTTCTGCAATACCGCCCGCAATACATCCAACCGTATCCGTATCACAGGTAATGCTTAGAACATTGCGCATACAGCTTTCCCAGTTATAGCTTTCCAAAAAGCAACGCACCGCCAAAGGCACTGTTTTATTGCAGCGAATATCAAATTTAGAAAACGGCCTTCTGGCGTATAACGGCGTTTCCACATTATAGCCATATCCTCGCTGCATATAAGCAGCTATTTCCCGTTTGCTGCATCCGTTCCGAGCCAAATATATACATACCGCAGTAGCTTCTGCACCCTGAAGCCCATCCGGATGATTGTGGGTGCAGGAAGCGCTTTCCCGGGCTTCTTTTTTCACATCCTCCAAATTTTCAAAATGTTCCCCAATAAAACTAACACGCATAGCAGAACCGTTTCCATAACTGTTATACGGCTTATGAGTCGGGTCATTAAGCCATTTTTTAAACATTGTACCATATCCTGCAGAAGGATACTTTTTACCAAGCTCCGTATATGCTACCCGATAGGAATATCCGCATAAAATTGCATATTTGGTTGCAATGGACATTACCGTATCATCTGTAAAAAAGCAATCATCAGCAAAAAGCTCTACTGTTTTAGCGTTAAATCCCTTAGGTTTGCTGAACTCAAAGCGGGAACCGGCTATATCCCCTAATATTGCACCAAACATCCTATTCCCTCCAAAAACCGGTCTGTTATTAAATAGTATACTAATTTCAGAGCCGTTTTCCAAGCTATTTATGGAAATTTATGTGGAATAAAATGGAATTATAGCTGTGCCTGCCCATTAATGTTAAGATGAAAAGAAAGCCCTAAACGTTCCGCTGCTTTCCGGCAAAGAGTCATGCGGTCCAAAAAGATTTCGAAGTAGTCTATTACCGGAGAGATTTTTGTATCCAGTTTCAAATTCAGAATCAGAGACGTATGATCTTCTGAAAGCTCCGCATTGCTTTCCTCTACCGCATAGTTCACACGGTCATGGATATCAAACGTAGAAATATCCTGGTTTCGGACACGGCTGCGCCGCACATCGGTTTTATCCCCTAAAATCAATGCCGCAGCAATTTCTGTAACGGGAAAAGCCGTTCCTTCATCATGGTTGCCTATAGCGCTGATGATCGCAGAAATTTCATCCGGCTCGGCCCCCAAATGATCCAATACACGAAAAGCCATTTGCGCTCCGCTTTGAGCATGATTATATCGGTTGATAACATTACCGATATCGTGAAGATATCCCGCGATCCAGGCTAAGTCTGCTGTTTTTTCCGGATAATTTAAGTCCAAAAGCAATTTCTTCGCAAAATGCGCAACTTTCGTTACATGTGCAAAGCTATGTTCTGTATATCCGAGAGAACCCAGCATTTCGTCTGCCCAGGCTATATACGTATGAACCTCCTGGCTTTTTTTAATACTTTCGATAGTTATCATTCCTGCAACATCCTTTTCCTATCCAAATCTTGATTTCTAAATAATTGAAAGTATCCCTTTATAGCATTTAATATAAGCCTATATCAAAAAAGATAAAACAGCCAAAAGAAATGAACACTACTGGCTTTATACACCTTGTTTCTATTATAACATGCAAAGGAAAATAGACAAGCAGATCTATGTTAAAAGCAAATGAACGAAAAAGCAGCTGTTTTCTAAGAAAGGAAACAGCTGCTTTCTGTTTATGAATCACTAGTATCTTTGATTTCCGCCTCATCCGCCTGACGCATATTCATTTCCAGCCATTGCTGATAGGTAATCAGAACCTGGCGGGACTTACTTCCTTCATGGGCACCTACAATTCCCATCTGCTCCATTTCATCGATCAAGCGCCCTGCCCGTGCATAGCCCAACCGCAGCCGCCTCTGCAGCAGAGAAACGGACGCCTGTCCCGCTTCCACCACACATTTTATGGCTTCCGAGATCATAGGATCTCCATTTTCTGTGCTGTCTTCTCCAGAAGATTTTTCTTTTTCTGCGACGGCGTTTTTTTCAATTTCCTCAATAATATTTTGATCGTACTCATTTTCTTCAGAGGATTTCAGATAATTGGCAATACTTTCAATTTCCCCGTCGCTGACGAAACATCCCTGCACCCGAATGGGTTTCTGGCAGCCCACCGGAGCAAACAGCATATCTCCTCTTCCCAGAAGCTTTTCTGCACCGCCCATATCCAGAATCGTTCTGGAATCTACTTGAGAAGAAACAGTAAGAGCAATACGGCTGGGAATGTTGGCCTTGATAAGGCCTGTAATAACGTCTACAGAAGGTCTCTGGGTAGCAATCACCAAATGCATTCCTGCCGCACGAGCCATCTGCGCCAACCGGCAAATGGAATCTTCTACTTCGTTGGGTGCAGCCATCATAAGATCAGACAGCTCATCTACAATAATGACAATTTGAGGCAACTTTGGCATGGGCTGCCCCTGGGCATCCGTATAACCGTTGGAGGCTGCAAGCTGATTATATCCCTGCAGATCACGCACGTTGTTTTCCGCAAACATCTTATATCGATTCAGCATCTCCCTAACAGCCCAGCCCAAAGCACCAGCTGCTTTTCTGGGATCCGTTACCACTGGCACAAGCAGATGCGGGATTCCATTATAGATTCCCAGTTCTACAACTTTAGGGTCAATCATCAAAAAGCGGACATCTTCGGGGCTGCTTTTATACACAAGACTGATTATCATGGAGTTTATACATACCGATTTACCGGAACCCGTGGTGCCCGCGATGAGAAGGTGAGGCATTTTGGCAAGATCCGCTACCGTAACCTCACCTGCAATATCCCTGCCTAAAACCACCGAAAGCTTACTCCTGGCCGTCAAAAAGCTGTTGCTCTCGATCAATTCCCGCATGCGTACCGTAGTGGTATGCTTGTTGGGCACCTCGATTCCCACAGCCGCCTTTCCGGGAATAGGGGCTTCAATACGAACACCGGACGCAGCCAGATTCATAGCAATATCATCCGCCAAATTGGTAATACGACTGATTTTTACCCCGGCCGCAGGCTGCAATTCATAACGGGTAACAGTAGGCCCCCGGGAAATATCCACGATTTTTGTCTGCACTCCAAAGCTTTTCAGAGTTTCCACCAGCATGTGCCCATTGGTCTGCAGTTCTTCCTTTTGGGTGCTCTCGTCTAAAATCTTTGTTTCAGCCAGCATGGATACAGGCGGCGCATGATAAATAGTTTCTTCTCCGTTTCCTTCCACCACCGCCGGAAATTCTACCGGTGTTCCTACAGGAGCATCCGCCTTTTTTTCTTCTTTCCGGTTCTGCTTTTTCTGCTCATATGCGGCAACGGCATCAGCAGTTGAAGATTCCGTTCTATCTCTGACAGCATGCTGCTTTTGCGTTATATTTTCCGGCATCATAACCACAGGAGGCGTCTGAGCGGCAGCTACCGCCTCAACAGGATCCATCTTCCGGCTTTGTTTTGCAGGAGAAACATCGGAAGGGGGCTCCTTTATAGCTTGTACCTGTTTTCCTGGCTGATCCGAAATGGAAAATACTTCTTCCAATTGCTTCAGCTTATCGCTGCGCCCCCGTTTGGAGGTGGTTTTCGATTCCCCTTCTAAAGAAATATCTATATTCATTTCTCTTCTTAGCTCTCTATCCTGCACACGACGGTCGCGGGCATTTCCCACCGCTGTAGAAACCGCGGAAGCGGGTTTGGCAACTGCCCGAAAAAGCTGCGCCATACTTGTGCCGGTCAGAATCATTATCAAAATAAAAAGCAGAAGTATAATAACAATTTTGGAGCCGATCTGCCCGAATGCCGAAGCAAGGGGCAAACCAATAAGCCCACCAAAGAAGCCGGCACCTTTCCGCACAATTCCATCGCTGTAAAGTTTTCCAAGGGCCTGCCAAAAATTCATACCGGTAACCGGTTCACTGAACAGATATACCGCTCCGCAGAAAAGCAGTATAATCCCAACCATAAGAGAGATTTTCCCTGTCATTCTGCTGCTGGTTCGTTCAAACGCCGTAATAACGGAAACATACAGAAGCAGAATTGGCCACATGATGGCACAGGTCCCAAACAGCCCCATAATCTGGCTATGCAGCCAATACCAAACATGCTCACCGGGAATTAAAACAAGACTGGCTGTTAATATACAAAGTACAAAAAGAAACATGGCCACCATCTGGTTCCGCTGCCGGATCCTAGCCATCTCTTTCAATTTCCGCTGTTCACGTTCTTCTTTTGTCATTCTTCCGGATGTACTTGATCTGGTCCTTTTTGCGCCGGTGTTCGCCGGTTTTGAAGAAGTTTTTCTTTTTTGTGCCACATCCATCCAACCCTTTTTATGTAATATGCCGCCCGGCTATAAAACCGGGCGGTACTTCACATGCTTTATTTAAACAACTCAGGCAACCGTTGAAGCCGCCTGAACGCCAATATACATACCTGTATTCTGTTCAATCAACGCGATTATCAGAACAATCACGCCCAGTACAGCCGTATAGATTACAAAAGGAAGAAGTTTATTGCTGGAAACCATCCACCTTAAAAGTTTGATTGCACAAAATCCAACAACTGCAGCCGTAATAACTCCTGCAGCTACAGCTACGGCATTTATTTCTTCTCCCGCCTCTATAGCGTCCTTTGCAGACACTAAGGCGGCAGCCAAAATAGCAGGAATTCCCAAAACAAAGGAGTAATCCAAAGCGGTCTGTCTGTTTATGTTTCGCATCAGGCCAACAGAAAGTGTGGAGCCCGAACGGGAAAGCCCCGGAAAAACAGCCGCAACACACTGAGCAAAGCCCACACAAAGTGCATCAATGGGATTGAAGCGCTTCCTGCCCGCAGGCCGGACAGCATGGGGCTCCCCACTGCTTTTGGCACGCAATTCGGCTCTCTCCAGCATTTTTTTACTTTTACGCATCGCCGCAAACAGCAAAAGACTGGTTCCGATTAAAGCAAAACCTTCAATCATAATGGAAGAATCTGTTGCCCAAAGATCTGCAAAATCTTTCACTTTCATGCCGGTTCCCGGGACAGGGAAAAACATGAGGAACAGAGGGATCAGTCCTATAATCAGCATCATCACAAGATTTTCATCCGCATCCATCTGGCTCCAATGGAATTTCCCGGTAAATATCTTTTTTACCATTCCAAAGAAAGACTTTATCAGCCGGAATAAAAGCTTGTAATAGACAAAACAAACAGCCACAAGAGTACCCATATGCAGAAGCACATCAAAAAGCATTCCCGGTTCTTCAATTCCCAGAAAATGCTGGGTTAAAGATAAGTGTCCGCTGCTGGATACCGGGAGGAACTCCGTGGCGCCCTGTATAATTCCCTGAATAATCGCATCAAAAATTTCCTTCATTGCGGTATGTACCTCCATAATTCAATTCGCGCAGAGAAATCTCTGCGCGGCCGGGAAACCTCAAATACTTACTTTTCGTCTTCCGGCTGTTTTTTCTGTTTTGCTGATTTTACAGCTTTAACGGATTTCTTTTTTTCCGCTGTTCCGGCAGTCTTCTTTTTACTTCTGTCAATCATTTCGTAAAGACAGGAAATCGCATCAGAAAGGGAACCCAGAGAATCGATCAGCCCCTCTTCCACTGCATCTGCTCCATCCAGAACAGTTCCCACATCCATAACCAATTCTTTTGTATTCATTGCCAATTCATAAAAACGATTGGACGAAATAGAAGAATTGGCCGTTACGAAACGGGTGATCCGCTCCTGCATCCGCTCAAAATAATCCATTGTTTGAGGCACGCCGATTAAAAGGCCGTTCATACGGACAGGATGGATCGTCATTGTTGCGGTAGAAGCAATAAAACTGTGTTTCGCCGCAACAGCCAAAGGAACACCTATGGAATGCCCGCCCCCTAAAACAAGGCTGACAGTGGGTTTTTTCATTCCTGCCATCAATTCCGCCAGAGCGAGGCCAGCCTCCACGTCTCCTCCAACTGTATTCAAAATAATAAGGAGACCGTCAATTCGGGGATCCTCTTCTATGGCTACGAGCTGAGGAATAACATGCTCATATTTTGTAGTTTTGTTTTGGGAAGGAAGCACATTATGACCCTCAATTTGCCCAATAATGGTCAGGCAGTGTATCACATGGCTGCCGTCGCCTGTAATAACAGAACCTGTATCGGTAATCTGACGCAGGCGGCCGTCTTCAGTTTCTTCTTTTGTCAATTCCTCCGCTTCGTCAGCAGTATCATTTTTATATCTGCTCATGAAATCACCTCCGCAACTATTCTGTGCAGATGAGGCAACTTCATACCCGGCATATTCCAAGTGAAAATTGGAAAAACACTCCTGAACAAATGTATTATACCATTCTTCCATCTATTCATCAAGAATATATGAATTCTCTTCCTCAAAAAAACTATTTACCAATATGAAAAACTGCTTTTTTTATCCGCAAGCCTCTCGTGAAAAGATTGACAAACCAACGATTTTGGACGATAATATAAGAAAGTTATTATCTGTTTTGGGAGGTATGATTCGTGGGTCTTACGATTGCGCAGAAAATTATAAAAGCCCATATGGTTAGCGGTGAAATGACAGTCGGTTCCGATATCGGGCTAAAAATCGATCAGACGCTGACGCAGGATGCTACCGGTACAATGGCATATCTGGAATTTGAGGCTATGGGAGTTCCCAGAGTAAAAACGGAAAAAAGTGTGGCATATATCGATCACAATACCCTGCAGACAGGTTTTGAAAATGCGGACGACCATCGTTTCATTCAAAGCGTTGCTAAAAAACATGGTATATGGTATTCTCGGCCCGGCAACGGCATCTGCCATCAGGTGCATTTGGAGCGGTTTGGTATTCCCGGCAAGACCCTTATCGGTTCCGACAGCCATACGCCAACCGGCGGCGGTATCGGGATGCTGGCTATGGGCGCCGGCGGCTTGGATGTAGCAGTCGCAATGGGCGGCGGCCCCTATTATATCTCCATGCCTAAAATGCTGCGCGTCAACCTTACGGGAAAACTCCGCCCTTGGGTTTCGGCTAAGGATATTATCCTAAAAGTTTTGCAGATGCTCTCTGTTAAAGGCGGCGTAGGAAAAATTGTGGAATATGCAGGTGAAGGCGTAAAAACACTCACGGTTCCCGAGCGTGCAACCATCACCAACATGGGCGCTGAGCTTGGCGCTACTACTTCCATCTTCCCTTCCGATGAAATTACCAAAGCATTTTTGAAAGCGCAAGGCCGTGAAAAAGATTGGATAGAACTGTCTTCTGACCCTGATGCTGTTTACGATGAAGAAATAACCGTAAACCTCAGCGAATTGGAGCCTCTCGCTGCCTGCCCTCACAGCCCGGATAATGTAAAATCTCTCTCCGATGTAGGACCTATCAAAGTAGACCAGGTATGCATCGGTTCCTGCACCAATTCTTCTTATCTGGATCTGATGCGGGTAGCCGCCATCCTGAAAGGAAAAACCGTCCATCCGGACGTAAGCCTTTCCATTGCTCCCGGCAGCAAGCAGGTTTATAATATGCTGGCTAAAAATGGGGCTTTGGCCGATATTATCGCGGCCGGCGCCAGAATTTTGGAATGTGCATGCGGCCCCTGTATCGGAATGGGCCAATCCCCCAATTCCGCAGGCGTTTCTCTGCGTACCTTCAATAGAAACTTTGAGGGCCGTTCCGGTACGGCAGACGGCCAGATTTACCTTGTCAGCCCTGAAACGGCTGCTGTTTCTGCTATTACCGGCGTACTGACAGATCCCCGTACATTGGGCGAACCTGTTTCCATTCCAATGCCAGAGAGTTTTCTTATCAACGACAATATGGTTTCTGCACCGGAAACTGCAGAGAAGATGGATACCGTAGAAATTCTGCGGGGACCAAACATCAAAGAATTCCCCTCTTCTTCTCCTCTGCAGGAAACCATAACCGCAAAAGCTCTTCTCAAAGTCGGCGATAATATTACCACCGACCATATCATGCCCGCAGGCGCTAAGATTCTTCCTTTCCGCTCCAATATTCCCTATCTTTCCAATTTCTGCTTCAGCGTATGCGATACGGAATTCCCTGCCCGCTGCAAAGAATATGGTCCAAGCATAATCGTAGGCGGCCAGAACTATGGCCAGGGCTCTTCTCGTGAACACGCTGCTCTTGTTCCCCTGTATCTGGGAGTTAAGGCTGTGCTGGTTAAGAGCTTTGCCCGTATTCACTGCGCAAACCTGGCAAACGCAGGCATCCTTCCTCTGGTATTTAAAAACGAAGAGGATTACAGCAAAATTGATCAAATGGATGATCTGGAGCTGCCCGGTATCCGTAAGGCTATAGAAGAAGGCGGAGATGTGATTGTCCGCGATGTAACAAAGGGCATTGATATTCCTGCTGAGGCTATTCTCTCCAAACGGCAGAGAGAAATGGTGCTGGCAGGAGGTCTTCTCAATTACACCCGGGAACAGAACGGCTAAACGCAGGACACTCTTTTCATGATAGAGTGACAGAACGGAGGCAAACATAGTATGGCAGATAAAATTAAAATGATTACTCCTCTTGTAGAAATGGACGGAGACGAGATGACCCGGGTCATTTGGCAGATGATCAAAGACATACTTCTCACTCCTTACATTGATTTGAAAACGGAATATTATGACCTCGGCTTGAAAAATCGAGATCTCACCGGGGATCAGGTTACCTATGACAGCGCTATTGCTACAAAAAAATACGGGGTGGCGGTAAAATGCGCTACTATTACCCCTAATGCTGCCCGCGTGGAAGAATATAATTTGCACGAAATGTGGAAATCCCCCAACGGCACTATTCGTGCCGTTCTGGATGGAACCGTGTTCCGTTCCCCCATCCTGGTAAAAGGAATCGTCCCCTTTATCCCCAACTGGAAAAAGCCTATCGCCATTGCCCGTCATGCTTATGGGGATGTTTATAAGAATGTAGAAATGCAGGTTCCTCAAGGTGCAAAAGCGGAATTGGTTGTTACCGATAAAGACGGAAATGTAACCCGGGAACTGATTCATGATTTCAAGGATTCCGCAGGGGTTATTCAAGGCCAGCACAATCTGGATAAAAGTATTGAGAGTTTTGCCCGGTCCTGCTTTAACTTTGCTCTCGATACAAAACAGGATCTGTGGTTTGCTACAAAAGATACCATCTCCAAAAAATACGACCACCGTTTCAAAGATATTTTCCAGGAACTGTATGATACAGAATATAAAGAAAAGTTCGAAGCGGCCGGAATTGAATATTTCTATACTCTGATCGATGATGCTGTAGCAAGAGTTGTTCGCTCAGAAGGCGGATATATTTGGGCCTGCAAAAACTATGACGGAGACGTAATGAGCGATATGGTGGCAAACGCTTTTGGCAGTTTGGGCCTGATGACCAGTGTCCTCGTTTCCCCCGACGGAAAATATGAATATGAAGCGGCGCATGGAACGGTACAGCGCCATTATTACAAGTATCTCAAAGGAGAAAGTACTTCGACCAATTCGATTGCCACAATTTTCGCCTGGACAGGTGCATTGCGCAAACGCGGAGAACTGGATGGGCTACCTGCATTATCCTCTTTTGCAGACAAGCTGGAGAAAGCATCCATTCAGACCATTGAAGAAGGAATTATGACGGGAGATTTGGAACGTCTCTCTACCCTCCCCCAGAAAAAAGCTGTGGATACAGAAACTTTCCTGCATGAGATCGATAAACGACTGAAAGCTCTTTTGTAAGCGCAGGTAACACACTGTCAATTGGAGGCCAAATTTTCATGCCTAAACGCGATAATATTTCCATGTCTGTTATACGCCGTCTTCCACGGTATTACCGGTTCCTGATCCAACTGCAGGAAAAAGGCGTTACTAGAATCTCTTCAACAGAACTTTCTGCAAAGTTGGGGCTGACAGCCTCACAGATTCGCCAAGATCTCAACTGCTTTGGTGGATTTGGGCAACAGGGTTACGGATACATGGTAGACCAGCTTTGCGATGAAATCGGCACAATTTTAGGTCTGCAAAATGGATATAAAGCCATTTTGGTAGGGGCAGGAAATCTTGGGCAAGCTATTGCCTCCCATATGGATTTTGCCCGGGATGGATTTCGGCTTATTGGGATTTTTGATAATTCTTCTTTTAAAATAGGAAGTTCCCTGAACGGAGTGGAAATTCTTGATGTTGCAAAATTGGAAGATTTCTGCCAAAAGAATGATCCGCAGATGGCAGTCCTCTGCATTCCAAGGGAAGCTGCTTCCGAAATTATTGAGCGGTTATATGCTTTAGGAATCCGTAATTT
The DNA here is from genome assembly GCA_944380875.1 of uncultured Clostridia bacterium. Taxonomy (GTDB): domain Bacteria; phylum Bacillota; class Clostridia; order Oscillospirales; family Acutalibacteraceae; genus UMGS1264. The sequence goes on from CALWJA010000105.1 coordinate 44,042, forward strand.
CTGGAATTTCAGCCATGCAGACATTTCCGTTAAATATCCGGATACCATTGTGGAAAATGTCCATTTGAATGACAGTCTCATGACCCTTTGTTACCGTGTACATGACAAATTGCAGCCTGCCGAATCCCTGGAAGAAAAATAATAAATATGAATAGAGAAAAGAGCTCCGTCAGTAAAAGACGGAGCTCTTTTCTCTTGACAGAAATCTTATATTTGCTATTATTATGTTATACGATATATCGAGCAACATAATAATATATACGAAAGAGGGTGCAAAAGCGGCATGTCGGGAAGCCAGCCTATGACAGAAGCCATGTTTTATATTCTTCTGGCCCTTTTAAAACCGGGGCATGGATATGGCATGATGCAGCGCATACTGGAACTTTCGGGAGGACGGATTCATATGGGGCCGGGCACCCTTTATGGAGTATTGACAAGGATGCGAAAAGAGGGTTTGATCCTGTTAGATTCTGAAGAAAATCGGAGAAAGAACTACTCCATAACAGAAGAAGGGAAAAAAGCGTTACATGCAGAATATCAGCGCCTTCAGAAAATGGTAGCTGACGGCCGTATATTGGAGGAGGAGAATACATGAATCGACTATATCGGTTCCATCCGGCGGACTATGCCGTTGGGCAAACAGAAGCCTTTTATGGAAAAATGGCTCGGAAAGGCTTGCTTTTGGAAAAACGGGGCGCTTATCTAAGCCGCTTCCGGAAAGGAAAACCCGAAAACAAAGTGTATCGCGTTGAACTTGCGTCCCCTTCCCTGTTGGATGACGATTCCAGATTACCGGAAGAACAAATTCAACTTTACGAGGAATGCGGTTGGAAATACACTACATCTCATGGGCTTATCCACGTGTTTACCACAGAAGAAAACAGCGGCGCGCCGGAGATTTATTCCGATCCCAGGCAGCAAGCTTCCACTGTAAAAGCCCTCAGGCGAAATTATCTTCTTTCCTGGCTCCCTCCTCTTTTTCTGCTATTCCTCAATGTTCTCTTATATGCATCTCTTACCGGGAGTCAAAATTTTCTGATCCGGTTAAGGTATTTTTTCCAAAGAGCGTGGGTGGAAGAAACCGCTGGATTATTAGCTTACATATTCGGAATGGCGTTCCTTTTTTTCGGAATGATTTACGCTGCATACCGCAGCGGTATGCTCTACCGTCGTCTCCGCAAAGGAATCCCCATAGACCATACGGGTCGGGAACGGCATATTTTGCATCGGATTCCCCAAGGAGGATTTCTTCTTCTCTTTTTGATTTTTCTGGCAGGCTCTGTCTTTCAAAGGGTCCAAACCGCTTCCTACCCTATGCCCTTCGAGTCGGATGGCCCTTATCTTACTTTGAACATGTTGGGAATTAAAGGGGAACGCGGGAAATCTTTGCAGGGAAATCCCAGCTCTGTGGAAAAAGAGCAGTCTCTGGTCGCTAAACAATGGCACACCTTCGAATGCATCTCGGAGAGCAATACCGAATATTGGATGTATCAGGATATCTATTCCTTTAAAACCCAACAGCAAGCGGCAGATTTCCTTACTGCCCTGATGTATACTGCTACTTTTGCAGATTCCCCATCGGATTTTACGAAAACAGAAGCGGAAAATTTGGATGAAGCCTATGCATCCGATTTGGAACTTCTATGCAGGAAAGGAAATACCGTTTATAGTATCACCTACGCCGACATTTCTCCCGATAACAGGTATGTCTCTTTAATTTGGAAAGCGATAGCTGAAAAATACTAGTTTCCCAATTGCAGATACGGTTGATTTGAAAGAAAGCCTGTGGTATGCTCAAAATAGAATGTCTTTCCCCTTGATACGCAGTGGAAGGACAAGAACAGGAGGTATATAGCATGATTATTCTCTGGATCGTTTTAGGCATCCTTCTTATCGCCCTTATAGCCGGAGTAGTGTCTTTGATTCTTATTTATAATAAATTAGTCACCCTCTCTTCCAGAGTAGATAACAGCTGGGCGCAAGTAAACGTCCAACTGAAAAAGAGGTTTGATCTCATACCGAATCTAGTTGAAACTGTAAAGGGAGTTTCCGGTCACGAAAGCTCTCTTCTGAAAGAAATTACCGAACTGAGAGGAACAGCGCTGTTATCTCATTCAGCAGAAGAATCCGTACAAAATAATGCCCAGTTGAGCCGGGCACTCACGCAATTGATCGGCATAGCAGAAGGGTATCCGGAATTGCGATCCAACGAAAATTTTCTGTATCTTCAGCATGAATTGAGCGATGTGGAAAAGAAAATAGCTGTAGCACGGCAATTTTATAATGACACCTGCATGATGTATAACGAATACATGGATCAATTTCCGGGAGTCCTTTTGGCGCAGCTCCTGCACTATGAACATCGCCCTTATTTTGAAGCTTACGAAAATGAAAAAGAATCCCCTTCGGTCTCCTTTTAAAAAATATTCCCTTATTCTGCAAAGAAGGAGTATAGTATGGCAAGTAAAAAGAAAAAAGAGCGACGGTTTAAAAAATGGATGCTTATTCTGGGCATTCTTCTAATAATCCCCATTGTTGTCAGTTTGGTAATAGGTTTTACAGGGCTGACCTATGCTTGGGGAGCAAAACAGATTGTAAACGACCAGGAAATACACGCTTCCCTTCTTTCCAACGGGGATCTCCGTATAACAGAGACCTGGGAAATCCGTATGAAAGATCGGGACAGAGACTACAGTAATTTTTATAAATACTTCGATAAGAAAGGTTTTTCTTCCATCACAGATCTATCTGTATACGACGAGGATACAGGCATAGAATATACCTTTCTGGAAGATGTCAACCCCAACTACGATAATCCCGGTGAAAACACCTGCTATATTTATGAAAACGGAAGCAGTTATGAAATAGGATGGTACTTCCCCCCTCTCCGTGAAGGTGTAAGAACGATCACTTTTTCGTATACTATGACCGGCATAGGCGCTCAATGGGGTGATACAGCCGAATTATATGTGGGGTTAGTGGGCAAAAACGGTGGTTTTCCGATACGATATCTTCACGGAGAACTGGAACTGCCCGGAAATGTTAAAAAAGCGGATATATTGGCCTGGCTGCATGTAACGTCTCCCAATAGTCTTATCACCATAGAAGACGGTTCTCTTGTTTTTTCCGCAGAACGGATTCCTGCCCAAACTTGGGTAGAAATACGAACCTGTTTTCCCAAAGATACACTTTCAGGGGCCCAGAAATCCTCTTCCGCCAATATGCTGGAATCTATACGAGCCGAGGAAAAGGCCACCGCTGACGCCAGTGACATAGCGCAGCGTTTTTCATGGCTTTTTGCTGTACTGCGCCTATATCTTTCCATCGGCGTTGTTGTATTCTGCATTTTCTTTGGAGCCTGGAGAAAAAAGCTTTGTAAGCCATATAAAGTGGAAGTCCCAAAATATATTCGGGAAATACCGGCAGGAAGTGATCCTGCCATAGTAAATCAGCTTTACTTTTACTATAAAGGAACCGTTCCCAGCCAACAAAAATCCCTTTTTAGTTCCGTTATGCTCAATCTGGCGCAAAAAGGGTTCCTTTTTATGGGAAAAGCCCAAGAGGACGAAGTGAATATTTCTGTATCCGATTATGGAAAAGAGCCCCCTACACCCCATGAATCCATTCTGCTGGGGCTGTTCCGGAAAGTGGCAGCGGAATACGGCGGATCCTTTACAATGGACCAATATAGAAAATACGGTAAATCGCATTATAAAGAAGTATCAAGAGCTATGGAGCGTTTTCAATCCAGCGTAAAATATTCTTTCCGCAAGACTGGATGGGAGGAAAAACACGGGCTTTGGTCACCTTTAGGCGGCATGGCCATCGGCTGTTTCCTTTTAGCTGTCTTTATATTGCTGTTTTTCCCGGAAGGTTGGGGAATCTTTATTTTTGCTCTGATCCTCAGTGGAATCATTCTTATCGGGTTCGAAACATCCAAGCATCGTCTTACACGGGAGGGCGAAACCCATTTGCAGCAATGGCGTTCTCTGGCCCGATATCTGAAAGATTTTTCCAAAATGGAGGAACATGGGGTATTTGCATTACCCCTCTGGGAGGAATATATGATTTTTGCCTCCGCTATGAATATTGCTGATACCGTTTCTAAACAACTGAACCTGGCGTATACTTCCCTATTTGCTGACAGCGATATTCCCGAATCTTCTTCTGCGCCTCAAAGCGCGTCTATTCCAAATTGGGAAACCGACACCTGGCATCCCACTCCTTCGTTTTATCCCAGCAATCCAACGATCTTTCATTCCCATTCTTATGGAAAAATAGATTTCGGGGATTTTTCTTCCATTGGCAGGCATCTTTCTAATTCCATGTATGAAGTAAGCAAATCTGCAGACAGACTTGCCCACCCACCTTCCAGTTCCGGTGGCTCCGGCGGCGGAGGCGGTGGCTTCAGCGGAGGCGGAGGTGGCGGCGGTTCCGGCGGCGGCTCTGGCTGCCGGTAAGGCGCTTTCTTGTATTATAGAAGAATCTATCCATTACAACACAAAAACTGCCGGAGAACGAAATACATGTTCTCCGGCAGTTTTCATTTACGTTTAGCTCAATTACAGTTTTGCGTCAATCATTTCACAATAATTCTCAAAGGACCGGGCTCCCACATCTTTCAATACAGACTGACCGTCCTGGAAAAGAATAACAGTGGGGATGCTCATAATCCCAAATTTTGAAGCAAGACCGGGATTTTCATCCACATCCACTTTTGCGATTCTTACTTTTCCTTCATAATGCTGTGCCAGCTGCTCCATAATGGGCGCCACCATCCGACAAGGGCCACACCAGGTTGCCCAAAAATCCACCAAAACAAGTTTATTGTCTTTTAAGATAGAATCAAATGTGTTTTCCGAAGCGTGTAAAATTTCCGCCATCAAAAACATCTCCTTTCCGATTACCCAAACACTATTATTCTGCGTGGTATTCCACTATTTCCGCTTTTTCAATGACGACATCTTCCACAGGCTTATCTGTATCCGCATCTGTTTTCACAGCCGCGATAGCATCCACAACGTCCATCCCTTCAAACACTTGACCGAATACCGTGTGACCTCTATCGCCGATCGCATACGCACCATCTAGATTGGGATTGCCGCCATTTTCCTCATATAATTTTTTATATGCATCCGTAACTTTTCCCATATCGGGCCAATTATACCCATACATGGATGTAAACATATCCTCATTCGATTTAAAAGAATCATAAGCAGTTTGATAATAATCCCAGCCAGCGAACTCATCCGGACCAGCCTGATTGATGAAAAACTGGCTGCTGTTGGTATTAGGGCCTTTATTGGCCATAGCAAGTGAGCCACGGATATTTACCAAATTTTTGCTGAATTCGTCTTCAAAATCTTCTCCAAAAGCACTTTCTCCTCCCGTTCCTGTTGCAGTAGGATCACCGCCCTGGATCATAAATCCCTCTATAACCCGATGAAAGGTTATGCCGTTATAGTATCCTTTTTGAATAAGCTCCTTAAAATTCTGGACTGTTTTTGGAGCCTCTTCAGGAAAAAGACGAATCTTTATCGTGCCCATATTTGTCTCAAGGACTGCAATTTCCTCGCCCTCTTCCGGTTTTTCCAATTGCATTCCCAAATATCCGCTGCTTCCGTTGCTGCAGCCCGGCAGTGCAAACAGCGTAAACAGCAAAATCAATGTACAAAAATTCCAATTTTTCTTTTCATCTGCGTTATCCTTTCTTTTTTATATACGTGTTGCTTTACTGGAATGGTTGATCCGTTTTTCATAATACTATATTCACTCTCCGGATGCAAGCCTTCTTAAAAGGAAAGAAATTCGTCATCCAAGCCGGAATTTGAGAATGCATCCCTCTTTTTTTGCATATAGATGAACGGAAGAAAAAAGGAGGGCTGTTAAATGAACACATATTGTCCGGAAGGCTGGCGGATTTCCACACCGGAAAACCAGGCATCTCTGCAATCTCCTGCCAGTCTGCAGGCAGCCTGCGCAGAAGGTAAAATCATAGAAGGAAGAGCTATAGTCTGCGACAGTGCACACAACCTAATAGTAGATCTTGGCTGCATGAAGGGGATTATTCCACGCGAAGAAGGCGCGCTGGGCATCCGGGAAGGAACCGTAAAAGATATCGCCATTATTTCCCGGGTAAACCGCCCTGTCTGTTTCCGTATTACCGGTTTCAGTGAAACAGAATCCGGCGTTCCTATCGCCCAACTCTCCCGACGGGCGGCGCAGGAACAATGTAAAAAAGAGTATATTCAAAACCTTATGCCTGGTGATATAATTGACGCACGGATTACACACCTGGAAAGTTTTGGTGCATTCGCGGATATCGGCTGCGGAATAGTAGCCTTGCTTCCCATTGACGCGATCTCTGTTTCCAGAATCGATCATCCCAGAGAACGATTTACTGTGGGAATGGATATAAAGGTTTTGATACGATCCATAGAAGGGAACCGCATCACACTAAGCCACAAAGAACTGCTTGGAACCTGGGAAGAAAATGTTGCGAATTTTAAACCGGGAGAAACCGTGGCAGGTATTGTGCGCAGTGTAGAACCCTATGGTATTTTCGTGGAGCTAGCACCAAATCTGGCTGGATTAGCTGAACCAAAAGAAGGCGTGCTTCCCGGACAGCAGGCCAGCGTATACATAAAAAGTATTCTTCCCGGGCGCATGAAAGTTAAGCTGGTAATCATAGATACATTCCAGTATGAATATCGTCCCGCTCTACCGGAATATAAGTTTAGTGGAAACCATATGGATCGTTTCGTCTATTCCCCTCCGGAATGCGGAAAAGAAATCCTAACGGACTTTACCAAACAAGAAACAGATAAAAATCAGCTGCATAAGGTATAGCGAAATATAAATCTGAAAAATAGTATTAAGCACCGTGTAAACAGTTTGTTTCACGGTGCTTCTGTTTTTCTTTCAAACCATCTAAAAAATATAAGCAGCCTATTGTGCCGAATACATATAGAATCTCCTGCTAACTTATACATTTTCCAAATGACTGCGCATGTATGCGGCCCTGCATTGATCCAGCGTTTCTCCTTCTTTGGGTTCAGCGGTAAGAGAAAGCGTTGCGGGCTGTACTTCTGTAATCCAGGTAGCGATTTCTTCATATCCAGGAGACGAATAAAAGCCTTGTGAAACCCCAAGCCGCAGATCGGATAGCAACTCCATACACTCATTCTGGGGCAGCAAACGGGCAGAAGCCAGGATACCTTTGGAACGGAAGGCCTTATCCTCCGCTTCAATCTGGCGGGAAAGCGTTTTCCTGGCAGCTCTTTCCTGTGTAATCACCTGAAGAGCCATACTTCGAAGATTAAATAAAGCTTCCTGCTCCGATATTCCAAGAGAAACCCGGTTCGTGAGACGATACACAAAAGCTTTCCCTTCCGGTTCCATACTTTCTCTTAAATCGATTCCCAACCGCGAAAGTCCGGAGGCTACCCTGGGAACAGCCCCATTTCCCGCCAAAGCGGGCAAATGTAAAAGCAGGGAAGCGTGCATACCTGTTCCCAAATCGGCCGGATTCTGCGTCAGATAGCCGAAAGTATCATGAAAAGAAAAAGATAGCTCCTTAGATAAAATGCGTTCCAGCTTATCTGCACTGCTATAGGCGCCCTCCAGATCAAGCCCGGGCCTACTTGTATGGATTTGTAAATGGTCTTCCCCATTTAATACAATGGACAAGGACTCATCCTGCGTTAGAAGAACGCCTTTTCCATCTCTGCGCACAATATATTCCGGTGTAACAAGACCTTTTTCCACAAAAGAAATAGCCTGTGCTTTGTCTATTTCTTTAAAGGAGCAAAAAGAAAAAAGTCCTCCTAAGGAAAGATGCCCGTCTTCCACCGTAGAAAGCACGGCTTCTATGACCTGTTTTTGTTCAGCAGACCGCATCCGACGGACAAACGGAATGCCCTCTATATTTCTAGAAAGATAAATATGAGTGCTTACAACTACATCTTGTTCTTCACCGGGATACTCATACCATTTTTTCGCTTCACTCATCATGTTTCGCCTCCAGCATACGAATTTCATCCCGCAGTGTTACTGCATCTTCAAAATTTTCTGCTTCAATGGCTTCTTTAAGCTGCTGTTTTTTTGCTAAGAGCATCCCGGATTTCTTTTCCTGAGAAATTTGAAGAGGATTTCCGTCCGGAGTTTTTCCTCTATGCCGGCTGCTCCCATGAATTTGCTCCACAACGGGAAGAAGCCTGGTATAGAAGGTTTCATAACATTCCGCGCATCCAACCCGGCCTGTACGCACAATATCATCCCATGTTGCACCGCATGTGCAGCGTTCTTCCTCCTGCAATTTCTGCGGATCCAATCTCAAAAGATTTAAACCTCGCCCCAGCTCAGCAAAAAGGTTTCCATATCCCAGTTTTCTGGCACATTCTCCGCAAAGGGAGTATTCAGCCAATTCCCCGTTAACAACAGTTTTTACATGTGTTGTAGCGTTTCTTTTACCGCAAGCCTGACAAATCATCTATCACGCCTCCTGAATAGTATAAAATACACAAGCTTTTTCTTCTGTTTTATAGTCTCTTACTATCCTGAATAGAAAAGCAAGAAAAGAAGAAAGTTTCTTACACTGTATTATACCTGTATGTATTTTACAATACCGAAAGGATAACTTCAATCGGAAACAGATTCTTCTCTTTATAAAGGTTACATTAAAAATGTTAGCAAAATATGAAATCAATTTGTTGTAACACATTTGTATCTCTGACAATAGTATGTAGTGTAAATCCTTTCAAATCCTTTCAAGGAGGTCAATTAACTATGTGTAACAATCTTTTCGGTGGCTGCGGTTCTTGCTCTTGGATCATCATCCTCATTCTCATCCTGTTCTGCTGCTGCGGCAACAACGGCTACAATAACAACAATGATGGCTGCGGCAATGGCTGTGGCTGCGGCTGCTAAGTAAATAGCATTTCCTGCAAACTTTAAATCTAAATAAACGACCAAAGAAGGGCCTACCGGTTTGCCGGCAGGCCCTTCCTTGTATATTTATTAATATTACAGATCAAATATCAATAACGCATTTTAACCCATTTCCATATAACAATATTAATTATCACTTTTCCTGCGCTTCTTTTGCTGCCAGCAGCGCTTTCGCCAATTGATCCGGGCAAGAGGTTGGCTTAAATCCGCAGGTTATACCCTTGCAGCGCTCAATTACATCATCCGCCTTCATGCCTGTCACCAACTTGCAAATGCCTTTAGTATTGCCATTGCAGCCGCCCACAATCTGGCAGGATTTAATCACATCCCCTTCCAGCTCAATGATTGTTTGCCGTGAGCATGTCCCACGATTTTCGTATACATATTTCAAAGGTATCCCTCCAATAGTCATTCTTAAAAAATGTATTTCCTGTACTTATAGAACAGTATACTATACCTTTGCGGGAAAAGCAAATCTCTTTGCCTCGAGGAACAATGTTTCTGGACAGCCCCTGCTTTTTTCTCTATACTGTACAGTGTACGGATAGGATTCTGCGCAGCGGAAAACCAAAAAAGGAGAGATAGTATGCCGAAGCCTTTATCAGAAATGACTTTAACCGAATTATGGGAACTTTTTCCTATTCAATTAAGAGAATACAATCCCCGCTACCCTGACTGGTATGAAGAAGAAAAAACAAGAATTCTTTCTCTTTTCCCCTTAACAGCTGTATACAGAATCCATCATATTGGAAGTACTGCTGTAAATGGACTCACCTCTAAACCCATTATCGATATTCTTTTAGAGATTAACACAGAGTGCCAAGAAGAAAAAATCTTAAATCTACTTCAAAAAGACGGATGGATTCAAATGTCTTACCAACATTCTCCCATGAAAATTTCCTTTAACAAAGGCTATACACCAGAAGGATTCGCCAAAAAAGTATATCACCTTCATGTACGACGCCCTGGCGATTGGGATGAACTTTACTTTAGAGATTATCTGCAGGAACATCCGGATGCCGCCGCAGAATATGCAAAACTCAAACAAAACCTTCTAAATAATTTTGAACACGATAGGGACGGATATACCGCTGCAAAAACGCCTTTTGTTTGCCTTTATACTGAAAAAGCACGAAAGGCATATAACGGACGGTACGCCCCATCTCTATTGCAATCTTCCATCCTTTGATATCGCTGTTTGCTTTCATCCCTATGCTAAGAGGGGATTCCGTTTTATTACGGAATCCCCTCTTTCTTAATATTCCATAAGTTTTACAGTGATTTTCTGTGCGCTGTCATATTAATGCCTGAGAAATCATGGAGACTATTTACATTCTCTGTAATTCCACGGTTATCGGCTCCTGCAAGAAGCTTTGTACGCATCTTAAGAAGCTTCTGCAGTGTCTCTACACCGCCAGGCCCAGCAACACAACCGCCTTCGCAAGCCATGCCTTCCAAAATGGTCTCCGGAAGTTTGCCTGCATTCATAATCATAAGGAACTTCTTGCATTCCTTTGCACCGTTGCACTTCACAGCGCTGAAAGGCTTATCATAGCCTTCTTCCTCCAACACTCTGGAGACAGCTGTCGCAACACCGCCGCTCTGGGCAAAATTCTTGCCAGGACGGCTGCCATCCTGTTCGTTTTCAGCCGGATCCATTACATTGATTCCCTGGGCATCAAACATAGCTGCCAGCTCTTCAAACGTGATAACATAATCGGCCGTGTCTTCAACACGCTTTGCTTCCAGCTTCTTAGCAATACAAGGTCCTATAAAGACAACTTTTGCTCCTTCAAAATTTGTACGGATATACCGGCTCACAAGAGTCATAGGAGATCCTGTATGGGAAATATTGGGAATAAGGCGAGGAAAATGCTTTTCAATCATTTCCACAAAAGCCGGGCAGCAAGAAGTTGTCATTTTCTGATTGTTTTCAATAGCTTCCTTCAATTCCTGCGCTTCATGCCAAGCTGTGGCATCCGCGCCCAAAGAAACTTCAATCACATCGTTGAATCCCAGTTTCCGAATGGCGTTTTTGAGCATTCCTACATTCGCCATTCCAAAATGGCCTTCAATAGCAGGAGCAAACGTTGCAATTACCTTTTCACCATTGCGGATGGCATTAATTACATCCACAATGCTGGAACGATCTGTAATAGCACCGAAGGGACAGCCTGCAACGCAGGCACCGCAGCTGATGCACTTAGAATAATCGATTACGGCACGGCTATATTCGTCTTTGCTAATGGCGCCCACAGGGCAGGCACGCATGCAAGGACGCATAGTATCCGAAATAGCATTATATGGACAAGCAGCTGCACAACGCCCGCATTCCTTACACTTATTGGGATCTATGTATGCTCCGCGGCCCGTTATGGAAATGGCTCCAAAAGGACAAGCTGCCTGGCATTTTTTTGCCAAACACTTCTGGCAGTTATCCGTAACCGTAAAACGGCTAATGGGGCATCCTTCGCAGGCTGCCGGCAGAACACCTACAATTCCGCTGTCTTCCTGACCGGGCAAATTTTTTCCCTGTGCACTGGATATGCGCTCCCGAATGATTTCCCTCTCTCTGTAGATACAGCAGCGATAGCTGGGCTGCGGTCCAGGGATAATATCATACGGGATTTGTTCCAAATGCTCCTCCAAAGTCCCTTCAAAGGCGTATTTGGACACCAACTTCAGGACTTCGTACTTCATTTGCTTCGCATCGTTATCATATTGCATCATATTTTTAAAATCCTCTCTCCTTACTTTAGGGGGTCAAATTAATAGAAGGAACATTCCACTTGTTTACCCATACGTTCTACCAACTTACATAGGGTATCCAATAACTGCATCTTAATGCTAAGGTCTGCCGGAAGCCCCGGATTCTGATGAGCCGGGTTAATGGCTCTGCCTGCAAATATCCGGACGCTAGTGCATTCCTCGATCAATATTTTAGCAATCATTGCCGCACCGTTATCTTCATCCAACAGCCGGAAATCGAACGTATCTCCGCTCTCCAAATACTTCTTTAAAATATCTACCGTTCTGGAAAGCGTCAAAACTCCTTCCGTTACCAAATCAATCCCATCGATATGCCCGATGGGCGGCAATGTGGGATCCGTATAGTTCAGAGTGGTTGTAATTTTTCTATTCAAAACTCTGGCCACGATATTGGCGCTGGTGCCACCGCAGATCATACGTTTACCAGGCGATACCATGAAATCATGCACCATTTTAGGATCGTCTTCCTTATCCACAGGAGGACCAGCCAAAATATTAACCACACTTTTCGGAATAGCCTTCAAAACCAAGCAAGTGGAATCATCTCCGGGGCGATCCATATACAATTCCCCTACCGCCTGGCAAAGAGAAGCCGCTAAACGAGGAGCTGACGGCTCCTTCAAAGTCATTTTCGCCAGCCATGCGGAAACATTATCCCAATTCCAGCCAAAATTCAGGGCCTGCCCCACTCCGGCATAAATCACGCCGTCGCTGACCAGAGTAATAACATCTCCGGGCATAATAGTAAAATGGCTTTCTACAACATTTTTACCGGCACATTCCTTCAATTCGGAATAGGGTTCCAAATCTACCAGTTTTCCATTGCGGACAAACATACAAGGGGGATTATCAAATTCAACCAAGTCCACCTGTCCATCATCGAAAATCTGTGCCACACTGAAAGTAGAATACGCCAATTTCCGTATATTGCAAACGGGGAGAGTAGACGCCAGTGTTTCTACTGCCTGGGTTACAGTCGCGCCCTCATTGAGCATGGTAGCTAAAATTGTACTCGTCAGAGTTGAAAGGATATTAGCCTTTACACCGCTTCCCAGACCGTCCGCTAAAACAGCTATGGTAGAATCTTCCCGCCGGATAATCTGGACTTTATCGCCGCAGAGTTCCTCTCCATATTTGTTGAGACTCCGGTAAGCGGCATCAATATGCATTTTCATGATCGGTTTCCTCCTGAAATTTCATTCTGTTCACAGCCGGAGTTTCAATTCTCATCGGAGTTAAACACAATCATATCTTTAAGCTTTGTCAGCGTTACCTTGGTTTCTGCCGTAGTTTCACCCAAAAGACTGGCGATCTGCTGAGCAGCAATCATTTGCTTGTCTATAACCTTCTGTGCCATTTCCATAGTTTCAGCACGAAGAGTATATTTATTTTCCAGCTCCTGCTCTTCCTTCGTTATATCTCTGAAGATACCCATTGCGATATCTTCCTTAGCCACGTACACAATGTTCTGCTCCACAACAAGTCCGTATTCTTTCAAATTGATTTTCTTATCCGCTATAGACTGATGGGTAGAAAGAACAAATTCAAAATCAGAAGAATCCATAATCTCATACAGACATTTTTCAAGCGCTTCTTTTCTTGTGATCTTGAAAGCTCTTTCAGCAGCTGTATTAAATTCTACGATATTCATTTCTTTATCTACCATAATGGTAATATTGGGAGTTTCAGACAGCAGATAATTCGAAAGAGATTCAGCCCGTTCACGCATATACGGCACACACATGGTAAGTTCAGCTTTATTCTGGTAAACAGCAATTGCTTTTGCGCGGCAGCTGGGATAGCCGCAGGCGCCGCAATCCAGTTCATCTTCAGGCCCGTATTTGCCAATCTTAGCCAAAATCGCCCGGATTGTTTCTTCGTCGGGAATATCTTCTTTCAAAGAACGATCCACAAAGGTTTTATGCATGGGAATCGACTCGGGCAAGCTGGGATATTCTTCACAGTCTTCCTGAGCGTAATCCATCACTTTTATATTACCCGAAAAACGATCCACAGGATTCTTTCCGGATACAGGGCCGTTCACACAGCCGTCATGGCACATGTTGATTTCAACAAAGCAGTGTTCAAGAGAACCCTCTTCCAAAGCTTTGCAAAAATCAATACATGTTCCGGAACCGGAGACAGTCATAAGTTTCCAGTCACCGGTGTCCCCTCTTTGCTGCAAGGATTTTATAATTCCACTTTCTACGGGATACATACGCAGAATTTTAGAACTGGAGTTAAGGAATGTGGCAGGTTCCACATTCTCAAAAGAAATACCTGCTTCTCCCATCCAATCCGTCAAATCTTCAAATGTTAGGACAGCATCAATTTCATTATTATGGCGAATATCAGCCGCTTCCTCTTTTTTGGCTATACAGGGACCGGCAAATACTACTTTCGCCCCCGGATAGCTTTGTTTCAAAAGACGTCCATGGGCAATCATAGGAGAAACCACCGGAGCCATTTGATCCACCAGAGAAGGATAATACAATTCAATCAGCCGATTGACGGAGGGACAGCAAGTAGTGATGATATTCTTCATCTTGTTTTCCTGAATAAGCTTATGGTATTCAGCAGTAACATAAGCTGCGCCCTCGCTGGTTTCGCTGATGCCAAAGAACCCCAGCGCTTTCATGGCACCGGCAAATTTCTTTGCATCATCCGTATCAAAACATCCTTTAAAGGAAGGAGCGATAGAAAGGATCACTTTCTCCCCTGCCTGCATCATCTGCTTTACAAGAGCAACGTCACTGCTCAGAGTTTTAGCATTCTGAGGACATTTCGCCAAACAGGTGCCGCAAAGAATACAGCTATTATCAATAATTTGAACCTGTTCGTTTTCTACCTTTATAGATTTTACAGGGCACACTTTGACACATTTATAACAATTTTTGCAATTTGCTTTTTTCAAACCAATAATACTCATCCAACAGCTCTCCTAACCCTATGTATTTCAAATTAAAAAGGTTCAGCTCTTTTTGTATGCCTTCCAAAGAATGAGAATGCAAATATACGTTTTACATTTTCACGCCTTGTTTAATCTTTTCATAATTTCTGTATTGAAAAATTTCTCTGTCTCATAGGGAAGAACATTAAAACGTTCCCCATCAATACAAACACAAACCCCATTATTCATGCATTCTCCCATGCAAAAGGAACCCTTCAGTTCAATTTTATCCTCCAAATGATGCAGGGAAACCAATCTCTGCAGGATGCTGATCACATCCCTTGAACCTTTCAAATGGCAGGAACTTCCAATACAAATCGTAATCTCCATACTTTAGGAACCTCTCTTTACCCAAATTCTATTTGTAATTATACTGAACTGAAAGTAAATACAACCGTATTAAGCATCTGTTAAATATTTAACATCCTCTGTATTGTACCATACTTTCCTGCGGATAGCAACAGAAAAAGGAGAAAAACAGCAGCTTAATTTTTCTTCTCTTCTATACCTTCTCCGCCTCTTTCAATATTTTAAATATAACAAAATTTTTCTCATATTGCAATAGTAATTCATGGAATCGTCAGGATTTTTCAGACATTTTGACGTTACTATACATAAAATTAAAATGGGATATAGTTTCTTTAAAGAGAACCCAGTATTCCATACTAAATATCCATTTCAAAACGATATATTTTCTATGAAAGCTTTCTTCCTTATCGTCTGCAATCGGCAACTATCCCCCATACTATTTGTCCGTTTTTGTGAATTAGAAACAGGATACTCATTTTATAAAATAAAAGCACCGGCACATCTGCCGGTGCTTTTATTTTATGATCCCCAATACACATCCACTCAAACATCCAAATATCCATCTCTGGGAGACACACCGAATTCTTTTGCCAAAACAGCAAGCTGCGCATCGGTAATGGACTGCTTGAGCGGAACTCCCATAATTTTAATATAAATTTCCGCAGCTTTTTCTACAGTCTCTATCAATCCGAATGTTTCGTCTATATCTTTACCTGTTCCAAAAATACCATGCTGTGCCCAAACGACTACACGGGTATCCTTTATCTTTTCAGCGGTTGCTTCCCCGATTTCCGTATTTCCGCAAACCATCCAGGGTAAAACAGAAACCCCTTCAGGAAATACGATGATGCATTCCGTGCACATCTGCCACAAGGTTTTTGTAAAGGCTTTATCGTCCAAATCGTGGACAAACGTCATCGCCAGCACATTAGCAGGATGGCAATGCATCACAACCCGGTTTTCCGGATCTACTTTCATACGGGCAATATGGTTCATCAGATGCGTGGGAAGCTCGCTGGTAGGACGGCCCCCGTCTTCATATCCCCAAAGGATCTCATAGCTTCTGCCGTCTTCGCCAATCCGAATAATCCCCATATTGTTTTGAGGACATTTTTCAATATTCTTAAAATACCGGCCAGTTCCCGTAACGATAAAATATTCTCCCCGAATGTAGGAAGCGTCAAAATCCAACGGCAATGTGCGCTGAACCCGTGCCGTATCCAAATAAGCTTTTACTTCCTCTTCTTTCAGCCGGTAGCTGATATTTCCTCCGTTTCGCTCATCCCAGCCCATCCGATACATATTGGCAGTGATATCGCACATTTCCTTTACAAAAGGAGCTTCATAAATATTATACACAATTGATCCCTCCAGATCCCGTGATTGTATCCGTTCGATTATCCTCTCTTTGCAAGCACATCCGCCTCATATCTGCGGATTTCTTTCAGCCACTCTAGCCCCACAGGAACAGCATTACGACGGCAGAACTCATCCCATACATCCTGCCAGGGCATACTCTTCATTTCCTCCAGATATGCCAAACGGCCTGTATAATCTCCCTCCAGTTCCATCTTCTTCATAGCATCCGTAGGCTCCAGGAAAGCTTTGAGCAAAGCCTTTTCCATATTGCGCATACCGATTACCCAAGCGGCAACGCGATTGATGCTTGCATCGAAAAAGTCGAGTCCAATATGAGTACGCTTATACAGCTTATTGCGAACCAATTCATTTGCAATTTCCTGCAGCTCATCATCTAAAACAATAACATGGTCGCTATCCCAACGAACAGGACGGGAAACATGGAGAAGCATTTCGTCTGTAAACAACAATAGAGAAGAAAGCTTATTGCTGATAACTTCCGTAGGATGAAAATGCCCAGCATCCAAACATACAGCAATCTGATTTTTTACGGCATATCCCATATAAAATTCATGGGAACCCACCACATAACTTTCGGAACCGATTCCGAAGAGCTTGCTTTCAACGGCGTCCAGATTCGCATTTGTATCCAGTTTTTCAGAAAGGACCTCATCCAGTGCTTCTTTTAAGCGCATTCTGGGAGCAAGCCTGTCTACCGGAATATCCTTAAAACCGTCCGGGATCCAAATATCCGTAACCGCTTTCTGCCCCAATTCCTTGCCGAAATATTCGCCGATTCTGCGGGAGCGTTTGCAGTGCTCAATCCAGAAAGAACGAATGGAAGGATCCGCGCTGGCAAGGGTAAACCCGGATTCGGATTTGGGATGGGAAAAACAGGTGGGGTTGAAATCCAAACCCAGCCCCTGTTCCTTAGCCCATTGGACCCATGAAGCGTAATGCTTGGGCTCGATCGTATCCAAATCTATTTTTTCATCCGTGTCTGCATAGATTGCATGCAGGTTTACCTTGTGCTTTCCCGGGATCATCCGGAAAGCCTCTTCCATATCCGCTCTTAATTCCGCAGGTGTACGGGCTGCACCAGGATAATTGCCGGTCGCCTGAATACCTCCTGTTAATTCCTGATCCCGAAACAGAAAACCTTTGATATCATCGCCCTGCCAGCAGTGCATAGATATCTTGATCTCCGAAAGCTGCTTCATAGCTTCTTCTGTATCGACTCCAAGGACTGCGTATTTTTCTTTTGCATATTCATACTGCATAAAAGTGCCTCCTTTTTATATGTAACCTTACTTGTAATCAATGGAACTGTTTTTACAAATGAGAGACTGAAAAAGAATTTTTCACCACTTGTCTTGCTTCTTCTACGGATGCAAAGATTCCGTCTTTCAGCATCTGAGCCAAAAGGTTTCCTATAGCCGTAGCTTCTGTAGGACCTATCCAAATTTCTTTTCCTGTTTCCCGGGCGGTACAGCGGTTCAGAAACGCATCCTGGCTGCCGCCTCCTACAATCTGCAGGCGGGAATATTTTCTGCCCGTAATTTTCTCCAGCTCCCGGATGGATTCGCCGTAGCTCTCCGCAAGGCTCTGATCGATACAGCTTATCAGTTCCCCAACGGTCTGCGGTTCCTGCTGCTCTGTTTTCCGGCAGTATTCCTTAACAGCTTCCGTCATACTTTCGGGCGCCAGGAAACCTACATCATTCACATTTACCCTGCTGGAAAACGAAGAGGCCTCTTCAGCCATAGAGGAAAGTTCCCCAAAGCCATATGCTCCTCCCAATTCCTTTTTAACAGACTGCACCATCCAAAGGCCCATAATATTTTTTAAATACCGATACCGTTTCTCATAGCCGCCCTCGTTGGTAAAATTGGCCATTCTGCTCTCTTCTGAGCATTCGGCCTGCCGCCGCTCTGCACCCAACAGCGACCACGTTCCCGAACTAAGAAACAGAAAATCTTCATCTTCCGATGGAACCGCCAAAACAGCTGAACCGGTATCATGGGTAGCAGGTAATACCACTTTACAGGAAAAGCCTACTTCTCTTTCCACTTCCGCAGTAAAAGCCCCCAACTCCGAACCAGGCATTGTTGGGCTGAGGAACAAACGGGATGGTATGCCCAGCTTTTCCAGCAGCTCTTCATCCCATTCTCCGCTATGTACATTTAAAAGTTCTGTCGTACTGGCGTTTGTATACTCATTTGAACGTTTTCCGGTTAAAAGAAAATGAAAATAATCCGGTACCATCAGGAAACAGTCGGCTTTTTGAAACACTTCCGGATCTTCCTGTTTCAATGCCATCAATTGATATATTGTATTAAAAGGCTGTTTCTGAATACCGGTCCTTTGATACAGCTCTTCATCGGTAACCAGTTTTGAAACCACTTGCTCCATACCTTCTGTCCGCTTGTCTCTATAGCAGACACAGTCCGTCAGCCGGTTTCCTTCTTTATCGATCAAAACAAAATCAATGGCCCATGTGTCAATCCCCATGGAAACAGGAATTTTATTCAATTCTTTGCACCGTTTCAGCCCATTGAGAATTTCTCCATACAGATAGTCCGTATCCCAACAAAGGTGCCCGTCTTTCAGAACTCCCTGATTGGAAAACCGGTATACCTCTTCTGTTTTCATTTGCCCGTCTTCCAAATATCCTAGAATATGGCGGCCGCTGGATGCTCCGATATCCACAGCCAAATAGATATTGCCTCTATTCTCCATTATAAGACCTCCTCTCCTGTTTTTGATTATAAAAGATTTATCATCAAAAAAACAGGACGTAGTTTGAGAAAAACTACGTCCTTATTTGCAGAATTCAGCAGTTATCTTTCAGACGGTATTCCCGAGGACTCATGTGATATTTTTCCTGAAATCGTCTGTAAAAATAACTTGTATTATCGTACCCTACCATAGAAATAATGTCCGAAACGGAGAGACTGGAAGTTTTAAGAAGAGAGCAGGCAACCTGGAAACGCTTCATCTGCAAAATCTCCTTAAAGGTGTAGCCTGTCTCCGCTTTTATATAGCGGCTCATTTGATAAAGGGATTGATGTTCCCTTTCCGCCAGTTCCGTCAAAGTTCCATCCATATAACGTTCTTCAATATAACGAAGTGCTCTAACCGCCATAGCTTGGGAAAGCTGTGCAGACGAATCTCCGGATGCGATCCTGTCTGTATGTTCCAATAGCTGCAAAAACAAAAGCCCCATGGTTACACGGTTGATTTTTGTATCATTTCTATGCTGCCTTTCAATGGACCAAACCATATTTTCTATAAGATTCTGGATGGGAAGCACCTCTGCAACCTGAAAATGCAGATATTGGCACTGTCTGCCATCTCCTGTAAGGCTGCTTATAATAAAATTACTCAGCACGTTTTCTTCTTCCATCATATCAAATGCCGTGTGAAAAAACTCTGGAAGGACAATAAAATTCACCCCTATATCGTTTTCCCCGGCAGCTTCGATCTCGTGAAAACAGGTCTGGTGCAAAAAAAGGAGATCCCCTTTTTCCAAGACTACTTTTTCCGTATCGTTGATAATATGCGTTGTAGCCCCTTCACACATATACATAATTTCTATATAATTATGCCTGTGCTTTGGAAACCGGATGAACCTGGTATGGGTGCGGATATCAAAAAGCGTTCCCCGGCTCATCATTTTTTCACAATCCACTGTAAAGTCAGAAGCAGCCGTATAAAGATTTTTTTGCACCTGATGGCTTCCTGCCAATATATTAGCTTCCTCTTCCGTTACTTTCCGGAGCTTTTGCATTAGCCTGGTATCCATTATCCATTCACCCTTTCTCCCTTCTAAGAGTACCACGGAATAAAAGGTAAAACAAGAAAAGTTTTTACGGTTGATTTTCCCATATTCCCCCTGTAAAATAAAATTGATTCTATGTCTTATTTTATCTGCAGAAAAGGAGAATGTATATGAAATGGATGGACGTTTGTTATCCTCCACACATTGCTGCCCATTGGGAAGACACCATGGATGATCTCAACCGCTATCTCCGTTTGTCGTCCGAGTTCGGGCAGGCAGAAGAAGGAGAAAAATTATTCTGTGAGTTGGAAAACTCTCTTGCTTCTATAAAACAGCGTTTTGAAAAACTTGTCCTTTCTAGTAAAGACCCGGAGGAACCGGAATCCATTCAAGATATACAGGCTTTGCGCCCTGCAGGGCCACGTCGTCTTCTCTCTGCAATTCCCGCTGATTTTTCAGAGCGGCTCCGAGGGGCTTTTTATGGAAGAATGGCAGGCTGTACTTTGGGCGCTGCTTTGGAATTTGAACCCATACCCGCGGCAAAAAACTGGGCTGAACGTTTTGGGGACACCTATCCTCTTACAGATTATTGGAGCCAGGTACGCAATCCGGAAGATACCCATTATATCGTAGGGAAAAAGAAAGATCTAACAAAATCCTGCATGGACGCCGTTCCGCCTGACGATGACACCATTTATACATTGCTGGGGCTCCTCACTTTAGAAACATACGGCCCCAATTTTTCAGAGGAAGATATGGCGGAAATTTGGAAAAAATATCTGCCCCTGGGAAAGGAGTTTCCTCCCGGCGAAAAAGGCTGCTGGTGGGGTGAGCGAACCTTGCTGCAGAATCTGCTCAAAGGCGTGCCCCTTCCTCAGGCTGGCCTAGTGGGAAACCCCAACCTGCAAAATATTGCCGCATGGACAAGAGCGGACAGCTATGGTTATGTTTATCCCGGCTGGCCGGAAAAGGCTGCTGAGCTAGCCTATAAAGACGCTTCTATTAATCATCGCCGCAACGGTGTATACGGATCCATGTTTATGGCAGCTACTATCTCCGCAGCTTTCGCTGTGGATGATCCTATAGAAGCCATACGGATCGGTTTGACCGAAATCCCTGAAAATTGTTTGTTTGCAGAAGGGGTCCGCTGGGCATTGGAGCAGTCTCCCCGAGATTATCAGGAGGCTTTTGACCTCACCTGGAACCGATACGCGGGAATGTTTAACGGAAGCGCGCTTACAAATGCCCTGCACGTAGTCATGGGACTGATGATCGGTAAAAAAGATTTTACCAAAACTATAGGAGAAACTGTGGCTATGAGCGGAGATAACGACTGTACCGGCGCAACTGCAGGAAGCATTTTAGGGGCTGTTATCGGTCTTGAAAAAATCCCGGAGCACTGGATTCGTCCCTTCCAGGGAAGAATGCATATTTATTTGAAAGAAATGCCGGAATATCTCTCCTTGGAGGATGTTTGCGAACGATTTGAAAAATTAGCGCACAGCTTTCATGTATAAAGCAGGGCAAAACCACAGAAAAAATAGTATCAAAAATGCTCCCCCGGGCTAATTGCCCAAGGGAGCATTTTCTGTATTTTCATATAGTTCAGACCGCTGGGAACGCAACCTTTTTACTCCACACGAAACATTCTCAGGCCAGAGGTCTTAACGCTTTATTCCTTATCGGTAATCTGTGCGTGATACTCCTGCAAAGATTTTACAGGCAGCTTGCCGGCACGTTTCACATCCCGGATTCCTTCTACCGTAGCCTTTGCAGCAGCCATTGTGGTAATATAAGGGATCTTGCTCTTGATGGCCGCTTTACGGATATAACTGTCATCGGTTGCACCCTTCTTACCGATAGGCGTATTCACGATGACGGAAACCTCACGGTTTGTGATGATATCCAGAACATTAGGCCTGCCTTCTGCAATCTTAGCTACCTTCTTAGCAGGAATTCCAGCCTTTATAATAGCCGCATAGGTGCCCTCTGTAGCGTAGATCTCAAAGCCGCAATCGTGGAATCCTCTGGCCACTGTTTCCAGCTCTGTTTTATCCCGGTCGCTAATACTGATGAGGACAGAACCCGAAAGAGGCAGTTTGGTCTGTGTAGCCTCCTGGGCTTTATAGAAGGCTTCGCCGAAATCAGAGGAAATACCGAGAACTTCACCGGTGGAGCGCATCTCCGGCCCCAAGACAGGATCTACTTCGGGGAACATATTGAAGGGGAACACAGCCTCTTTTACTCCATAATGGGCAAATTTCTTTTCCTTAAGAGCAGGCACAGGAGACGGTCTTCCGGTAAACTGCGCTGTCATAATATCGGTAGCAATCTGCACCATCTGGATGTTGCAGACTTTGGATACCAACGGCACAGTACGGGATGCGCGAGGATTCGCTTCAATCACATAGACCTTTCCATCCTCAATAGCATACTGCATATTCATAAGGCCTACAACATGCATCTCCCTAGCAATGCGGCGGGTGTATTCCTTAATTGTGGAAACCTGTTCCTCTGTCAGCCCTCTGGGAGGAAGTATGCAAGCGGAGTCGCCAGAATGGATACCCGCCAGTTCAATATGCTCCATAACGGAAGGAACAAACACATTCTCCCCGTCGCTAATAGCATCTGCCTCACATTCGGTCGCGTGATGCAGGAAACGGTCGATCAGGATGGGTCTATCCGGTGTAACGCCCACAGCGGCGTTCATATAAAATGTCATGTCGTCATCGTCATGGACAACTTCCATACCTCTGCCGCCCAACACATAGGAGGGGCGCACCATCAGCGGATACCCGATGGTATGTGCAATGGAAAGAGCGTCCTCCACCGTAACAGCCATTCCGGATTCCGGCATGGGGATTTCCAGCTTTTCCATCATAGCGCGGAAAAGGTCTCTATCCTCGGCAAGATCAATCGTCTCCGGCGTAGTACCAAGGATATTTACGCCGGCTTTCTTCAGGCCTGCGGCCAAATTCAGAGGCGTCTGCCCACCAAACTGAGCAATTACACCCAGGGGCTTTTCCTTATGATAGATGCTCAGAACATCTTCCATGGTAAGAGGTTCAAAATACAGCTTATCGGAAGTATCATAGTCGGTGGAAACCGTTTCCGGGTTGCAGTTGACAATGATAGTTTCAAAGCCCAACTTTTTCAGGGCCTTTGCAGCATGGACACAGCAATAGTCAAATTCAATGCCCTGGCCGATACGGTTGGGACCGCCGCCCAAGATCATAATTTTGTTTTTATTGGAGCTGGCAGAGCTCTTATCTTCCATATGATAGCTAGAGAAATAGTAGGCAGAATCTTTTGTTGCGCTTACATGTACACCTTCCCAAGCTTCCACAACGCCAATCTTTTCCCGTTCTGCACGAATATCTTCCTCCGGAATTTCCAGAAGTTTGGAGAGATACCGGTCAGAGAACCCGTCCAGCTTTGCAGATTTCAGCATATCGGCAGGGAGCATCTTTCCTTTATAAGCAAGAATTTTTTCCTCTTCTTCTACCAACTCTTTCATCTGCTCAATGAAATAGTGCTTGATTTTCGTCAGATTATAGAGCTCCTCCACTGTAGCGCCCTTACGAAGAGCCTCATACATAATGAACTGGCGATTGCTGGTCGGCGTATACAGCAGTTTGAGAAGTTCCTCTTTGGTCATATCTGCATAACCATTTACAAAGCCCAAGCCATACCGGCCGTTTTCCAGACTGCGGATCGCTTTCTGGAAAGCTTCCTTGTATGTCTTGCCGATGCTCATAACCTCGCCAACAGCGCGCATCTGCGTTCCCAGCTTATCTTCTACGCCCTTGAATTTTTCAAAAGCCCAGCGAGCAAATTTAATTACGATGTAATCGCCGCCGGGAACATATTTATCCAGAGTCCCATATTTTCCGCAGGGAATCTCGTCCAGAGTGAGACCGCAGGCAAGCATAGCAGATACCAGCGCAATGGGAAATCCGGTAGCCTTGGAAGCCAAAGCAGAAGAACGGGAAGTCCGGGGATTGATCTCAATAACAAGGATACGGTCCGAAACAGGATCATGGGCGAACTGCACATTGGTGCCGCCGATTACACCTACCTTTTCCACAATGCGGTAGGCCTGATCCTGCAGCCGTTTCTGCACTTCTTCAGAGATTGTAAGCATAGGAGCAGAGCAGAAGGAGTCACCGGTGTGTACACCCAGGGGATCAATATTTTCGATAAAGCAAACTGTTATCATGTTGCCCTTTGCATCCCGGACAACCTCTAATTCCAGTTCTTCCCAACCGAGTATAGATTCCTCAACCAGCACCTGGCCTACCAGACTGGCCTGAAGGCCCCGTGCACAGACAGTTTTAAGTTCGTCTACATTATACACGAGCCCGCCGCCGGCTCCGCCCATGGTATAAGCAGGACGCAGCACAACAGGATATCCCAGTTTATCGGCGATCGCAAGAGCTTCGTCCACCGTGGTGGCGATTTCACTGCGAGCCATTTCGATTCCCAGTTCCTCCATGGTTTCCTTGAATTCCATGCGGTCCTCGCCACGCTCTATAGCGTCTACCTGCACGCCGATAACTTTAACATTGTATTTATCCAGCACTCCAGCCTTTGCCAATTCTGAGCACAGGTTCAGGCCGGACTGGCCGCCCAGATTAGGCAAAAGAGCGTCCGGACGTTCTTTTTCAATAATCTGAGAAAGGCGCTCTACATTAAGCGGTTCAATATAGGTTACATCAGCCGTTTCCGGATCGGTCATGATTGTAGCAGGATTGGAGTTGACCAGCACAATTTCATAACCGAGATTCTTGAGGGCTTTGCAAGCCTGTGTGCCGGAATAGTCGAATTCACAGGCCTGGCCGATAATAATAGGGCCGGAACCAATAATCAGTACTTTGTGAATGTCATTTCTCTTCATACTTTTTCCTCACAATCCTTTTATATTTACCAGTGTGCCGAACGAATTGTTCAGACACTTTTTTACATATAGAAGATTGTATTTCCCCACAGCCCAAAAGGCTCTAAAAAAGAGAGACGGAAATTCCGTCTCTCTTTACATCTACGGGGAGATTCAACCCTCACTTTTTCTGAACACCTACAGGAAAATATATCACTTTAGCTAGAAAACGAGAGAAATTTCCAGCCCCGCTCGGTATTCAAAATTATCCGTCGAAAAACCTATCTTCCACTTTTTTCGACCGTTCCTCTTTCTGATCTATTCTATCAGGATATATGCCGGAAGTCAAGCATTGTGTTAAGAGTCTCTTATAAAAATAGCATAGTTTATCTTAAGTGTTTTTATGCACTTTATCTTTTACTAGCAGGCGCATTATTTCTTATATGAAAAATTTTCCCGCTTAAAAGTAAAGTAAATAAATCGTTTCGTTTTTATTTTATTGTAAATCACCTTGTTTATTTAAAAATAAATATAATATACCTGCAATTCTATTGATTTTTTTAAGCATATCTTCTATACTAGAGTCATATTTAAACGAAACGTTTCATTTTTAGTGTAAATACTTATAAAAAGGAGCATTGCATATGGATAAGAAATCGTATCTGCAGGAAATTGACCGCGTAATCAAAAACGGCAAATTTCAGGATACCTGGGAGTCCCTTTCCCAATATCGCATTCCCGAGTGGTATCGCAACACCAAACTGGGGATATTTATCCATTGGGGTATATATTCTGTTCCCGCGTTTGGAAGCGAATGGTATTCCCGGAATATGTACATACAGGGTTCCCCGGAATTTGAACACCATGTAAAAACGTATGGCCCTCAAAAGGATTTCGGCTATAAAGATTTTATTCCTCTTTTCAAGGCTGAAAAATTTGACGCCGAAGCATGGGCAGATCTTTTCCAGCAGGCTGGCGCCAAATATGTAGTTCCGGTAGCAGAACACCACGACGGATTCCAGATGTATAAAAGCGAGCTTTCTCACTGGAACGCTTTTGAAATGGGTCCGAAACGGGATGTTTTGGGAGAATTGAAAACTGCTTTCGATAAACGTGGGATTGTAACAGGGGCCTCCTCCCACCGAGTAGAGCATTGGTTCTTTATGGGGCATGGCAAAGAATTTGACAGCGACATAAAAGATCCCATGCAATGCGGTGATTTTTATTGGCCTGCTACAAAAGAACCTAAGAGTCACCATGATCTCTATTCTACTCCTACCCCTTCCCAGGAATTTATGGAAGACTGGCTTCTGCGCTGCTGCGAAATCGTAGACCGTTACCGCCCAAGAATCGTGTATTTTGATTGGTGGATCCAGCACAGTGCCGTTAAGCCCTATCTGCGGAAGTTTGCTGCATACTACTATAACCGCGCCCTGGAATGGGGAGAAGAAGTTGTTATCAACTATAAGCACGACGCTTTTGATTTTGGATGCGCAGTAGTAGATATTGAACGTGGTCAGTTCGCCGATATTAAACCTTTCTTCTGGCAAACCGATACAGCTATCGCCAAAAACAGCTGGTGCTATACGGAAAACAATGATTTTAAAAAGGCAAAAGACATTCTCTGCGATCTTGTGGATATCGTCAGCAAAAACGGCACGCTTCTTCTAAACGTAGGGCCAAAAGCGGACGGAACCTTCTCCGATGAAGACCGGCAGGTACTTACGGAAATCGGGGAATGGATGAAAATAAATGGAGAAGCCATTTATGGCTCCCATGTATGGCGTGTAGCTGCAGAGGGACCTACCAAAATCCAGGAAGGTCAATTTACAGATGGTGTGGATAAGGTTTTCACAAAGCAAGACATTCGCTATACCATGAACAATGGGTATCTGTATGCTACCGTTCTGAACTATTCCGAAGGAGGAGATATCAACCTCACTTCTTTGGCAGAAAGAGACGCTTCCCGCCTCCCCTTGTTCCATGGTATCATCAAAGATGTGGATGTGCTTGGTTTTGAAGAGAAGCCTCAGTGGAACAGAGATGAAGAGGGGCTCCATATCCATACGGATACCGTAAACAGCAATAAGCCTGTAGTTTTCAAAATCACTCTGGATTAAAAAACTTTTCCATTGAGATAATTGGAAGAAAGGAGGAAACCGTTGCCCGGCACATACAAAGATATTCAAAATATAACCGGCCTTTCCCTTTCCACTATATCCAAATATTTTAATGGCGGAAATTTGCGTGAAGAAAACCGTTTATCCATAGAAAAGGCTATTGAGGAACTGGATTTTACAGTAAACGCCTTTGCAAGAGGGTTAAAAAGCCGCCAATCTCATACAATCGGGATTTTAGTTCCGGATCTGAGCAGCACCTTCAACGCCATTATTATGGAACAGGTATGCGAAATTCTGCGCAGCCATGGTTACGGAAGCATCGTATGTACCTGTAACGGAAACCAGAAGGCGGAAAAAAGCTCTCTGTCTTTTCTTCTCGATAAAATGGTGGACGGGATCATTACAATCCCCATGGATGAAACCGGGAAGCATCTTGAAGAAGCTTCAAAACGAGGAACACCCGTCGTCCTGATCGATCATTTGGCGGCAAACTTCAAAACCGACGCGGTGATTGTAAACAATCAGGAAGCCGGGCACATGGCCGCTAGGGAATTTATCCTTTGCGGGCACCGGCATATCGGAATCATAGCCGGGCCGGAAGATATGGATACTATGCATCTGCGGTGCAGTGGCTTTCTGGAGGAATTCCAAAAAGAAAACAGCAGAAAAGCCTGGGTATGCCGCAGCGGGCTTTCCATGGAGGAAGGATACGACTCCGTTAAAAAATTGTTGTCTGCGAAGCATGGGATCACAGGTCTGTTCTGCACGAACTACGAGCTGACTCTAGGAGCCTACATCGCCTTGCAGGAAATGCATAAACAGATTCCAAACGATATCTCTGTAATCGGATTCGACAATATGCTTCTCTCCGGTATTCTGAACCCGCCGCTGACCATGATCGTCCAGCCGGTTAAGCAAATCGCTGTTACGGCTGCCGAACTTATGCTGGAACGTTTGGAAAAACCAGACTTTCCCGGCACTCGGATTATTGAGCTTGAAACACAGCTTCTCGCCGGAGCTTCTGTTAAACCTATTTAGGCGCCGTTTGGAACAGTATATAGTATTCTCCAATCTCTAAGCCGTTTAAAGGAAGCTGTTCCTTAATACTATTGCAACCAGCAGCATATCTATGGGTAAAAAGACTGTAACTAAAAACAGCTTCATTCTCCTGTATGCAAAAGGAGAATGAAGCTGTTTTACAATGAAAATTGTTTTACCATTTATTAAGAAAACCATGTATCAATTTTGCCAGTTTGTTTCCTTTGAAAAATCTCTTCTTATTGCACACAATTTATCCGAACACAACTACACCTCCTGATGGAAACAATCCCACCAGGAGGTGCTTTTGCAGCTCTGTTTTTATAAAAAACAGGCCAATATACGAATGATATATATTAACGAAAGAATTAATACATACCGCCCATGCCGCCGTCAGCAGGCATTGCAGGAGCTGCCGGAGCAGGTTCCTTCTTATCAGCCACAAGGCTTTCCGTAGTCAGAACCATCTGTGCAACGGATGCGGCATTCTGCAGAGCAGAACGGGTTACCTTTGTAGGATCCACGATACCGAAGGAGATCATATCGCCATACTCTTCTGTGAGAGCATTATAGCCGTATCCGACCTTTTCGGACTTCTTAATGTTTTCTACAATAACGGAACCTTCTACGCCAGCATTTGCTGCGATCTGACGAACAGGCTCTTCCAGTGCTTTCAAAACAATCTTAACACCGGTCTTCTCATCGCCCTCAGCAGAAGCCAACAGAGCTTCAACAGCAGGAACAGCGTTGATCAGAGCAACACCACCGCCGGAAACAATGCCTTCTTCCACAGCAGCCTTGGTTGCAGCCAAAGCGTCTTCGATGCGGAGCTTCTTCTCCTTCATCTCAACCTCGGTAGCTGCGCCAACCTTGATAACGGCTACGCCGCCAGCCAGCTTGGCAAGACGCTCCTGAAGCTTTTCGCGATCGAAATCAGAAGTAGTTGTCTCGATCTGGGAACGAATCTGGTTCACACGGGCTTTGATATCCTCGCCGTCGCCATAACCGCCTACGATAATGGTGTTCTCTTTGTCAACCTTAACCTGACGGGCATGACCCAGCTGAGAAAGATCTGTATCCTTCAGTTCCAGACCAAGTTCAGAAGAGATCACCTGGCCGCCGGTGAGGACAGCAATATCCTGCAGCATCTCTTTACGGCGATCGCCAAAGCCGGGAGCCTTAACTGCTACGCAATTAAAGGTGCCGCGGAGTTTATTGAGGATCAAAGTAGTAAGAGCCTCGCCCTCAACATCTTCAGCAATAATAACCAGCTTTTTGCCGGACTGCACAATCTTCTCCAGAAGAGGAAGAATTTCCTGAATATTGGAAATCTTTTTATCGGTGATGAGCAGATAGGCATCATCCATAACAGCTTCCATTTTTTCCGTATCGGTAGCCATATAGGGGCTGATGTATCCACGGTCAAACATCATGCCTTCCACAACTTCGGAATAGGTCTCACTGGTCTTGCTCTCTTCAACAGTGATAACGCCGTCGGAAGTAACCTTTTCCATTGCTTCGGCAATCAGGCTGCCCACGGTCTCATCCCCTGCGGAAATGGTGGCAACACGAGCGATATCTTCGGAGCAAGTAACCTTCTTGGAATTCTTATGCAAAGCCTCTACTGCGGCATCCACTGCATCCTGGATTCCCTTACGGACAACCATGGGATTGGCGCCTGCCGTTACATTCTTCATACCCTCACGGATCAAAGCCTGTGCCAGCAGGGTAGCGGTTGTAGTACCATCGCCTGCAACGTCATTGGTTTTGATGGAGACCTCTTTTACCAGCTGAGCACCCATATTCTCAAAGGGATCGTCCAGCTCGACTTCCTTTGCGATTGTTACACCGTCATTGGTAATGAGGGGAGCACCGAATTTTTTATCCAGTACAACATTGCGGCCTTTCGGTCCCAAAGTAATCTTAACTGTATCAGCCAGTTGGTTCACGCCGCTGAGAAGGGCTTTTCTGGCTTCTTCACCGTAAATGATCTGTTTAGCCATCGTTGATTCCTCCAAATCTGAAATTCAAAAAATATACGGATATAAGTATTCCAAAATACGGTTGCAGGAAATTATTCCACCACGGCCAGAATGTCGCTCTGGCGAACAATAATCATTTCCTCTCCGTCTACCTTTACTTCTGTTCCGGAGTATTTGCTGGTGATTACCTTATCCCCTGGTTTAACGGACATAACAACCTCTTTACCGTCCACAACACCGCCGGGGCCTACAGCGATAACACTGGCAACCTGGGGCTTTTCCTTAGCGGAGCCGGAAAGCAGGATGCCGCCTTTGGAGACCTCCTCAGCCTCATCCATTTTAATCAGAACTCTGTCGCTTAAGGGTTTGATGGTCATGTAAGGTTCCTCCTTATAGATTCATATCTTGAATTAACAATATATTTAGCACTCTTTCTTCTTGAGTGCTAAATATATTGTAACCATTCCCTGCCAAAAAATCAAGTACTTTTTTCGTAAAAACATGGATTTCATAAAATATTTACAAATGAAAAGAAAGAACAACCAAAGAAGCCCTTGCATTTCAAAAATGAGCAAGGGCTTCTTTTTATTCTGCGGGTACTATAAAACGCAATGCACCCGGCAATATTTTACTCTCCATATGTTTTGTGCGTACACATTCTCCGTCGAAAGTGGCGTATGCTTCTCTAACAGACTCCACTTTGATCTCTTTCGCCCGGCAATACTCCAGAAGGCCGCTAAATTCAGGCGCTTCCATATGCAGGCCTTTTTTATATAAACGCACCATCTTGGGAATCTTCCAAAATTTCGGTACTTTTACCAACACAATTTCCAGAAATCCATCATCTACTACTGCCTTAGGCGCCGCGTAATACCCTCCTCCATACCAGCCTCCATTGGTCGATAAGGCAAAAACGAAATCTCCTTTCAGAACCTTGTCCTTATCAATAGTGACCTCTAGGGTATTTCCCAATTTTCCAAAAAGGCTCTGAAATAAAGCCAAACTATACGCCATAGGACCTGGCAAAAACGGAATCCTCTTGTATTTCACCATCCTATAGGCAACCTTCCCATCCAATCCTATACAACCAACGTTTACAGTCAGTCCATAATCGGTTTCCATGAGATCTACCGGACGGCTTTTTCCTGAAAGCTGTTTTTCTACTTTCAAAAACAACTCTCTGCAAGCAAAATTTCGGATATAATCGTCTCCCGATCCACAGGGGAACACTCCCACTTCCGCCAGCGGATTATTCGCCGCGGCAGCAGCGATTTCCCGAAAGGTTCCATCCCCTCCCACTGCGTAAATACGCAGTGGGCCGCCTTTTTCTATTTCATTCTTGGCCAGCTCCGTAGCATGCCCTACCCTCTCTGTAATATGGCACGCATAGGAAAGTTTATGTTTATCCATATAGGCCCGGATTACAGGAAGAATGGTTTCCTCCGGATTCTTCTTTCCCGCCGTAGGATTTACTATAAAAACATACCGCATATGTGCACATCACCGGATCATATGTCCCAAGCCCGGCTTCTCCTTACTCCTATTTATTTAAAATACATATATACCTGGCACTTCATCATTCCATTATAGAGCTTTCTTCGTCTATCCGCTTTTCTGCCGAAACATTCTTCAAAAGTTTCATCCGGGCTTATGATGGTGTAATTCCATCCATGCTTCCTTTCAAACACTTTTCCCATAGTACGGTACAATTCCTGAGCGGCTTTCAAATCCAAAAGCCGTTCTCCATAAGGCGGATTGCAGATAACACAGCCAAAATCTTCCGTCGGCCTAAAAAGAGAGATATCTCTCTTCTCAACATGGATCCTGGAGCCCACTCCCGCTTTGCGTGCGTTTTCCAAAGCTAATTCTACCGCCTGACCATCAATATCGTATCCTCTTCCCTGAAAGGTTACGCTTCTGTCTACCAAATCCTGGGCACGCTGCCGTTCTCTGCGCCAAATTGCATCATCGGATATTCCCCAGCGCTCGGCCGAAAAGCGTCTTTGCAGTCCGGGAGCCATATGCATGGCATACAGTGCAGCCTCAATCAAAATCGTTCCCGAACCACAAAATGGATCCAAAAAATTAGCGTCCCTGCGCACGCGGGAAAGATATACCATGGCTGCTGCCAATGTTTCTTTGATAGGAGCTTCTGTAGAATTGGCTCTATATCCTCTTTTGTGCAGTCCTGCTCCGGAAGTATCCAAAAGAATGCTTACACGATCCTTCAGAATCAAAAACTGAATTTGATGAACGCTACCGGTTTCTTCAAACCAACTTTGCCCATATTTCATTTTCAATCTTTCTACAACCGCTTTTTTCACAATAGACTGGCAATCCGGCACACTGGCCAGCTTAGAACTTAGAGATCTTCCCTTTACTGGAAAAGCTTCTTTCTTGCCGATCCAATTTTCCCATGGAATCGCTTTTACTCCCTGGAAAAGCTCTTCAAAGGACAAAGCTTTAAATTCTGCCAATTGGATAAGAACCCGCTCCCCGTATCGACTCCATAAATTAGCACGGGCTATCATTTCCATACTGCCGTCAAAAAGCACCCGCCCATTTTGCGGCTCCACATGTTCTGCACCCATATCCCGCAATTCGTTTCCAACAAGGCCTTCTACCCCCATCAGGCAGGGAATTACCAGTTTATATGCACTCATTCCGTATTCTCCCATTCATCCCAGTTTCACAGCATCCAAATATATGCCGCTAAAACCGGGAAATCATATTTATATCAGTATACCTGTTTATGAAAGAAAATACAAGAATGTCCCTCCGCAGGTTAAGGAATGACAAAAAAGATATTCCCACGTCTCCATGCAAAAGGCATTTCAACTAATTTTTCTTTCCCATATTTTCTATTTATGCTATACTGAAAATAACATATAGATAAAAAAGGAGTTGAAAAGCATGGAATACAGAAAACTGGGAAACACCGGACTCATGGTCAGCGAAATCGGGTTAGGCGGCGAATGGCTGGAACGGCATTCCGCAGAAGAAGTGAAAAAAATCATTGAACACTGCCAAGAATCCGGCATCAATATCCTGGACTGCTGGATGTCCGCTCCGGAAGTTCGCACCAATATCGGGAATGCTATAAAGGGAAGCCGTGACAAATGGATTATTCAGGGCCATATCGGCTCCACTTGGCAAAACGGGCAATACTTGCGCAGCCGTGATCTCATTAAGGTAGAAGAGGCTTTTCAGGATTTGCTTCACAGATTTCATACGGATTATATCGATCTGGGTATGATCCATTTTGTGGATGAAATTGCGGAATTTCAAAAAATTATGGAAGGCGAATTTCTCTCCTATGTAAAAAATCTGAAGAAATCCGGGCGCATACGGCATATTGGAATGAGCACTCATAATCCCCAAGTTGCCCGATTGGCTGCAGAAAGCGGAGTTATCGAAATGCTGCTTTTCAGCGTGAACCCTGCTTTCGATATGCTGCCAGCAAGCGAAAATCTGGATGATTATTTTAAAGAAACCTTCGATGCCGAACTGGGAGGCATCACACCGGAACGGGCAGAACTTTATAGAATCTGTGAACAGCGGGGCGTTGGAATAACCGTTATGAAAGGATACGCCGGCGGAAGATTGTTTTCAGAAAAAGCTTCTCCTTTCAAGGTTGCGCTGACTCCCGTCCAGTGCCTCCATTATGCCCTAACCCGTCCGGCTGTTGCCAGCGTTATGGTGGGATATGATTCTATAGAACAAGTAGACGCCGCCGTTGCCTATGAAACAGCTTCCGATACGGAAAAAGACTATGCCAGTGTGTTGGCTCATGCTCCGGCTCATGCTTATTATGGGCAATGCACCTATTGCGGACATTGCGCGCCGTGCCCAGCTGGTATTGACATTCCCATGGTCAACAAGCTGTATGATCTGGCCGCTATGCAGGAAGATGCTCCGGATACCCTCAAAGCTCACTACAAAGCGCTCCTAAAAAACGGTAAAGATTGTATTTCCTGCAGAACCTGCGAAACAAGATGTCCTTTTGGCGTTTCCATTGCCGAAAGAATGAAAAAGACCCAGGCACTGCTGGGGGAATAAAGGCTCTTCTGCCCAAGAAAACCATTCTTTGAGCGAAAATTCCCAAAACTCAAAAAAGGGGATGCTACTGGTATGAAACAAAGAAATACTATACAGAGAATTTTCCTGGTTATCATTGCCTCGTTTGTTATGGCGGCTAATATCAAAATTTTTGTCCGAGCAGGCGATATGTTTCCGGGAGGATTTAACGGCCTTACTCTTTTAATTCAAAGGACCGCATCCCAGTATTTCCACATTGAAATCCCCTTTTCTCTCATAAACCTGCTTCTAAACGCAGCGCCTGCCCTTATAAGCTTTATCTATATAGGCAAAAAATTCACAGTATACTCCGGTCTTATGATCGTTCTCTCCAGTATTCTTACCGATATACTGCCCAGTCTTGAGATCACTTCTGATCCCCTTCTCATTGGAGTTTTTGGCGGGATTATAAATGGATGTGCTATCAGTCTCTGCCTTTTTGCCCGGGCTACAAGCGGCGGCACGGATTTTATAGCCATTTTCTTCTCTGAAAAGAAAGGGATAGACACCTGGAATTATATTTTTATTGGGAACGTCATCATGCTGGTTGTAGCAGGCCTGTTATTCGGTTGGGAAAAAGCCCTGTATTCCATTATCTTTCAGTTTGCCTCCACACAGGTCCTGCATATGCTGTATAAAAAGTATCAGAAATGTACCCTTCTCATTATTACCGATAAACCTACCGAAATATATGAAATCATACAGGCAAATACCCATCACGATGCCACGCTTTTCCGGGGTGTAGGCTGCTATGAAGGTAAAGAAAAAAATCTGTTGTACTCCGTGGTTTCGGCCGAAGAGACAAAACACATTACCGATCAAATCCGAAAAATTGATCCCAAGGCTTTTATCAACAGTATGAAAACCGAACAGATAACCGGTCGTTTCTATATTGAGCCGAACGATTGATACTACACATATCACAGCAAACAAGAGAGGGAGCCTCCAGCTTTGACGCTGAGGGCTCCCTCTTTTATCCTATTTCGTAAA
The DNA here is from genome assembly GCA_944380875.1 of uncultured Clostridia bacterium. Classification (GTDB taxonomy): domain Bacteria; phylum Bacillota; class Clostridia; order Oscillospirales; family Acutalibacteraceae; genus UMGS1264. Next base: position 79,242 of record CALWJA010000105.1, read on the forward strand.
TTTATTCATCATCCGGCTCCAAAAGGCCATAATCGCCATTCTTCCTGCGATACACTACACAAACTTCGTTATTTTCCTGGTTACGGAACATATAAAAAGCATGTCCCAAAAGGTTCATCTGGAGAATAGCCTCTTCCACACCCATAGGTTTTACATAAAAATGTTTTTTGCGGACAATTTTATACTCTTCCTCATCTTCCGAAGCTGCATCCGATCCAGAAAATCCATCATCCAAATATTGGTCCAGCGCTGCAGAATGGATTCTTTTATCCAGGCGGGCTTTATTCTTACGAATCTGACGCCCTAATGCGCTGATAACCTGATCGAGCGCATCGTTCATTTCCAAATCTGAAGCCTCTGCCCTATAAATCATTCCTTTCTGACGGATGGTGATTTCTACTGTCTGAATTTTTCTTTCCACTGTAACCACTACAGTAGCTTCCGCATCTTCGTCAAAGATGCGTTCAAAACGAGACAGCTTTTTTTGTGCCAATTCCTTAAAATTCTCCCTGAGATTTACTTTTCGACCGATCACAGTGATTCTCATAACAGCATCTCCTTTTTGAATAGATACGGGAGAAATTCCCAGAAGAACAAGTGATTGTTCTTTCTATATATAGTATAGCACATTATATAAATAAATAAAAGAATATTATGGCTAAATTGTAATATTTTTATGACGAGTTACATGACAACCCGTATTTACCGAAACAGGCAGCCCCGCAATATGGGTAGGAAACTGTTCAATATTAACAGCCAGAGCCGTAGTCAGCCCGCCGAATCCCTGAGGGCCTACATTTTGCGCATTTACGGCTGTCAACATCTTCTGCTCCAGTTCCGCATAATAAGGATCGGCATTTCGTTCCGAAATAGAGCGGCAAAGCGCTGTTTTAGCCAGGAGAGCACACTTTTCAAAGTCGCCGCCAATACCAACTCCCAGAACCATAGGCGGGCAGGCATTTCCTCCTGCCAGCCGCGCAGTTTCTGCAACAAAATCTATGATATCCTGTTCTGTGGCAGAGGGGGTAAACATTTTTATACGGCTCATATTTTCGCTTCCAAACCCTTTTGGCGCCACTGTAAGGCGTATTGTATCCCCTGGAACCAACCGGGTATGCAGAATAGCCGGTGTATTATCCCCTGTATTTCCTCTGCGGATGGGATCGGCTACAACCGAACAGCGGAGAAGGCCATTCAGATACCCTCTGCGCACACCTTCGTTCACAGCTTCCTCAAAAGAGCCGATAATATGTACTTCCTGCCCTATTTCCGCAAAAATCACAGCCATTCCTGTATCCTGACAAACAGGAATATCCAGTTCCCGCGCAGCATCCAGATTCTCACATAAATCTTTCATCACAGCTGCCGGAAGCGCATCTGTCTCCTTTGCAGCAACACATCGCATAGCCATTTCCACATCTTCAGGAAGCACTTTATTTGCCTCCACGCAAAGTCTTTCTACAGCATCCCTAATACGGGCAGCTTCTATTTCCCTCATTCTTCATTCCTCCGCACATATCTAAAAAGCGGAGTGCATCCAACACTCCGCTTTTCTGCTTTTATTTCTGCTGGCCTCCGTGACGGGAAAAACCGCCCCGTTTGGACTCCATGCACTTCTTCAAATCAGACATCTTCTCATCGCTGCTTTGTTTAAAGCGGGAAAGCATATCTTCAAAACTAACGGCTTCATTTTTCCGGCTGGCCTGCCATTCAAAATTTCCGGGCCTATTGGCACTGGGACGCGGGCTATAACGATTCGCCCCTCCCGGACGCCCACCAGAGCGGGGAGCAGAGGAAGCTGGGCGCTGCGGCTGCTCCATAGCTTTTTTCATGGAAAGGCTCACCTTTCCATCTTCGCCAATGCTTAAAATCTTAACTTTCACGACCTGGTTTTCTTTTACAAAATCGCGAATTTCCTTAACAAACGTGGGCGCAACCTCAGAAATATGAACCATGCCGACCTTTCCTCCAGGCAGTTCAACAAAGGCGCCAAATTTTGTTATACCGGTAACTTTTCCCTCCAGGATGCTTCCTACCTCAAGCTGCATATGTAAGTTTTGTCCTCCTTAAAACATTTCAGTTTCCTGCGATATTGACAAAAATACGTTCTCCGGGTTTTGCGTATCCCAATTCCCTTCGGACATATTGCTCGATATATTCATCACTTTGGTTTTCGCTGTCTTCCAGCACATGGCGGATTTCATCATTCTGCACTTCCGCCACTTGAATTTTTTTGGAAAGCTCATCCAACTGTTGGCTTTTCTGAGCAATCATAATCTGCTGGTTAACAAGCGCCGCCAAAATATAGACAGAAAAAGCAAATATAGCAATCCGGAGAAGAAAACTGGATTTTTGCTTTTTAGTCTTAATAATCCGCATTTTCTTCTCTCCTTCCGCCTGCTTATGCACAAAAATATACAACAAAATTATATGGCTCTATTATACAATAGAAAGCAAGCGGGTTTCAAGTTTTTTTTCCATGTTTTTGTCGCCCTTTTATGGAAATATATACCTTTTTTTTCGCGTTTTGCGCTTTTATTCTAAAGAATCTCATACATCTCTGCAAAGGGCGCCAAAAAAGCCAAGCTAAAAATTTCAAAATACATCTGGCAATTCTCTCTGTAATTTTACCAGCTGTCCATAAATAGCAAAAGAAGCCCACACACTCCCCCAAAAAAGCATACAATCGGGGAGTTCCGTCACTCACTGTCAAAAAAAGAAGATACGTAAACACCCCCAGCAAGAGCATACAAAGTATATCTAAAAAAAACAGCTGCCGTCTGGGAGGATTCCAGAAAATCCGAATCAACCGGAAACTATCGTAAACGGCCCCTAAAAAAAGGCCCATACCCAGGGAAAAATAGAAGCCGCGGAGCTGCTCCGCTAAGGTTATATTCACCCCTTCCCCTCCTCAGCGGAAAAGCTTAGAAAGGAAACCGCCTTCCGGCCTGGATTCCGAATACGTAAGAGAAGAAACATCTCCGGCAAGCGTTAACTCGCCTGTTTCAATATTAAGCCGGCTGATACTCAGATTTTTTCCTCTTACTGTAAGCTCTCCCAAATCCGTATAGGCAATGATGGTCTGGTCGTCAAAACTATCCACATTGGAAACTCCGGTTGCTGTCAGGGAATTCCTGTTTTCCAAGATTAGGCTGTGGGGCATTTTCACAGTCTTTTTTTCGTCTGTCATATGAATCCCTCCGTGTTTGTTCTGCTTCATGTATATGCATCACAAAGGGTTCATATGCTGCCAAATCCCGAGTATTAAGAAAGGAATTCGTACATCTCCCCTGCGTTTTCCTTCCGGACAACTTCCATCACGGATAATACCCGCGCTTTCACACTTCTGGAACCTAACTGCAGCTCAAGGATGTCCCCGACTTTCACATCGTAAGAGGCCCTGGCCACTTTTCCATTTACCAACACCCTGCCTGCGTCGCAGGCTTCATTTGCTACTGTTCGCCGTTTGATAATACGGGAAACTTTCAAATATTTATCCAATCGCATTTTACATGTTCCTTTCAAAAAAACTGCGGCAAAACAGACGTGTATCATACGTTGTTTTACCGCAGTTCTAAAATCATAAAAGGCTGCCTACATTATTTTGCCATAGCATCCTTAAAAGCCTTGCCGGCCTTGAAAGCAGGCACTTTGGAAGCAGGGATAGTGATAGGAGAATTGGTTCTGGGATCACGACCCTGTCTTTCACTGCGGCTGCGAACCTCAAAAGTTCCGAACCCAACGATCTGAACTTTTTCTTCTTTAGCAACTTCTTCAACAATCGTATCGATAACAGCATTTACAACGGCGTCGGCATCTTTTTTGGACATTCCGACTTTTTCCGCTACAGCAGCAATCAGTTCCGTTTTGTTCATAATTTAAATTCCTCCATATTTTGTGTTTTATAAATCATCAGCCTCAAAGGAAGCTGAAAATTACATACTCCAGAAATTATTTCAATACTTCATTTCCAGCCGGCATCTCTTTCCAAAATGCCAAACTCTTCGATAAAATCGTCGCAGGAACGGGTAAGGGCTTCTTCAGGATCCACATCCAACAAATTGGATACATTCACCACAGCCAGAAGCAATCGGCCTATAACCTTTTCTGCCTCTGTATTCTTCCCACTTGCTAAATCTTGGGCAGCCACTACAGAATCAGAAAGATCCTGATACAGTTCCGAACTTTCCCTCTTGAAACCAGCCTTTTCCGCCTTTTTAAGCACTTTCGCGCTCCGCATCAAAGCCGGCAACGCTTTGGAGACGCTCTCAAGCACCTCTTTCTGCGTATTTTGGCCTTTCGTTTCCTTTTTTATCGCATCCCAATTTTTGAGAACGTCCGCCGTACCACTGACTTCCGTATTTCCAAAAACATGCGGATGGCGCAGGATCATTTTACGGGACACCCCATCCACAACATCCGAAAAATCAAAGGTTCCCTTTTCCTTTTCCAACTCAGAATGAAAAACTACTTGGAACAGCACATCTCCCAGTTCTTCCTTTAGAAGATCTGTGTTTTCCGTGTCGATTGCTTCCAGAGCTTCATACGTTTCTTCGATAAAACACTTCCGAATGGAATGATGGGTTTGTTCCCGATCCCACGGGCAGCCGTCGGGAGCTCGCAGCTTTTTCATTATGGCAAGTAAATCTTCCACTGTGTATTTTTTCCCGGAATTATAATCCAATACATCCGCCCCCGGCCTCAAATTTGGTTCGTTTTACATTCTACCGTATCCAACGATGATTTTCAAGTATTTTCGCAATTTTTTGTCCTCCCGGCAGGCGCTGCACCTCAGAAACAGAAAACATTTTAAGAAACAGAACAGACAAAATCCATACAAAACCGGCAGTCCCCAAAGTCAACAGTGCAGCTGCTGTGCTATCTGCAACCGGGAATACCATTTTGTAAACGGCATATCCGGCTGCCGCACACAACACGGAAGCCATAAAGGGCTTTGCTACCACATGGATCAGATGCAGCTCTATTCCTGCATGGGAAATTAAAAGATAAAGCCCTGCAAAGGTGAGGAAAAAATAGCAGGCCAGCGAACCTATTCCAGCACCTAAAACATTGATTTCCGGTCGGGAGGTTAAAAGCCAGTTACAGGTTACCTTAATGATTAACCCAATTCCCATAAGCTTTACAGGTAAATCCATTCTTCCTATCCCCTGCAGCATACTGCAGACGGGCGTGCTGATGGCAGCAAAGATGGATGCAATCCCTAAAATGGTTAATATTTTGCCCGTTATAGGGTTAAAATGCAGCAACGATGTTATAGGTGCGGACAAAACGGAAAGGCAAATACCTGCAGGTAAAGTAAAAAGCAGCGACGCCCGCAAAACCGTTTCTATATTTTTCTGCAATCGTCGTTTATCTCGGGATACCCACGCCGCTGTTACGTTTGGCAAAGCAGAAACCCCAAAGGCCTGTGTTAAAGCGGGAACCAGCATAAAAAGAGTTAAAGCATTGGTATAACACCCAAAAAGAGCCGCTGGCACACGATTTTGTTCCATATCAGCTGCCTGCAGAAACTGACCATATTGTTCCAAAATAGCTTCCGGATGCATACGCATTATACTGCTGATGCAATTTTGTAAAGATACTGTATCCACCAAGCTGGAGAGGTTCACAGTAAGAGAACCTAAAGCAACCGGCAGAGCCGTTCGCAGCAATTCCTTTAGGACAGAAACGGAAGTACTAGAGGAAACGGGGGCTTGCGGCTGTTTATTCACACCTTTGTGATGCAAACGATTATATCCCCATAAAAACAAAAAACTGAGGAAGGATCCCGCTGTAACACCTAAAATTGCGCCAGCCGCTGCGTATGGTATCAAATATTCCCTGGCAGCATTTTCTGATGGAAACGTTGTTCCCAAGATAGCCCCGCTGTTTCTATAGTGTTCCAATCCTTTTGCCAGAACATACCAAGCGAGAAACAATCCCAGAAATAATTTTACCATTGCCTCCAGCACCTGAGAAAGTGCTGTAGGCGTCATATTGCGCAGTCCTTCGTAGTAACCTCTGTATACGGATCCCATAACGCTAAACAAAATGGCAGGTGCCAAGGCGTAAACCGCCGGAAGAGCGTTTATATCCTCATGGTTGATCCATTGCAGGAATGGTCTGGCCCCGAAAACCATTATACTAAAACCCAGAATCCCCATTACTACAAAGAGAGGCAAGGCCAGTCTCTGAATCTTTTTTACATCCCCCCAACGCCCCAAGGCACTCCGTTCGGAAACCATGCGGGATATCGCTACCGGGAATCCCGCTGTAGCCAGGCAAAAAATAGGATTGTATATGGTATACGCTGTTCCAAAATATCCCATACCTGCATCTCCGATGATGCTGTTTAAAGGAATCTTAAACAACGCCCCTACAATCTTTACAAGACCTAAAGCGGCTAATAAAATGGCAGCTCCCTTTACAAACCCCTGCTGTCTCTCTTTCTTCTTCATAGTTCTCCTCCTCTCCCTGCACTATCATACTGTAGGAATATATGGGATATGCCTTTCAAATTTACAGCCATAAAAAGTTTCTCAGAAAATCCTCCACTCTAAGGATTATTTGATGTTGTTAGGGAATTTTTTTGCTTTTTCTATTGACTTAGTCTTAACTCCATGTGATAGTGTTATAAGGGAGGTTTTCTGAACGCATGAAATTTCATACCAAAAGCATAAGCCGGAAGTGAGGAGTTGCCCGCATTACATAAATCTTTATATTCTGTCTGTTCTGCAGGCAGGAAATACTCATATGTTGTATTACGTATATTTAAGAAGAACGGAGACTGAATTTTATGAGACCAGAAATTAGCAATAAAACTTTTGATGAAGAACGAGCTCTATACAACCTGACAGATACAGATGTAGTGCATTGCCGTTTTGCCGGTCCCCAGGACGGGGAATCCGTTTTGAAGGAAGCTCGAAATATTACTGTGAAAGACTGTTCCTTCTCCCTCCGCTATCCCTTATGGCACGTGCAGGACTATAAGCTTACGGATTCCGTATTGGATGTGAATACCCGTGCTCCTATCTGGTATGCTAAAGGAGGCTACATAGAAAACTGCACAATAGACGGAATTAAATGCCTTCGTGAATGTGATAATACTTCTATGAAGGGCTGCACAGTACATTCTCCGGAATTTGGATGGAGATGCAGAGGGGTTTCCATCTCCCATTCATCCATGGAATCGGAATATTATCTGTTTGAAAGCCGGGATATTGAAATCGATCACTTGGAAATGAAAGGAAAATATTCTTTCCAATACACCAAAAACCTTCATATCCGGGATTCTGTTTTGGATACCAAAGACGCATTCTGGCATGGAGAAAACATCACTGTAGAAAACTCTGTTGTTAAAGGTGAATATCTGGCATGGTTCTCGGATGGTCTTACCCTTATCAATTGTAAAATCATTGGCACACAGCCTCTTTGCTACTGCAAAAACCTGAAACTTATCAACTGCACTATGGAAGGAACCGATCTCGCATTCGAATATTCAGACGTAGAGGCCGATATAAAAGGACATATCCTTTCTGTGAAAAACCCGAAATCTGGAACCATCATCGCAGACAGTGTTGGAGAAATCATCCGGGAAGATTCTATTATAGACGCCCAGGGGAAGGTTCTCCTCAGAGGGCAGGAATAAAGGTTCCTTTCTCTTTGCAGCATAAACAAAAAAATCCCCCTGTTTTGGTTTAAATCCAAAACAGGGGGATTTTTTCGCAGAATACAATGTAATTACGACTTTTGCATTAAGACCATAATAAGAGCATTACCTTCATGCACCAAAACAGAGGCTTCCTTCTCTACGATCTCATTGCTGACTCCCATGGGGGATGCGTCCGTATAAAGGGCCTGCTTTGTCAAAGGGTATAAAAGCCCCGTATAGCTCACCACACATCTGTGACAGGCAAAAGGAAATACAGATACAGTTTTTCCTTCCAGCTCCCGTAAGGTCAGCTTTCCTCCCGAAATGTAGAACACACGTGTGGTTTCATCGGCCATTTGGCCCTTGCCGCCCTGCTGCTGAATATACTGCAGCACACAGAAATTCGCAAAGGTGTGATCCAGCCTGCCTCCCAATACACCCGCCAAAACAATGTCTGTATAGTCTCTCTCTAAGGCAGTTTTTACGGCAGCCATAGTATCCGTATCATCTTTCATAACCGGAAGCCGGATACATTCCACATCGGCCTGGAGTTCTCCCTGCACAGAATCAAAATCCCCTATAATAAGATCGGGTGTTACACCGCAGCGGCGGGCTAAATCCACGCCTCCGTCCGCACAAATAACAAAGGGATTCTCCTTTAAAAATTCCCGGATAAACGATACATCCCCTACTGGGGCAGAACCCAGGATCAAACAAGTTTTCATTTTATCTGCCATTCTTTAATGTCCTTTACTTCATTATACATAGCCACATAGCTTTCGTGCCTGGACACACTGATCTCACCCTTTTTTACGGCTTCCAGAACAGCGCATCCTTTTTCCTTAACATGGGAACAGGAAACAAATTGGCAGGTATTCAAATAAGGCGCGAATTCCCGGAAACAGAATTGAAGATTTTCTTTTCGCACCATGTTGTATCGTTCTATCTGGATAAAAGAAAACCCTGGTGTATCCGCTACATATCCGCCTTCCACTGGCAAAAGTTCCACATGCCGTGTAGTATGCCGCCCCCTGCCCAATTTTTGGCTGATCTCTCCCGTCTCCAGACCAAAGGATGGATCGATACGATTCAGAAGAGAGGATTTCCCTGCCCCGGTATTTCCCGTAAAAGCCGTAATTTTCCCTTTCAGAAGAGGGCGGATCTTATCTATGCCTTCCCCTGTAACAGAAGACAAAGCATAAAACGGAATTCCTGCTTTTTCATATATCTCCTGCAGCCATCCGGCATCCAGCAAATCCGTTTTGGATACCACCAAAACCGGTTCAATTCCCTGATCCTCTGCTGCGGCAATCATTTTATCAATTACCAGTGTACTGGGAGCCGGATCACAGATGGATACAACCAGAAAAAGCTGATCCAGATTGGCAATGGGTGGCCGGATCAACTGGTTTTTCCGGGGCATAATTTCGGATATTGTGCCCGTCCCGTCTTCAGAAAGAAGGATTTGAACCCAATCTCCTACCAACGGAGTTACATCCTTTTTCCGAAATATGCCTCTTGCTTTGCATTCATAGATAATACCGGCGGCTTCTACATAGTAGAAACCGCCGATGCCTTTCACAATTCTTCCCGTTATCACTTTTTCCGCCGTCATTGGTTGAACTCCCTATCAATCTTCCGTAGGTTCTATGGGCGTACTGGATATAGGCATTTCCGACTCCAAACCGGATTCCGGATCACTGGAAGGCGGTTCCGGTTCGGAACTCTCTTCGGAAGATACAGGGGGTGTATACGTTCCCTGCCATGTCTGATCCGATTTTCCCGTTGCAAAGTCTAAAGTATATACAGCCCATTTCTGCCCATCAATTTCAATGGTCAATTCCTTATTCTCAGAGATATCAAAGGAAAGCTGCCATGTACCGTTGTAAGAAGGATTGATGGTGGATTCTTCCATCAGCTCAGAGCCAAGATACGCTTTTACATGGACATCATAATTCACTTCCGTGGGCAACGCCACATTGACTTTTACAGTCTTGGGATTCATCTTTCCGGAACTGTAGACCACATTGATCTTTGTACCCTTTTCTACTTTTACTCCAGGCAGCGGAGACGTTTCAAGGATAGTTCCCTCTGGTTCACCCGTATCGTCTTTGGCGACCGTGTCCCCAAGCTCCAGACCCATACTCAAAAGATAGGTTCGAGCGTCGTCTATATTCATTCCAATCAGTTCCGAGGGAATGGCTACCATGTCCCCTTCGCTGGAACCGCTTACATACAAGGTTACAATTACGCTCTTTTCCGCAACAGAAGTGCCTGCCGGCGGATCCGTGCGGATGACACGACCTTCTTCTACCGTATCATCGGAAATTTCCACTACTTCGCTGTTCAAATTATACTTTTCCAAAAGCTCTTTAGCGGCATCTTCCGCCGTATAGTTGGTCAGATCAGGAATCTCGACCATTTTTCCGCCGCTGTTTACATACAAAGTAATTTCCCTTCCCTTATGCACCTTCATGCCGGCTGAAGGTTTCTGATCCAGTATTTCGCCCACTTCCGCATCCAGATTTTTCTTACTGTTATCCTGCTTAAATACGAAAATGTCTTTATACTCTTCATTTTCCAGTATGTCCGTAATGGACTCACCCACAAAATTAGGGACTTCTACATCCCCTTCTCCTTCTGAATTAAAGCTGCGGATCAGAGCTGCTACTCCCAGCGCTATTCCAACAATAAGGAAGGCTGCCAGAATACCGATACCAACAAGCATAGCTTTATTTTTCCGGCCGCTTCTATGCTGTCTGTCCAGCACTTCCTCATATTCAAAATCGTCATCGTATACAGGGGCATCGCTGCCTTTTACAGTATGAATCGCGTTGGCGTAATTTCCTGCATTATCCTCAGAAAAATATTTGTATTCAAAAACAATACTGGGATTTCTTTTGAATGCCTCGATATCTGCCAGCATCTCTGCTGCTGACTGATACCGCTGAGCCGGATTTTTCTGCATGGCACGAAGAGTGATTTCCTCCAGGCCATCCGGAATAGCCGGATTAATATCCTTAGGCGGACGAGGATCCGCCTGCATCTGCATGATCGCCACAGAAACAGCATTATCCGCTTCAAAGGGAAGCTGGCCTGTGAGCATCTCATAAAGCATAACGCCCACAGAATAGATATCAGCCTTTTCATCCGTCAAATCGCCCCGAGCCTGTTCCGGCGCAATATAATGTACAGAGCCAATGGCTTTATCCGTAATGGTTCTGGTCTCGCTTCTGGAAAAACGAGCAATGCCAAAATCCGTTACTTTTATGGTGCCATCCTGCAAAAGCATAATGTTCTGGGGTTTAATATCCCTATGAACAATCCCCTTCTCATGGGCATGCTGTAAAGCCTGCAGGATCTGCACTGTAAAATGGATAGCTTCCTTCCATTTGATTTCCTTTTGCTGGGAGAGGTAATCCTTCAGGGTAATACCATCAATAAATTCTTCAACAATATACTGGATTCTGTCCCCAAAGCTCACATCGTATACTTTTACAATATTGGGGTGGGACAAAACAGCGATAGCCTTGGATTCATTTTTAAAACGCCGGATAAACTCTGCGTTTCCCAAAAACTCATCTTTTAAAATTTTTATAGCTACCGTTCTGTCGTCAATGGTGTCATATGCCCTATAAACAAGAGCCATGCCGCCAACGCCGATCAACTCATGTATTTCATACCGGCCATCCAATCTTTTTCCGGAATATTTATCCATTGTCTTTCAGCTCCCTTCAGCAGTATTTGGCCGCAGCGATTGTTATATTATCGCCGCCGCCGTTCTCTTTTGCAAGGGCAATCAAATCATTGCAAAAATGTTCCAACGGTTCATTACGAACAGATTCCAATATAGTATCATCCTCAACGTAATTCGTCAGCCCGTCCGTGCAGAGAAGCAGCACATCCCCCGGCAAAAAAGTTTCCTGCATAAAATCTGCAGCAACACTTTCGTTGACACCTACCGCCCGGGTAATGATGTTTTTTTGCGGATGAGTTTTCGCCTGCAGCGCAGTCAAATCCCCGCTGCGAACCAACTCCTGTACCATGGAATGGTCTACCGTCAGCTGCTCGATTCCCTCCGGCTTAACATGATAAGCCCTGCTATCACCCACATGAGCGATATAAGCTGCTTGTTTTTGGAGCACAGCCGCCACGACAGTAGTTCCCATTCCCCTTAATTCCGGTTCAGCCAATGAAAAACGATACACCGCCATATTAGCTTCTTCCACAGCGTGCAGCAGAAGTTCCCGGAGTTCCGCAGGCTCCATATTATCGTGGAGACCTTCACGAAGCACCGTATATATGGTTTCCACAGCCATTTGGCTGGCTGTGCTTCCGCCATTGGCTCCGCCCATTCCGTCACAGACTACCAGCAATGCGGTATTTTCAGAAAAATTCTCACAGCGAAAAGAATCTTCATTGGCACGCCTTACCAGACCTATATCGCTGTTTCCATAAATCTTCAAGCCTTCATTTCCTCCTCTTGCATTCTGCGGCGCAATTGGCCGCAGGAGGCATCTATATCAGAACCGAGGGTTCTTCTTACCGTTGCCGTAATCCCTTTCTTCTCCAGGATTTTAATAAAACGTTTCAAACGTTCCGGCGGGCTTTTCACGTATCCGTTGCCCGTTACATTGTTTACCGGTATTAAATTCACATGGCTCAAAATACCATGCAGCCTTCCCGCCAATTCTTCCGCGCAGGAATCCGAGTCGTTCACTCCGCTAATCATGGCATATTCAAAGGAAATTCTGCGTCCGGTAGTTTTTCCATAATACCGGCAAGCCTTTAAAAGCTCTTCCACACCCCATCTCCTGTTGATAGGCATGGTTTTGACCCGTATTTTGTCATTAGGCGCATGAAGGGAAACCGATAAAGTAAGCTGCAGCTTCCGATCCGCCAAATCATATATCTTATCTACGATTCCACAAGTGGAGAGAGAAATATGGCGCATACCAATATTCATTCCCTCAGGAGAAGATACCAATTCCAAAAAACGGAGCACATTTTCGTAATTATCCAGCGGCTCTCCCATACCCATCAGCACAATATTGGAAATCCTGTTGCCGCAGTCCTTCTGGGCTGCCTGCACCTGAGAAAGAATTTCGGAAGCTCGCAGATTTCTCGAAAAGCCGCTCTTTCCGGTTGCGCAGAAAGTACAGCCCATTTTGCATCCAACCTGCGAAGAAATACAGACAGAGTATCCATGATGATATTGCATCAGCACACACTCCACACACTCTCCGTCCAGAAGGCCAAACAAATATTTTACGGTTCCATCCAAAGCGGAAACCTGCTTTCGGATGATGGAAACAGAGGGTATGTAGTATTGCTCCTGAAGGCGGCTCCGAAGCTCTTTCGAAAGATCCGACATTTCCTCAAAGGAGGATACACCTCTTTGAAGCCACCGGTAGACCTGTAGAGCTCTGAAGGGAGGCTGCCCCAATGAACCCATTATCCCTTTAATCTCTTCCAGGGTCATAGACTTTATATCTTGTTTTTCCATATTCTTGTTCTGCGAAACTTCTAAATCCAAACAGACACTTCCCATTTATATCTTCTGAAAAGCCGCCACAAAAAATCCATCTGAATCCGCTGTAAAAGGAAAAATGGTAATTTGATTTTCCGGCTCATCAATCTTCCTTACTATTCCTTCGGGAAGATCCAGAGCTAATGGCGCAAACCCAGGGTGCTCCAAAAGGAAGCGATTGGCTATCTTTCCATTTTCCTCCGGATTTAATGTACATGTAGAATAGAATAGTTTTCCCTTTTCACGGACAAGTTCAGCTGATTCACAAAGAATAAGATACTGCAAATCCGGCAGGCCGTCAAGTTCTTTCATAGATTTGTAACGAATCTCCGGTTTCCTTCGGATTACTCCCAAGCCGGAGCAAGGCACATCGCAAAGGACCCGATCCGCTTTTTCCAAGGCTTCCTTTGGTGCCGAAGCGTCCCGAACACCGGCTTTAACTATCGATAAGCCTAGGCGCTCCGCTCCCTGACGAATCAGGCGAACCTTCCCTTTATATTTATCGAAAGATAGAACTTCTCCCTGGTTTCTCATTTTTTCCGCCAAGGTAAAAGTTTTTCCGCCTGGCGCCGCGCAAACATCTATAACACGTTCCCCCGGCTGGGGATCTACTAAAGCGCAGCAAATTTGCGAAGAAAGATCCTGTACATGGAACCATCCCTCACGAAAAGCTTCCATGCCGGCCAAAGATCCTGTTTGTTCCAATCGAAAAGTGTTTTTTAGGCCTGTAATGTTACAGCACTTTACATCATCTTTCGCCAGTGTTTCCCTTAATTTCTCTTCGGTAGTCTTTAAGGAATTTAAATGTATATACAGCGGCGGTTTCTTCTCAAGAGAATCCAAAATTTCTCCACACACCGTAGGATCATACGCTTTTTCCCAAAACGCAATCCATTCTTCCGGGCACGAATACCGAATGCTTTTCCCCTTTGGCGTCGTTTCATCCGGCCATTGTATGGATTTCTTATTCCGGATCACATTTCGCAAAACTCCATTTATAAAGCCCGATGCCTTTACAGCTTTATTTTGCTTTGCCAGATTCACAGCCTCATTGACCGCTGCAGAATCAGGGACCCGATCCATATAAAACATCTGAAATACCCCCATGCGAAGGATTTCCAATACAACCGGATCCAACTTTCCAGGCGCCATTTTGGAAAACTGGGATATACAATAATCCAAACGGAGCCTCTTTTCAAGGACTCCGTAAAACAAAGCGGATGCAAAAGCGGTATCTCTCTGATCCAGCCCGAAAGATATGACGGTTTTATCCAGAACAATATTGGAATACCCTTGGTCTACACGCACTCGCAGCAGAGCAGCCAATACAGCCGATCTTGCCTTATCCATAATTTGATCCTTTCTTCCTACTCGCTCTTAAAGGAAATTACGATCAGTTTCTGTTTCTCCCCTGACGAGCCCCTACTATAGCGAGAAGCCGCAATAGCGACATCAATGCCGTAAATGTAGCGGCCAGATATGTCATAGCAGCAGCACTCAGAACCTTTTTGGCTCCGCGCAGTTCCTCACCTTCCAGAATTCCTGCTTCACTCAAAGCCTTTAATGCTCTGGAACTTGCATTAAACTCTACCGGCAAAGTTACCAACTGAAAAATTACCATCAAACTATAAAGCAGAATGCCGATTGTCACTACAAAATCGTATTCTACTGGAAGCATCAGACCTATCAGAATCAGCGGAATAGAAAGATTGGATCCAATATTGGTAATAGGCACAAGAGCGCTGCGCAACTTTATGGGAAAATATCCTCTGGCATGCTGGATGGCATGCCCAGCTTCATGGGCCGCTACTCCTACAGCCGCAATGCTATTTACATCGTATACAGGCTGGGATAAACGGATTACACCGGAACGGGGGTCAAAATGATCCGTTAACCTGCCGGAGGTGGATTGGATTTCCACACCGGTTACTTCCCCATATCGAAGCACCTGGGCGGCAGACTCTCTACCGGTTACGCCTCTTACTGTTGAGATCTCTGAATATTTCCGAAATGCGGAATTCACCTTGAACTGTGCAATCATGGAAATAATGATTGCCGGCAGCATATACAGAAAATATGTGTAATCAAAGAAGTAAAAGCCCATAATCATCCGTCCTTTCCGGAATTACTGAGGAGATAGTTCAAATCTTTCGCCGGGCTCAAAAGAATGCCCCCGGAGAAAATCCCCAGCCTGCATTCTCTTTTTTCCCTGGCACTGCAGTTCCAATACTTCCAGCAGTGTTCCGTCGCCGCAGCAAACATACAGCCTTCCCTTTTCCTGGAAAATTTCTCCGGGAACACCCTCTTTTCTTCCAGAAACAGCTGAACTGTAAATTTTAAGCATCTGTCCTTTATAGAAAGTATGGGCAACCGGCCAGGGATTCATTCCACGAATCTTGTTATATATGCAATCTGCGGGTTTTGACCAATCCAGAACAGCCGTCTCTTTTGAAAGCTGCGGCGCATAGCAGGATTCCTCATCCTTCTGCTTTTCTGCATGCAGGCTGCCTTTTTCCAGTTCATCCAAAGTCTTAACCAGCAAATCTGCGCCCATAGGGGCCAGGCGGTCAAATAGTTCCCCTGCCGTTTCCTCCGGAAGAATTTCCGTTTCTGTGCGAAGAAGCATGTCGCCGGTATCCAACCCTTCCGCCATAAACATGGTTGTAACACCGGTTACTTTTTCCCCGTTGATAACAGCCCATTGAATGGGAGCTGCTCCTCTGTATTTCGGCAGCAGGGAACCGTGTACATTGATACAGCCCATAGTTGGTATTTCCAATATCCCTTTTGGAAGAATTTTTCCATATGCCACAACCACAATACAATCCGGCGCTAAATCCCGGATACATGCCGCCGCTTCTTCTGTGCGCAAAGTTTTAGGCTGATAAACGGTCAGGCCTTTTTCCAAAGCCAGTTCTTTTACAGGCGGCGGAGTCAAGACATATTTTCTTCCTTTAGGCTTATCCGGCTGTGTAAACACACCGCAGATTTCATGCCCCTTTTCTAACAGGGCTTCCAGACAGGGAACTGCAAAATCGGGAGTTCCCATAAATACAATACGCATTATTTCAAATTCTCCAATTCTTCCGGGCTCAGCATACGCACTGCTCGGGTTTTAAAGACAATACCATCCAAATGGTCAAATTCATGGCAGCATACATTTGCGAGAAAATCATCGGCCTCAAATTCAAATGTATTTCCATGCCGATCCTGTGCTCTTACTTTCACATGCTTGGGACGTGTTGTGATACCGTATTCCCCTGGAAAAGACAGGCACCCTTCCACACATTCCTGTTTGCCGGACTGCTCCAGAAACTCAGGATTTACCAGCTCCATTACACCCTCTCCGATATCGATGGTGACAACCCTTCTGCGGATCCCAACCTGAGGCCCCGCAAGCCCCACTCCATCGGCCTCATGCATGGTTTCGGCCATATCTTCCAACAACTGCGCCAGTTTAGCGTCAAAAACCGTAACGGGCCTGCAGGTTTTCAGAAGAATATCGTCCCCATCCTTTACAATATTTCGAATTGCCATACTGGATCCTTCCCTTCTGCAAATATTTATCGGCAATATCTTTATAAAACCGTATCCGGGTTCATATCGGCAAATACCGAAACAGAGGAAAAGCGTTTTTCAGCGGAAAATTCCCGCAAAAGCTCTCCCAAAAATTCCCGGAATAAAGATGTATTTCTGCATTTTACAATCAGTTTATATCTGTATTTATTATTTACCTTGGCTATAAAAGCCGGTGTCGGCTGCAAAACCCGGAGCGGAATAGCTGCGTATTTTTCTTTCGCTTTTTCCCCAAAGCGCAGCAAAAACAACTGGCTTGCGTCCCGCACAATTTCCTCCCGTGTGCCTGAAAAACCCACCACACAAATATCAGAAAAAGGGGGATACAGCATCGCCTTGCGGATGAGAATTTCTCCCTCATAAAAGCTCTCATAATCCTGCTTTGCCGCCAACTTAAAAATTTCGTTCTCCGGGGTAAACGTCTGCACAATCGCTCTTCCTGCGTATCTGCCGCGGCCGGATCGGCCGACCACCTGTGTAAGCAGGCTAAAAGCTCTTTCGTAACTTCTGAAATCTTCACTATACAGAGTTTGATCTGCGGAAAGGACTCCCACTAGGGTTACATTTTCAAAATCCAATCCTTTGGCAACCATCTGTGTGCCGATAATCATATCATAGTTTCCCCGGGAAAACTCTTCCAGATTCTTTTCGTAAGCATCTTTTGTGAAAGATGTATCCGCATCCAGACGCAGAATCCTGGCCTCTGGAAACAAAGAAGTAAGCTGGTCTTCAGCCCTCTGGGTCCCGAAGCCGGCGTAATGCATTCTTTCTTCATGGCATTGGGGGCATTCCTTTTTAAATGGGACGGAATACCCGCAATAATGGCACATCAGCCTTCCATTGGCCGCGTGATATGTGAGAGATATGCTGCAATTGGGGCAGGAAGCCACATAGCCACAGGAACGACAGCTTACAAAAGTATTATATCCTCTTCTGTTCAAAAGCAGAATCGATTGCTTTCCCTGTTCCAAATTTTCTTGCAGCGCCAGATACAACGGCCTGCTGATTACGGAATCGTTTCCTGCCTCCAGCTCCTCGTTCATATCAACCACGGAAACATCGGGCAGTTTTGCATTTCCATAGCGGTCCCCCAGTTTATTATATTGGTATCTGCCTTCCAGGGCATTGTAGTATGTCTCCAAAGAAGGTGTCGCCGAAGAAAGCAGCAACAGGCCTTTATGGTATGCACAGCGAAACTTTGCTACATCCCTGGCATGATACCGGGGGGAGGATTCGGATTTATACGTATACTCCTGCTCCTCATCCATCACAATAAGGCCTACGTCGCGGAACGGGGCAAAAACAGCGGAACGGGTTCCCACCGCTATTATAGCTTCCCCGTTTTTTACCCGTTTCCATTCGTCCAAGCGCTCTCCCATGGATAATGCACTATGGAATACAGCTACTTTATGGCCGTAACGGCGATGAAAAATACCAATGGTCTGGGGGGTCAGGGCAATTTCAGGAACCATTACAATGACGCCGCGGCCTTCAGACGCTACCTGTTCGATCAATTTCATAAAAACAGAGGTTTTTCCGCTTCCGGTTACACCGTAAAGAAGGGACACAGCCCCTCTTTTTTCTCGATAACAGGAAATTATATTCTCATACGCCTGTTCCTGTTCCGGCGAAAGAGTCAAATTTTCCTCCACTTTTTCCGAAATATGCTCATAAGGGTTTCGGTATATTTCCGTATCAAAACAGGAGATAACCCCTTTGCCAAGAAGATTTTGGATAACAGCAGGGGTTACTCCAACATAATAGCACACCTCTTTTAGAGAAGCCGCACCTGTCTCTTCCAGAAAATCCACAACCTTTTTCTGCTTCGGCGTAAGTTTTTCTTTCAGATCCGTTTCTGAAAGGCGAACCATTTTCTGGGTAGCATCCCCAATTTTACGGACAGCACTGCTGGACTTTTTCAAAATTCCCTGTTTGACAAGCTTTTCTAAAGAAACAGTCTCGGATTCCAGATTAACAGCCTTCAGCAGCTTTTCTTCCGCCACGGGTTCTTTCTGTTCTGTAAGATAAGAAACTACCTGCAGCTCTTCCTTTGTCAGCTTATCATTCAGTGGCATATTGCCTATTTCATACAGAGAGTGTATCTGATAGTTGATCCCGGAAGGCAAAAGAAGTTTTACAGCATCAAAAAGCGTGCAAAAATACCGCCCTTTTAACCATGAAACCAATGACAACATTTCTTCAGTAAGAAGCGGCGCTTGATCCAGCACCGCTTGTATTTCTTTTATAGATTCAACGGGTTCGGCATCCCTACACTCCAGAATCATCCCTGTACGCTTGCTGTTGGAATTTCCAAAGGGAACCAAAACTCTACAGCCAGGCTTAGCACAATCCAAGTATTTTTGAGGAACACAATAGTCAAACAACCGATCAAATCGATACAGCGTCTTTTCTACAGCTACTCTGGCAATCATCATGGCTTTACTCCGCTGCCGGTTCTTCTTCCTCATCCTCCGAAGCGTCTTCCGTAATGATATAGTCGTGTGTCATAAAATCATGGACAGACAGATCCACGGGTTTATCTACCAGGATTTCCCCGTTTTTCTCTGCCTCTTCGGCAATTTCACGGGCATGCTTGGCGATGGCTACCACCAAGGCATAGCGGCTCTGTTTCGGGTCTATAATCAAATCTGCGGAAGGTTTAAGCATTTTTAAGCATCCTTTCAATCTGTTCTTTATTTCTTAGGCTTCTGCGCTTCTCTGCCCGGAGAATTGCGGCGATTTCATCAGCTGCTTCATCCAAGTCGTCATTTACAACAGCATAGCCATATTGATACACCTTTGCAATTTCCTCTTTAGCGGCTCCAAGGCGTTTTTGAATCGTTTCCTCATCTTCCGTTCCCCTACTGCGGAGACGTTTTTCCAAAACTTCTATAGAAGGGGGCAGCACAAATATACTGACACATTCCGGACGCTTTTGAAGCACCTGAGCGCCTCCCTGCACTTCAATCTCCAAAATTACATCCTTTCCTTCTGAAAGCCAGTTTTCTATAGGCTCACTGGGAGTGCCGTAATAATTGCCGCAGTATTCAGCATGCTCCAGCATCTTATCCTGCGAAAGAAGCTCTTGAAACCGCTCACGGCTCATAAAAAAATAATCCTTTCCATTCTCCTCACCGGAACGAGGAGAGCGGGTTGTAGCCGATACGGATAAGCGAATATTTGGATACCTTTCCAACAGCCTCTTCAGGAGTGTATCCTTTCCCACGCCGGAAGGACCGGAAAAAACAATTAACAGCCCCTTCTCATTCATCTTCTTCCAGCTCCTCCTCATCCAGATCATCATCCCTGTCATTCAGTCTGTTGGCAACTGTCTCCGGCTGCACCGCAGAAAGGATTACATGGTCGCTGTCTGTAATTATTACAGCTCTAGTACGCCGGCCATAGGTGGCGTCAATCAGCGCTCCTTTTTCTTTAGCATCCTGAATGATCCGCTTGATGGGGGCAGATTCAGGGCTCACTATAGCCACCAGCCTATTGGCAGAAACCATATTGCCAAAACCAATATTAATAAGTTTCATTTTGTATCCTCCGAGAACAATGAGCCTATTTTACTCTATATTTTGAATCTGTTCGCGAATTTTTTCAATCTCCGCCTTGATATCCACCACCATATGGGCAATCTGCGAATCGGTTGCCTTCGAACCGATGGTATTTGCTTCCCGATTCATTTCCTGAACAAGGAAATCCAATTTCCGTCCTACAGCTTCGCCGGATGACACCATAGCTTTCATCTGATCAAAGTGGCTTCTAAGACGAACCGTTTCTTCCGCAATGGCAATTTTATCCGCAAAAATTGCAGCCTCCGTAAGAACCCGCTGCTCATCAATTTTAACGTCCCCCAGCATTTCCTGAAGTCTTGCCAAAAGCCGTTCACGATATTCCTTCAGAGTCTGCGGGGAACGCTCCTCAATTTTCTCTACAATAGCAAGAATGGATTTGGCTCTGGAAAGAATATCCTCTTCCAATTTCTTTCCTTCTGTTTCCCGCATAGTCATAAAGGAAGCATACGCTTGATCTAAAACCACTTTAACAGCATTCCACACTTTTTCTTCGTCTTCGGGAGCCTTATGGACGGAAAAAACATCCGAATACCGGGAAAGTGTACTCACGGAAATGTCATCCTGTATATCGTATCTTGCAGCCAGTTCCTTAAGGGCTT
Organism: uncultured Clostridia bacterium; assembly: GCA_944380875.1. Taxonomy (GTDB): domain Bacteria; phylum Bacillota; class Clostridia; order Oscillospirales; family Acutalibacteraceae; genus UMGS1264. The sequence continues at coordinate 100,179 of CALWJA010000105.1, forward strand.
TTACATACGCATCTGCCAAATCGTGATTGATTAACACCTGGACTTCTCCATCATCCAGAGTTTCCACGGATACATACACATCCACCTTGCCCCTGGCGATTTTAGTCTGCAGATAGCTTTTCAGCTTTTCATCCAAAAATCCATATCCCCGGCTGACACGTGAGGAAAACTCAAAATACCGATGATTTACGGATTTAATCTCAACAATAATATTTCGGCCGTCCACTACTTCAGTATAACGTCCAAACCCCGTCATACTTCGGACCATATTCCATCATCTCAATTCCTTTAAAATATTGACATTTTCCAAAAATAGGAAAGCAAAATCCTGCTTTTCTACTATGCAGGCAATACCCATGCATGTAACTGATAAAAGCCAATGTATATTCTTATTTATTTTACCAGTTTTACAGCGGAATTGTCAATGTTTGGGCAGGAAAAGCGGTAAATTCAAAGAGCTGGAGTAACAAATCGGCTCTACATAAAAAGGTATGGGTATAGATGGTAAATTCTATTACCTGCTTTGGCATTTTTGGCATGCTTCTTCAAACGACAGGGATTTTGTTTTGGCATCCAATTCCAAAGATGGAATCCAGTCGGAATTAGAACAGTCCCCAAACTTAATAGTATGAACTACAGCGTTTCCCCCCACACATTCAGTATGCGGCACTTGGGGAGTGGTTACGGCCCAGTCGCCCTCTTGTAAAAGAGTGAATTTCGTTTCCTTGCCTCGCAACTCAACAAAAACAACAGCTCCATGCTGCACAAGTACCAGTTCTTGTAAACTTGAATGGCTGTGGCCGTTTTCCCAAACTGGCGGGCCCGGATTTTCACAACGAATATAACCGCTGCCATCTCTTCCCATGAGCCGAAATCGTAATTCACCATTATCCATCCGCTCATGTTTTTGGGAAATCCCCCATGCAGATAGTTCTGATTGGAATATTTGTTTAGGCAAAATATATTCCTCCCATCATTAGAAGCCCCTATATACTTGTACTGTTTTTTTCGCAGCCCACGCAGAGAAAAAGAAACGGCACGGCCTCTAAGCCATACCGTTTCTCTGTATACAATCAAAATGTTTTACACAGGATGAATTTCTTTCTCAGCATCTCCATGCTTTCCGTCGATGCCATACTTAGCATCCCGGCGCTTTTTGAAGAAGTCCAGAGCCACCTTCGGGAACTGGGCATAAGAGAGAACATCCTCTTCCTGCTCAATCCACTCCGCGCATTCCTTACGGAGATCTTCCAACTCAGGTTTGAGAAGATCCGCAGGACGGCAGGTAATAATTTCCGCACCACCGTTGATCTTCTTAGCAAATGCAGGATCCACAGGCATAGGCGTGGTACCATATTTACCGGAAACAAGATCCTTAAATTCATTGGTGCACATCTTATATCGTTCACCGCTGATTACATTAAATACAGCCTGTGTACCAACAATCTGGGAGGTAGGCGTAACGAGAGGCGGATAACCGGAATCCTCGCGCACACGCGGTACTTCGCTCAAAACCTCTTCCAGCTTGTCTTCCTTGCCTGCCTGCTTCAGCTGGGAGAGCAGATTGCTCAGCATGCCGCCGGGAACCTGATATACCAGAGCCTTGGTATTGGTAGCCAGCATACTCTGATCCAAAAGGCCGCTTTCCATATATTTCTTCCGCAGACCCATGAAATATTCACGGATCTCATTGAGAAGAACCAGATCCAGACCGGTATCATATTCTGTGCCCTGAAGCGCAGCAACCATGGATTCCGTAGGCGCATGAGAAGTTCCCAATGCCAGAGGAGACATAGCCGTATCGATTCCATCCACGCCAGCCTCAATGCCCTTCATCAAGCACATGGAAGCCAGGCCGGAAGTGTAATGGGTATGGAGCTGAATCGGCAGATTAACAGCTTCTTTAAGGGCTTTAACCAGTTCATAGGTCTTATAAGGAGTCAGCAGAGCCGCCATATCCTTGATGCAGATAGAATCTGCGCCGGCATTTGCAATACGTTTCGCGTATTCCACATAATACTCGTTGGTAAATACGGGGCCTGTCGTATAGGAAATAGCAACCTGCGCATGGGCGCCTTCTTTTTTGGCTGCCTTAATAGCTACTTCCAAATTCTTGATATCATTCAGAGCATCGAAAATACGAATAATATCAATACCGTTTGCTACAGACCGCTGCACAAAATATTCCAGAACATCATCAGCGTAATGACGATAGCCCAGCATATTCTGCCCGCGGAAAAGCATCTGCAGCTTGGTGTTGGGGCAGTTTTTACGAATTGTGCGCAGACGATCCCAGGGATCTTCATTGAGGAAACGGAGGCAGGAATCAAATGTAGCGCCGCCCCAGCATTCCAGAGACGCAAATCCAACTTTATCCAATTTATCCAAAATCGGGAGCATATCCCCGATTGGCATTCTGGTGGCGATCAAAGACTGATGCGCATCACGCAGAACGGTTTCTGTAACCAGAATTTTCTTTGCCATTCTTTATTCTCTCCTTCAGCTATAATTTGGACGTTTACCCAATCTCTATTACTGGAGAGATACCAGAGGAGTACCGGATTCCACGCTGTCACCCTTGTTTACGTGTACAGCTGCAACTGTGGCATCATGGGGAGCCATGATTTCGTTTTCCATCTTCATAGCTTCCAGAATTACCAGAACATCACCCTTCTTAACAGCCTGGCCGGCGGACACTACTGTATTCACGATTGTACCAGGCATAGGAGAAGAAACTACTTCAGCGCCTGCAGCAGGAGCAGCAGCTTTGGGAGCCTCGGCCTTGGGAGCAGGAGCGGCAGCTTTGGGAGCAGCCGGTGCGGGAGCGGCAGGAGCAGCAGGAGCGGCGGCGCCGTTTGCTTCTTCTACCTGTACATCATATGCTACGCCGTTAACGGTAATTTTAAGATTTTTCATGGTCGTTATCCTCCTAATCGGTATCAATTATAACTGAATGTTACTGTGCTTCTTGGGCAGATTGGAAACTCTCTTTGCAGAAAGCATAGCAAGATTTGCAATGATCTTGGATCTGGTTTCTTCAGAAGCAATCACATCTTCAATATACCCCTGGGCAGCAGCGGCAATAGGAGTAGCCTCCGTAGCCTTATATTCTTCAATCAACTTTGCGCGATCCCCATTGGGGTCATCGGAGCCCTTCAGATCGCCATTGTGCAAGAACAACGCAGCAGCTGCAGGAGCAATGGGAGATACCACAGCGTCCACCCAAGCAATGGTGCAGTCTGCGTTGGCGCCGCGGCCAGAAAGAGCGATATAAACCGGGCCGTATGCACTGCCGGTAACAACCGTTACCTTAGCACAAGTAGCCTCAGCATATGCATTGCTCAATTTGACAGCTTCACGCAGGGAAGCAAATTCAGAAGCATCCACAAAGGAAACTACCGGAATGGAGAAAGCGTCGCAGAAACGGACAAACCGAGCCGCTTTGGAACAAGCGTCTGCATCCAGAACTCCAGTATATGCTGCCATACCTACTACCGCGCCGGAAATTGTAGAAATGCCTACCTTTGCAGCAGAACCAAAAGCAGCGCCCAATTCGATGAATGCATCCGGATCGGAAACAAGCCCAATCACATCTGCAGCCGCAGTACCTGCAGGCACATCGCCCACAGAAGCGCCTTCAAATTCTACTACAGGCACACCGGAAAGATTATTGGAAGGCAGGACCGTCAACAGATCACGAACAGCTGCAACGGCTTCCTCTTCTGTATCCTTCAAAATGCTGCATACACCGGCAGCAACCGCTTCCTCAGCAGAAGCTCCTGCACCGCTGGTATTGATTGTCAGCTCCGCTTTTTTGCTCATAACAAGAATATCGGCATTCGCAGCGATCATAGCAGAGGTACCAATGCAGGGACCAAGAACCAGAGAAATCTGCGGAACCACTCCGGAAAGCGCACTGCTGTTCTTCAGGATCTCTCCGTAAGCAGCCAGCATGTCCGCACCTTCCTTCAGGCGCCCGCCGATGGAATCATAAATTCCTACCACAGGAGCTCCTGTCTTAACAGCCAGATCATACACTTTTTTGATCTTTGCAGCCTGGGCTTTGCTCATAGCACCGCCAGCTACATCGCTGTTCTGCGCAAACGCATATACCGGGCAATCGTCTACCAAACCGAAACCGGCCACAACTTCCGCCAACCCATCCTGGGATTTTGCAAGCCCGTCGATCTCATTAAATGTTCCTTCGTCGAATAATGCAGTAATGCGCTTGTATCCAGCAGTATTTTTCGCTTCCTCGCGAATTTTCTGCAGGAGTTCCGCATTGCCAACGTTACTCATGAAAATTCCTCCTTCTATGATCAGCTCGAATAAAATACAGCAATTAAAGTTATTATACTATCTTCTCCGTGTATTGGCAAGGTGTATTCCCAAAAACCTTACGATTCTTTACAAATTTTTACAATGGCAGAGGTAGGCAGAACCATTCTTCCAGAATCATCCAAAGCAAAGCCCTCTCCACGGAAAAAATCCGCCCCCTCTTTCTGCTCGGATATAATCCGGTAGGCATATTGGTTAGCACCGTAAGACGCTGCGGCACGCAGAAGACTATCCGCCATAAAACGCTGCTCTGCCGTCAAAGCCGATAAATCAGCCCCTTCTACAAAAAGCTTCAAAAGGAGAAGCTCCGAATTTTCAATAGTAACGGCCACGCCGCCCAACACGTCCTCTTTATCCTTCATTAATAGGAGTTCGCAGGCATCCTCACGAATGCCTGTCCCCTGGAGGTATTTGCTTTTATCCGGTTCCCCAACCGGGAGAATGGTTATCATCTGCGTCCTCTTCCTTTCTGTGACCTATTGTCGCCTGTCCCCAAAGCCTCTCTTTTAAGGGCTCGAATTTCTTCTTTTGTCAGTTCCCTCCACTTTCCCGGCTGGAGCATTCCCAGTTTTACAGGGCCCATGGCAATTCGTTTGAGCCTGGCCACTTCCAGCCCCAACGCTTCGCACATTTTTCGGATCTCCCGGTTGCGCCCCTCAAACAGAACCATTTCCAGAACTACGCGTCCGCTGCTTTGGGAAAGCACCTTAACTCTGGCAGGGGCTGTTCTTCTTCCTTCTATCATTACGCCTATCGATAGAGAAGTAAGCTGTTCTTCCGTAACAGCCGGGCGCACCGTAACCCGATATGTTTTAGGAACATGATGGGAAGGGTGCATCATAGCATTGGCAAATGCACCATCATTTGTCATTAAAAGAAGCCCTTCCGAGTCCTTATCCAGCCGGCCCACAGGATATACCCGTCCAGGTACCTCTTCTATAAGACCGGCCACACATTTTCTGTCCCTTTCATCGCTCATTGTGGTAATAAATCCCCGGGGCTTATGGAGCATTATATATACGAAACGCTCCGCTCCTTCCACAAGCTTTCCCCGTACTGTAACCTTATCTTTGCCCGGATCGATTTTATCCCCTATTTTTGCTATGGAGCCATTTACCTTTACTTCACCCGCAGCTATCATTTCTTCCGACTTTCTGCGGGATGCCACGCCGCTTTCCGCCAAGAACTTCTGAAGTCTAACATCCTTTGCCATATACTCATCCTTTTCTGTTGCTCTGTTTCTATTTATGAATAAAAAAGCCGGTAAACCATTCCTGTATTTTTTCCCAAGCCGTCTTTTCCCGGTGTAAATACGGAACAGCATTTTCTGCCCGCAGAGGGACAGAAGCCACTTCTTTCTCTCCCAAGCAATATACGACCCGCCCTATAATCTGTCCTTTTTCTACCCCTGCATACACAAAACGAGGCAATTCCACTTTTCGAATCAGCGAGTCTTCTTCCTTTTTTAAAAGGTTTACCGCCTCTCCCGTTTCTCCCCGCACAGAAACAGACGAAGCTTCTCCGCCTACCACAGCGATAGGAAGCCTGTATGCTGATTCATCCGGAGTAAACACCGACATCTGGGAAAATCCATACTCAAACATGGCCATATGATCGTTCCAGTCATCCGGAGCGTTCAGGGTTACTGCAATCAGCCTGACGCCGTCCCTTTCCGCTGCGGAAACAAGGCATCTTCCGGCTTTTTTTGTAAACCCGGTTTTAACTCCGATACAGCCTTCATACATTCTTAAGAGCTTATTATGATTTGTCAAAACGTACGACTGATCTGGGGACTGATATGTAACGCGGATAGTAGGCTGTGAAACTATCGCGGCAAATTCCTCATTCTCAAGTGCATGGCAGGCCAGAATGGCCATGTCCCTTGCAGTGGAGTAATGCTCTTCGTCGTCCAAACCGGAAGGCGTGACAAAGTGAGTATTTTCCATTCCCAATTCCTGCGCCTTTTGATTCATACGGTCTGCAAACGCTTCTTTGGATCCGGAAACAGCAATAGCCACCGAATTAGCTGCATCATTTCCAGAGACAGCCAACAAACCGGCAGTCAAATCTTTTAAGCTCAGGACATTTCCTTCTTTCAGCCCCATGGAGGAGCCTTCCACCTGTATCATTTCCCGGGTAATTTTTACCGCTTTATTCTCTTTTTCCGCTTCTTCCAAAGCTAATAGAGCCGTCATAATCTTTGTTGTACTGGCCATGGCTAGTTTTTCATCTGGATTAACAGAAAAAAGGATGCGGCCTGTGGATGCATCCATCAAAACGGCAGCCCGGGCCGAAACAGAAAGCGTCTCCTCAGCCGATACGGGGTACAGTGCCGGTAAACACAAAAACGCAGCTGTCAAAAAAGCTATAAATTTTTTTATCAATTTAATCACCTGCCCATACACTATATGCAGGGGCAGGTGAATTCAGAAATCGAAATGCAGGCAAACTTTATTTACTCTCGGATTGCCCGTCATCCCCTTTTTTCTTATGAATTAAACCTGTTACGGTTTCTACTAAATCAGGGACCATATTAATCGCTCTGTCCAGAGAAGAGGAACAAGGATCGATCTGCAAAAGGCGGAAATTTCCATCGTGAATGGCGATAAACGCAACGGGATTGATGGTAACACCGGCGCCTGCACCGCCCCCAAAAAAGGACTTATCCGTTGTATGCTTAGAGGGAAAATCCGATCCTCCAGAGGCAAAGCCATAACTGATACGGGAAACTGGTATTATGACGCTTCCATCAGGAGATACCACAGGTTCCCCAATGACCGTATTAGCGTCTACCATCTGTTTAATCTTTTCTAATGTCGTATCCATCATGCCTTCAATAGGATGTTCGCTCATAAAAATCCCCTTTCCAAAAACCGTTTTTCAGTTTTGCATCTTTCATTATTGTTCAGCCGAATGAGTTTGCTTTTTGGGCTGGCCAGGATTTGGGTTTCCGGTAAAATAAGAAGCGATACCATGCCGTTTGATAAGCCCCAGCCCCTTAAAGAAAAGCGAAATGCCTATAAGGAGCAAAAATAAAACCCGTATCTTTAATACTGCCTCAGCGCGGATTCTGGAAGAATCTCGGTCAAAATCCGGGCGTATATCCACCGTATACTCCTTGCTTCGTGTGGATGAAAGCAAAAAACTGGCGGCCGGATAAACAACGGAACATATTTTTCCATAACGGATGGCCGTTTCTGCAGCATCGTCTGTAGAAACTGCAATTTCAAGAGAAAATACATGTACCCGAATATGCCGCGCCAGCTTTCTTAGGCTGGTACTCAGTAATTTTGCAGCTTCCTGCAAAATTTTGATAAACCCCTTCAGGCCTTTTTCCTTTAGTATGTCCTTAAAAGGAGCTTTTTTTTCCTGCTTTTTTGCAGGAACTGGCTTTGCGGGGCCTTGTTTTTTAACAGGAGGCTCTTTTTTTTCCTCTTCCTTAACCGGTAGGATGGGAAAACGGAAAAATAAATATCGAATAGTAAGACAAGCTTCCTCTTCGAAGGAAAAAAATACGGTAACTGAAAAAAGTGTCAGAAGAAACAGGAGCCCCAAAAGCCCCAAAAAGATCCACAGCACTATCAAAAGCCCCTGCCTCCTTTCGAACTCTCACCGGCTATTCCGAAAGTGTTTCCTCCGTTTGCTCCTCTAATTCCGTTTTTTCGCTGCTTTCCGAAGAATCTTCTTCCGCTGCCTGTCTTTCCGGCAAAGGCGGCAGATCCTCCAAAGAAGAAATATTCAAGCAGCGAAGGAAATCCGGAGTTGTCCCATAAAGCAAAGGCCTTCCGGGAAGTTCCAACCTGCCTCTTTCTTCAATCAGCCCCTTGGCAGAAAGGCTTCCGATTACACCGGAACAATCCACTCCGCGGATCTGCTCCACAAAAGCCTTCGTAACGGGCTGGTTATAGGCAATCACAGCCAAAACCTCCATAGCTGCCTGGGATAGAGGAGTATTCCGCTTCAGTTCCAGTGCCTCCCGAACACAGGAAGCATAGGCCGGATTGCTGCACATTTGGAATGTATCCTCCAGACGAACAATCCGTATACCTCCTTCCTTGCTGTTGAAGGATTCCATTGTATCCGTTAATACTTCTTCTGCGGCCTTTTTATCCAATCCCAAAACCTGGGCAATCCGTTCACCGGAAACAGGGTCGCCGCTGGCAAACAGAATTGCTTCGACCATTCCCTTTAATATTTCTTTATCCAGTATATCCATAGAAATTACCGCCGCTCCTCTGTCATTTTCACCATAGGCGTTTTTCCTTCTTCCTCCAACCGAACTCGTTTACCCTTTATCAATTCGAGAATTGCCAAAAAAGTCGCCACTAATTCAGAACGTTCCTTTTTTTCTTCAAAAAGGCTCTCATACGGTACAGAACGCCTCTTCCACAGCTTTCGTAAAACAGATATAATCTGGGATGCTACGGATACGATTCTATGGGAGACAATGCCGGAAAAATTCTCTGCCGTAGGCAAAGGCGCTTTTTTCCCCCTCCCAATTGCATTCCTATAAGCCTCCAACAATTCACTGCAGGTATGTTTCCTCTTATATCTTCGGTCCGGTTCCATTGGAGCCGGCTCCCTTGTAAATGTATCAAAAGAAAACAATTCAGAGAGCTGAGCGGCTACGCGCTTGCATTCCTGGTATTCCAACAGTTGGCCTTCCAATTCCTTTTTCAGTTCTTCCGCCTCTTCATGCTTGGGAAGAAGCGAAACTGTCTTGATGTACACCAGTCTGGCTGCCATCTCCACAAATTCACTGGAGATATCCATATCCTGTTCCCGCATCGCTTCCATCTGCTCCAGATATTGATCCACCAGTTCCGAGATGGATATATCCAGAATCTGCATTTTTTTCTTCGCAATCAAAAAGAGAAGCATGTCCAACGGGCCTTCAAAATTCTCCAATTTATATAAAAGCTTTTCTTTTTCCATACCTTTAAAATGCTCCAAACGCCTGGAACGGCAGATTAGCCAGCCACTGAATGCCTCCTCCCACGACACTCTGGAGCCATGTGAGAGGTGTGTCCAACGCACCCGAAAGCAAGAGAACAAACAGAATCATCATAATATAGTTTTGATACCGATAGTACGTATATAAAGCCCTGTTAGAAAGGAAAGCGCCCACAATACGGGAACCATCCAGCGGGGGAATGGGAAGCAGGTTGAAAACAGCCAGCATTACATTGATAGAAACATAATACTGAAAAAAGATTGCCAGAAAAAAGAGCACCATTTCTGGCAAAAAGTTATAAAACAAAAGAATTACATTGAAAATAAGCATTCCCACAAAAGCAGCCAGCAAATTGCTGATGGGCCCCGCTGCGGCCGTTATAGCCATATCTCGTTTGGGGTTTTTGAAATTTCTGGCATTCACCTGCACAGGCTTTGCCCAGCCAATACCGAAAAGAAGGATACCCAGCGATCCAAGAGGATCCAAACTTGCAAGAGGATTCAATGTCAATCTTCCCTGCCATTTGGCCGTGTCATCTCCCAGCTTATGCGCAACCCAGCCATGGGCAAACTCATGTAAAGGCAAAACCACTAAAATAACAAAAAGGCTGGCTAATATCTGGGAAAAAATACTGAGCCAGCTTATACCATTCCCGGAAAGCAGATCACGAAACGCATTAATCAGCATAGTGTAGATTCCTCCGAATTTGATTCTGGGAAGCACAGCCCATCTGCGCCGCTCATTGGATAATACTTCCCTTTTTACTGTGTATTATAATACAGATAACCCAAAAAAAGCAAGCCGAGAGAGAATCTCTATGAAAAAGACAGGTTTCCGCAAAAAAACTCTTGCATTTGGAGCATAAATCTGATAAAATACTAACTGTTGCAATACGAACAGACCTTTAAAGGAGGTGCAGACACATGGCAAAGTGTGATGTTTGTGGCAAGGAAATTACTTTCGGCATCAGGGTATCTCACTCTCATAGACGTTCCAACAGAGCTTGGAAGCCGAACATTAAGAGAGTAAAGGCGATCGTGAATGGTAGCCCTAAGCGTATTTACGCCTGCACCCGCTGCTTGCGTTCCGGCAAGGTTACAAGAGCTGTCTGATATGGATCCGAAACGTTAAAGGAGTCTTCCATAGGAAGGCTCCTTTTTTCTATCCTTTTATCTTTTTACTCTTCCCTTATGCCGATATTTTGAACACTGAATTTGAATCCTGAAATTCACATAATCATACAAAAGGCTCCGCCCTGGCAGAAATCCATAGGACGGAGCCTTTCCATTATGATTTTTTCTTTATGGTGATCTTTTTTTCTGTTCCCTGCCGGATCCTTTCGATATTGGAACGATGTTTCCAAATCAGGATACTTGCCTGCAACGTTCCTACAAGGAATGTAACCACTACATACCATATGGTAACCGAATGCAGCCACAAATACGCAACGCCCAAATTAAAAATTAACGTACATATGGGGTATGAAGCAGCGGCACAAATTGACGCCAGAGAAACAATTTTTGAAAATAAGAATACAATAATGAAAACAACAATAACCGCAATAAACGAACGCCAATCGATTAAAGCAATAATCGCCCAGCTGGTGAGAACGCCCTTTCCCCCTTTAAATCCAAAATACAAGGGGAAAATATGCCCCATAACACAGAAAAAGCCTGCTATGTATGCCCCAAACTGGATCAGTTCAAAAGAACTGATTCCTGCTGTATTGGGCACAGCCATATACTGAAATATAATTTTACCGATAAAAACGGAAAGGACACCTTTTGCAAAATCAAATATAAACGTGAACACAGCAGCCTTTATTCCCACAGAACGAAGCACATTGGTAGCTCCTGCGTTACCACTTCCCATGGAACGTATATCTTTTTTCTGATCGAAAAGTTTGGTAAACAAAATAGAAAAACTGATGCTTCCCAAAAGATATGCAATCAAAGCAGTTAATACTCCAGAAAGGATAGAATACAGCATAGGCTCACTCCTTCTTTATTTGTCTCCCCGTTCACGGATGATAAACCGGATCGGGGTTCCCTCCATACCAAATGTTTCACGGATTCTATTTTCCAAATATCTTTGATAAGAAAAATGGAAAAGTTCTGCTGAATTCACAAAACAAACAAACGTTGGCGGCTTAGTAGAGGCTTGGGTCATATAATAAATTTTCAGTCTTCTTCCTTTATCGGTAGGAGGCTGCACTCTGGCCGTTGCTTGAGCCAACACATCATTCAACATTCCGGTTGCAATCCGCATGGAATTAGAATTTGCCACATGCTTAATCAGATCAAAAAGGCGGTCTACCCTCTGACCGGTTTTGGCGGAAATAAAAAGGAAAGGTGCATACGGCATAAAGGAAAAATCCTTTTCCAGTTCCGCCCGGTATTCCTGCATGGTTCTGCCGTCTTTCTCGATAGCATCCCATTTATTCACAACGATGACGCTTCCCTTGCCAGCTTCGTGGGCAAGACCTGCTACTTTGGAATCCTGCTCCGTAAAGCCTACAGACGCGTCGATCATAATTACACAGACATCCGCTCTTTCAATAGCCATCTGTGCCCGCAGAACGCTGTATTTTTCAATAACGTCTTCCACTTTGTTTCTGCGCCGGAGACCTGCTGTATCAATCAAGGTAAAAAGTCCGTGTTCGTTTTCTACATCCGTATCAATAGCGTCTCGGGTAGTGCCTGCAATATCGGAAACAATACAGCGCTCTTCACCGGTTATATAATTCACAAGAGAGCTTTTCCCAACATTGGGTTTTCCGATAATAGCGACGCGGATTCGTTCCCCGTCTTCCGTTTCTCCTTCTTCCGGAGGAAAATATTCCATTACCCGATCCAACAAATCGCCGGTACCATGTCCATGAACGGAGGAAACCTGAACAGGATCTCCCAGCCCCAGGTTATAAAACTCATAAAACTCTGCCGGCGGGTCCCCCACCGTATCACATTTATTTACACACAAAACCACGGGTCTGCCGCTTTTCAACAGCATGGTTGCCACGTCGGAGTCAGTGGCAACTACGCCTGTGCGCAGATCTGTCACAAAAATGATTACATCAGCCCCGTCTATTGCAAGCTGTGCCTGCGCCCGCATCTGGGAAAGGATTACGTCCCCGGAACTGGGTTCGATGCCGCCTGTATCCACAAGAGAGAATTTACGGCCATTCCATTCGCATTCACCATATATCCTATCCCTTGTTACACCAGGGGTATCATCTACGATAGAGAGCTTCTGCCCGATCAATTTATTAAAAAGGGTGGATTTCCCCACATTAGGCCTTCCTACAATTGCCACAAGAGGTTTCGCCATAGACACATCGCCTCCTATTCTTCTATTCCCATAACTGCACGGTATAGCGCATATCCATCTTCCGGCACCAACCGGATGGGAGTATTCAGTTCTTTTTCTAAATCTTTTACAGATACATCATCCAGGAAAAGATCCCCCTCATGCCGAAGCATAACAGACGGAAGAATGAGCTCTTCCCCCAGATCTTTCCCCTGAAGCTGTTTCTTCAAATCACCGCCTGTTACAAGGCCGGCAACATTGATACGTTCTCCAAAAAAGTAATTGACAATCGGAATTACATTACAGGATAAATTATGACATTTTTGCCGCAGTCCGTCAAGCAATGTATTTAAAAAGGGAGCTGCCGCCATTCCGGTAGCCAATGTTACTTTTCGGAAGGGCTTTTTTCCCAAATCTTCAGGCATTTCTTCCATAGCATCCAGGAATTCTTCCTTTAGATTCGCCATAAGCCCTACACCATTTTCCAACTGGTCGAAATCTCCATAAAACGCAGCCTCCGGTATGGGAAGCTCTGCCTTGAGATAAAACTCGTCTGCAGCATAACAAACACGATTTCCGTGTTTCTCAAACATTTCCTGGCCATAGCGTTCCGCAATTTCGATCACATTTCTTGCCGTATCACAGGTATATGGTTCCAGAGGATACAATCCTTCTCTATATTTTGTAAGCCCTACAGGCACCAGAGCAATGCTCTGCACCGCCGGAAATAATGGAAGCAAATCGTGTAAAGAGCGTTCTAACTCGGCTCCATCGTTAATCCCGGGGCAAAGGACCATTTGGCAGTTTAACTGTATTCCCGCTTCAGCAAAGCGGTACAGGATCTTCAAAGATTCCCCTGCAAAACGGTTTCCCATCATTTTCACCCGAAGCTCCGGGTTTGTAGTATGCACGGAAATATTAATGGGGCTAATATGCATTTTTATAATCCGGTTTACTTCATGTTCGCTCAAATTGGTAAGGGTAATATAATTTCCAAACAAAAACGAAAGCCTGGAATCATCATCCTTAAAATACAGACTTTTACGTAAGCCTTTGGGGAGCTGATCTATAAAACAGAAAATGCATCGATTTCGGCAGGAATGCTGCTGATCCATCAGATACGTTTCAAATTCCAGACCAATGGACTGATATTCTCCTTTTAAAATTTCCACCTCTCTGCTCTTGCCAGAAATATCCTGTAAAACAAGACGCAGCCTTTTTTCAGTCTCATAAAAACGATAATCCAAAATATCATAAATATCATTTTTATTAATGGAGATAAGAGTTTCCCCAGGCTGTATCCCCACTCTTTGCGCAGCGCTGCCGGGAACAACCGAAGCAATTTTTACAGACACACAGAACCCGCCTCCTTTTCTTTAACATTCTACCAAGACAACAAAAAAATAGAGAAGGATTTCTCCTTCTCTATTTTCCGGAATTAGAAGAAATCTCTTACGCTTCCTTCTTAATTACTTCTCTGCCGTTATAGTATCCGCAAGCGCCACATACTCTATGAGGAGATTTGAACTCTCCACATTTCGGGCATCTCATCAGTGCAGGAGCGTCCAGCTTCCAAACATTGGAACGTCTCTTATTCTGCCGTGCACTGGATACTTTTCTCTTGGGTACCGCCATGTCAGCACCTCCTTATGCTAGCGCTAATCTATCAGTTTCCTGAGAGCCTCAAGGCGAGGGTCTACCTGATGCAAATTACAACCGCATGGTCCTTCATTCAGATTTTTTCCGCAGGAAGGGCACAACCCTTTACAATCTTCCTTGCATAAAAACTTAGAGGGTATTTCTAACAATATATCCGCACGCAGGAGCTCGCTTAAATCAAGAGAATCTCCTTCCACACAAATATATGCATCGTTATCCTCATTTTCCAATCTGGGAACCAACACATGCGAAAAGCGACTAATATGCCGCTCTTTTACTTCTTCCATGCAACGGTCACAAGGCATGGAAAAATCAAAACTTACTTCCGCTTCCAGCAATGCTTCTCCGGATTTTGAAGAAACAGAACCCTTCACGGATATGGGCGAAACAAAAGGATGCTGCCCACTCCACTCCGTATCTGAAATATCCATATCAAACACAAAGGGAAGCGTGTCCGTTTCACCGGAAAAAATCTTCTTTAACTCAAGAATCATCTTCAACACCCCGAACGCTACATTCATCAATTATATAGATTTCAAAACCATTTGTCAATAGAAAATCACAGGAAAAAGCAAAAATCACAAAGAAACTGCCGGAGAGAATCCCCCGGCAGCTCTATTCTGTTCTTACACAATCTCTGCTACAGCTTTAACTCCTTCGGGAAGCTCGTCGGCTGTAAGCGATACAAGCTGCGTAATCTTTATGCCTGCCTGCTGGGAAAGGACATTCATCTTTTCCGCATACTCTTGGAGCGTTTCAGGATCGGAACCGATAATCTTCAATGTGGAATCAATAAAAATATCGGTTACATCATAGTTACCTGCACAAATACCGGATACGAAGCCATACAGAGCATCAGAACCCTTTATGCCATACGCATCAGAATCCACCAATCTTGCCTGATGGGAAATATCATATGTGAGCTTAAGGCCTTTTTCGATGACAATAACATTTCCATCGGAAGTCTTAACAGCCTCGTTTGCACGCTCTATCAGTTTCTTGGTTTTTCCGGAGCCTTTTTTACCAACGATAAGAGTGATCATTTTAAATCTCCCCCTATATTATTTTTATCCGCCTGCGCGGAGGGACTTACAACTTCATTTATTTGCTGAGACGGGCTTCCAGGGCCGCCTTTTCGGATTCATATCCAGGTTTTCCCAAAAGCGCAAACATATTCTTTTTATAATTTTCCACACCGGGCTGGTCAAAGGGATTGATTCCCATCATATAACCGGAAACAGCGCAAGCTTTTTCAAAGAAATAAATCAGATATCCCAGACTGTCTTCCGAAAAATCCGGAGCCTCTACCACTACATTGGGCACACCGCCGTCTGTGTGGGCAAGAACGGTTCCTTCAAAAGCTTTGCGATTGATATAATCCATCGTTCTGCCTTCCAGGAAATTGAGACCATCCACGTTTTCGGGATCATTTCCTATGACAATCTCTTCCTTGGGCTTATTGAAGAGAACAACGGTTTCCATCAAATTACGGCGCCCCTGCTGAATATACTGCCCCATAGAATGGAGATCCGTAGAAAATACGCAGGAAGCCGGGAACAAACCTTTATTATCTTTTCCTTCGCTCTCGCCGAACAGCTGCTTCCACCATTCGCACATCATCGTAAAGCAGGGCTCATAACTCACCAGAATTTCTGTTTCCTTGCCTTTGCGATAAAGGATGTTCCGCACGGCAGCGTATTTATAGCAGTCATTCTTTTCCAGATCGGGTTCCATGAGCTCCTTCTGCGCTCTGGCAGCTCCCGCCATCAAAGCATCTATATCCGCTCCCGAAACCGCTATAGGAAGCAAACCAACGGCTGTCAGCACAGAATATCTGCCGCCTACATCGTCCGGAACAACAAAGGTTTCATACCCCTCTTGATCCGCCAGATGTTTCAGGGTTCCCTTAGCTTTGTCAGTGGTGCAGTAAATACGGCTGCGGGCGCCTTCCTTGCCATATTTTTTCTCAAGCAGTTCACGAAGGACACGGAATGCAATGGCAGGTTCCGTAGTGGTTCCTGATTTGGAAATCATATTAATAGAAACATTTTTTCCTTCGCAAATGCGGACAAGTTCGCTCAGCGCCGTAGAACTGATACTGTTGCCGGCAAAATAAATATCCGGTGTCTCCTTGGGAAGAGTGTTATAATTGTTGGACTTCAAAAACTCAATAGCAGCTCTGGCTCCCAGATACGAACCGCCGATACCGATTACAATAAAAACATCCGTATCGCTCTGGATCTTTTTAGCGGCAGCTTTAATCCGGGCAAATTCTTCCTTATCGTAATCGGTTGGAAGGGTTACCCAGCCCAGGAAATCATTTCCCAAACCTGTGCCGTTATGCAGAGTTTCGTGAGCCAGCTTTACCTGCGGCGCAGCCGCAATATATTCATTCTCGCTGATAAAATCGGATAGATGTTGTGTATGTACTTTAATAGTCATCCACCGTTCCCCCTAAATATAAGGTTTTAAGTTTGATTTTATTTTACAATAAACCCGTTATATTTGCAAGGAAATATCAGCAGAATTTATACTTTTTTCATTTTCTCCCTCTTCAGGTCTGCAAAAATTGACGAATCAACAGATTCCAGACAGAACCAAAAGAGATTTCTTCTATATCCGACTTAGCTGTTACCGGATATTCCGCCAACACCTCTTCGTCCAGGCTGCAGACCACTTTTCCAACCTTCTGTCCTTTTTTAATGGGAGCCATCACACTTTCCTCCAGCACGACTTTACAGGTAACCTGTTCCGTTTTTCCTTTGGGAATTACTACACCTTCCTTAACTGCAGCCTCCACCTCTACGGAATCCATCATGCCGTTTTCTACGGGAATAGCCGTCAGCGATTCCTGAGGAATAGTTGGCACCGTAACCGACCAATTGGCAAATCCCTGATCCAGCAGGGATGCCGCAGAAGAAAACCGGTCCTTCGTATTGGAGCAGCCCAACACAACCGCAATCAGGGAGACCCCATCCCTCTCCGCCGTTGCGGTGATACAGCTTCCTGCTTTTCCAGTTGTGCCTGTTTTTAATCCTGTAATTCCGTTATAGCTTTTCAAAAGTTTATTGGTGTTCACAAGCTGCGTCTGCCCGTCCCGGAGATAATCTATCCACGTCTGGGAGTAATCAAATATTTTTTTATGTTTAATAAGCTCTCGGGACATGATTGCCACATCTCTGGCGGTCGTCACATGGCCGTCTTCATCCAGGCCATTGCAGTTTTTAAAAACTGTATTTGTCATCCCCAACTCTTTTGCCCTCTGGTTCATCTGCTCCAGGAAAGCTTCCTCGCTTCCTGCAACATACTCAGCCAGCGCTACGGCCGCATCGTTGGCGCTGGCGATAACGGTAGCTTTCAGAAGATCATCCACACTCATGGATTCCCCCGGCTTAAGCCAAATATCAGAGCCTCCCATAGAGGCTGCGTGTTCGCTGGCCGATACCATATCCGTTAGGGATATTCTTCCGTCATCCAAAGCCTCCATAACCAGCAGCAGCGTCATCACTTTTGTTATAGACGCGCAGGCGCGCTGTTCGTCTGCATTTTTTTCATACAGGACCTTCCCTGTATTCGCCTCCATTAAAATTGCCGAGGGTGCCGCTAAAGACTCTTCTTTTTTTTCTTCTGCCCCGACCCCCAGAGTGATGGACGAAACAGACAAAAGTACAGCAAGAACACAAGCTATTACTCTTTTCCTCTTCATAGTTCCACCTCCAAAATTGATACAGATTCCGCATACAATCTTCTTTTTACGAAGCGACCTCTTTTACATATATTCAATTTGATCGTGGCATAGACTTCTTAACATGTATTTTTACCATTTTCATGGATCATTAACTCTTGAAGAGTCAGCCATCTATTTCTTGGAATTGTATTCACTGTATATCTTTTTCTTGCTTTTCTCATTGCCCAAAGGTATAGTAAATACAGAATATTTTAAAATATGCCGTATATGGGAATACGGCAAAAGGGAGGTTTGTATATGGCAGATTATAAAAACTGCATCCACATCACCTGGCACGGCCATTCCTGTTTTGAAGTAGAGGCAGACGGTTACCGGGTTGTTCTGGATCCGTATAAAGACGGTTCTGTGGAAGGGCTTTCCCCGTTGTCTCTGGAGGCAGATGCTGTTTTATGCAGCCACAGTCACGGCGACCACAATGCCGTTGAGGTAGTTTCCATGCGAAAAGACAACAAAACGTGTCCGTTTCAAGTGGAGATTCTCGAAACCTACCATGACGACGTAAAAGGAACCAAACGGGGGCCAAACAAAATCCATATCCTCTCCTGGAATGGAATACGGGTTGCGCATTTGGGGGATCTTGGATGCCGCCTTTCCGATTCCGAACTGGAAACCATCGGGGCACTGGATGCGGCCATGATTCCCGTAGGGGGATTTTATACCATCAGCGGTGAGGAGGCGGCTGAACTGGCTAAACGCCTTCAGGCTGTAGTAACGATTCCTATGCACTATCGCTCGGATTCTTTTGGGTTCGGCGTGCTCAGCACCTTGGATCCCTTTCTTAAGGCTTATTCTGCTCCCGTCACCCATCCCGGCCCAAAAATCACCATTTGCAAAGGCCTGGAAAAGCAGATAGCCGTCCTCGAATATCAACCATAAACGTTTCTTAATAAGATACCTGCATATTTAATACAAAAAAGCCGAAGGGAACTGTTTTTACAGTTTCCCTCGGCTTTATCTTTGCTCATAATTAAAATAGTTTTTATACTTCTCTGCGCACCGAAATTCCTTTTCCATGCAAATACTCTTTCAAATCCGGAATACGAATCTCTCCGAAGTGGAACAAGGATGCCGCCAGCACCGCATCCGCTTTTCCTTTGGTAAAAGCTTCATAAAAATGCTCTAGCTTTCCGGCGCCCCCGGAAGCGATTACAGGAATCCCCACTCGCTCTGAAACAGCAGCGGTAAGCTCCAAATCATATCCATTCTTCTGGCCGTCACAATCCATACTGGTCAGAAGGATCTCTCCGGCTCCCAGCCTTTCGGCTTCCTTTGCCCATTCCAAGGCATCCCGCCCTGTATCAACACGGCCGCCGTTGAGATACACTGTCCATCCGCCTTCTGGCTTCCGCTTCGCATCAATAGCGCATACCACACACTGGCTTCCGAATTTTTCAGCCGCTTCTGTTAAAAGGCCTGGATTTTTTAATGCAGCAGAATTTACGGATACCTTATCCGCTCCCGCTCGAAGAAGCACATTAAAATCCTCTACGGAACGAATCCCGCCGCCCACGGTAAAAGGTATGAAAATTTGCTGGGCAACCCGGCTGACAATATCGATTATGGTGCCTCTCCCCTGATGAGAGGCGGTAATATCCAGAAGAACCAGTTCATCGGCACCCTGCCCATCATAAGCGATGGCCGCTTCCACCGGATCCCCCGCATCCCGCAGGTTTACAAAACTAGTGCCCTTTACTACTCGTCCATTATTTACATCCAGGCATGGAATGATACGTTTTGCATACATATTACTGTTCCGTCCCTTTCTTCGTAAGCTCTATAAAGTTCTTAAGCATCTGCAGACCGACCCGACCGCTTTTTTCCGGATGAAACTGTGTGGCAAACAGCTTGCCTCTCTGAACGGAAGCATCGATTGTCACGCCATACTGCGTTCGTGCGGAAACCACATTCTCCTCTTCTGCTTTCAGATAATATGAATGCACAAAATAAACATAAGGATTCTCCGGAAACCCTTTATAAATTCCACGAGGCTCGGCGATTTCCAAAGAATTCCATCCTATATGCGGAACTTTTAATCCGTTTGTATCCGGGATTCTGCGAATTTTCCCTTTTAATATCCCCAAACCCGGAACCCCGGGAGATTCTTCGCTTTCTTCAAACAGCATCTGAAGCCCCAGGCAAATGCCCAGAAACGGTTTTCCCTCTTCCACCGCATCGTATATGGACTGCACCAGCCCCGAACGTCGCAGAGACGCCATAGAATCTCCGAAAGCGCCTACTCCGGGAAGAATAATTCCTTCCGCTTCCTGCAGTTTCTGTGGATCCTTCGTAACTTCAATATCTGCTCCAATAAAGCGAAAAGCCTTTTCAACGCTCTGCAGGTTTCCCGCTCCATAGTCAATAATCGCAATCATGTATCCGTCTCCTTTATCGGGCTGAATTTTCTATATTTTCTGATTCCATACAGTCTGGTATATACAATATAAAATATTTTACCATATTAGCGTGTAAAAGTCAATGTAAGGTACCTTTCCTGTCGGATTCAAAATTTTCTTGACATTTTTTATACAATACTGTATGATTAAAAATTGTTCTTTATAAAAATAATTGGGGTGTTTTTATGGATTTTGTTGCATTAATCGGTATAGCAGTAGGGCTCTCCATGGATGCTTTTGCCGTTTCCGTAACCAACGGAGCGGTATGCCAGAAAAACAATCTGAAATTTGCAGCAAAGCTCGCGTTGAGCTTCGGTTTCTTTCAGGCGTTAATGCCTACCATTGGCTGGTTGGCGGGAAAAGCGGCAGAAAACTTTATTTCTTCCGTGGATCACTGGATCGCCCTCATTCTTCTGGGCTTTATCGGTACGCAAATGTTGATAGAGGCCTTTAAAAACGAAAAGGAAGAAGAAACCTGCCAGTTGGATGTTCCCCTAAAAACGCTTATCGCTCTCTCCATTGCAACCAGCATAGACGCCCTTGCCACCGGTATTATTCTTCCCTCTGCCGTGGGCGCTTCTACAGTTCCTCTCATGCTGGCCGCTGTTGGCATCATTGGATTGGTCACTTTCATAATCTGCATTGCGGGAGTATACTTGGGAAAAAAATTCGGAGATCTGCTTTCCAAAAAGGCGGAAATTTTAGGCGGCTTTGTGTTGATTGCAATCGGATTGAAAATTTTCATTGAGCACATGTTCTTTGCGTAAATTTAATCTGTATCGTGTGCTATGTGTTCCAAATTGTGTATATAAAACTTTTAAAACACCAATATGCTTTTCCATGCTATAAAAGCGGTGAGAGAGTTCTCACCGCTTTTTCTTTTGCCGTTTTTTAAAACAATTTTAACATTGCTCTGCAATTTTATATAAGAGCCTTTCCGTATCTTCCCACCCTAAGCATGGGTCGGTTATAGACTTTCCATAGACCCGCTCCGAAGAAATGGGCTGATTCCCCTCTTCCAGATAGCTTTCGATCATTATGCCTTTGATGAGTTTTTTCAATTCCGGGTTATAATTACGGCTATGTAAAACTTCACTGACAATACGGATCTGTTCTTTAAATTTCTTATCCGAGTTAGAATGGTTTACGTCCACTATGGCAGCTGGATGTTTCAGCTCTCGTTTCTGATACATATCCAGAAGACGGATCAGGTCCTCATAGTGATAGTTGGGGATACAGGTACCGTATTTATCCACACCGCCCCGCAAAATCACATGGGCCAGGTCGTTGCCGTCTGTTGTGACATCATAACCTCTGTATAAAAATCTATGGGAGGACTGAGCGGCCTTTACAGAATTCAGCATAACAGAAAAATCACCACTGGTAGGATTTTTCATACCCACCGGTATATCCATGCCGCTAGCTGTCAGCCGATGCTGCTGGTTTTCCACAGAACGGGCCCCAACCGCCTCATACGAAAGCAGATCATCCAGGTAACTTCTGTTCTCAGGATACAGCATTTCATCCGCCGCTGTAAGCCCACTTTCCTCTATGGCGCGTATATGCATCTTACGAATGGCAATAATTCCGTTCAGAAGATCGGGAGCCTTGTCGGGGCTGGGCTGGTGGAGCATCCCTTTATATCCTTCTCCCGTTGTCCGAGGTTTATTTGTATAAATTCTGGGAACCAATATAAGCTTTTCTGCAAAACGGTCTTTTAGCTTTCCCAAACGGGAAACGTATTCGCAGACAGCATCTTCGTTATCTGCGGAGCATGGACCCACCAAAACAATAAATTTATCCAGTTCACCAGTAAAAACAGCGCGAATCTCTTTATCTCTTTCTTTTTTTAAAGCAACGATACTTGCAGATAAAGGGTATTCGTTTTTCAAATCAGCCGGCGCCGGCAGCTGATGATTTATATGCATGGACATTGTTTTCTCCTGTTCTGTTCCCTCTTCATCGCTTCATTTTATTGTAGCGAAAGAAACATATAGTAGTTTTGTCTTATTATATACGATTTTGGTGCCATACGCAACAATTGCTGCCGGCACACTGAAAAAGTCGCCTATTCAGCCCATCAAGCAGAACAGGCGGCCATTTAACCTTTAAATCCGATATATTTTTAAAGCGCTGTATTTTCCGTTTTTAAGCCTGCAGACTGAAAGTCACATAGCAGGCCGTCTCCGGATAATTTATTCTCCAAAACCGTCATCTCCGCAGAAAGATCCAAATCCTTTGGCCCCTTCATAGATGTCCATACAGCTTTCAAACTATCCCGCACAGCGGATACCGAGCTCTGTATACGCCCCATCCATTCCTCCTGCTCCTTTGTTCGGCGGGGCTCGTTTTCAAGTTCCTCGTAGCGATTTAAGAGTTTTACGGAAGCTGGAAGATAATATGACGCAAATTTCTGGATAACCGCTCTCTTCTCCGGAAATTCCTCTCTATCCCGAAAAATCGAAACCACCAATTCTTCCATCTCCTGGGTAACAGCGACCATATTTCTATCTTTTATTCTGCGGGAAATGTCCTCCAATTTCCAATCGTAGTCCATAAACGACAGGGAAACCGCAGACTTCCTGCCATCCAAATCTTTTTGGAAACCCTTCGTATCTTTTTTTAATTTTTCATCCCGGATTTCTGCATTTTTACGATAAAGAGCCCCACTGCCAAAAATAAGCAAACAAAAAGAGGCTATAAAAAGAACGGAAAAAAACGTTCGCGTATTCCCTTTTACGCCCCCGCACAACAGCAGTAAACTCCATAGAAACGGAAAGGCTGCTACAGCAGGGTTTGATACCTCTGGCTTTTTTTGGCTGCGATAAATAAGATAGCAAATATACGCCGCACCATACAGCACAGCCGTAACAGCCGCCATGGCTAAAAGCCTAACATTTGTTTTCTCAGACGGATTTTCTTCCATTCCTAAAATACGAAATATACATATCAAGCTGTAAAACAGATCAGCCAGTGTAAAAATTCCCATTAAAGCCAAAGGCCAGTTTATAGATGTTCTGGTATTCTTCATTCCCTCTTCCCTTCTTTCCGCAGAGTATCCAATAGTATATTCAGTATAACAAAGGGAATATGTATTTTCAATGCTGCACATATGAACAAATTTATAAAAGAAAAAGGCTGGAACATTTCTGTTCCAGCCTTTTTAGTTCAATCAGGCGTTGCGGGCAGCCATAGCAGCCTTTACCTTCTCGGTGAAAAGCGGGAGAATCTTTGTAACATCTCCAACAATACCGTAATCCGCTACTTCAAAGATAGGAGCATTCTCATCTTTATTGATAGCGATGATTACATCGGAATCTTCCATGCCAGCCAGATGCTGGATAGCACCGGAGATACCGCAGGCAATATACAGATTGGGGCGAACAGTTTTGCCTGTCTGGCCAACCTGGATATCCTTCTCAACCCAGCCAGCGTCTACACAAGCTCTGGAAGAGCTGACTTCGCCGCCAAGAGCGTCTGCCAGATCACGGAGAAGCTGGAAGTTTTCGGGGCAACCCATTCCGCGGCCACCGGAAACCAGGATCTTTGCATCCTGAATATCCATTTTCTCTACAACAGACTTAACAACCTCCAGAACCTCTACATTCTGATGGCCCTCAAAATCCACCTTGAAATTCTCGACCTTAGCGGAAGCGCCTTCAACAGGCTTCATCTTCTGCATAACGCCAGGACGCACAGTCGCCATCTGAGGACGATGTTCCGGGCACACAATGGTAGCCATGATGTTGCCGCCAAAAGCCGGACGAGTCATCCGGAACTGTTTGGTTTCATCGTCGATTTCCAGCTTTGTGCAGTCGGCAGTAAGGCCTGTCTTTACTCTGGCAGATACGCGGGGAGCCAGATCACGGCCAATAGCGGTAGCGCCGTAAAGAACAATCTCGGGTTTGTATTCTGCGATCACTTTGTCCATAGCATGGGCATAGGGCTCCGTAGTATACACTTCCAAAGCCTTGTCATCTACTACAATGACCCTGTCCGCGCCGAAGCGGGCAAGCTCAGAGCAAAGATCGGAAACGTTATAGCCCAACAGAACAGCCGTAACTTCTGTTCCAAGGCCCTCAGCCAATTCATTGGCCTTGCCCAGCAGCTCAAAAGAAACGCCGCTGATCTTGTTATCCACCTGCTGGATAAAAACAAACACGCCTTTATAATCCTGTAAACTCATTCTGCTCACCACTTTCCAAGTTAAATAATGAATTTCTCTTTGAGCTTCTCAATCATATACTCAGCAGAGTCTTCCGGATCCAGCTGCACAACTGTGCCGGCTGCCTTCAGGCTCTTGGTAAATGTCTGGAACACTCTTGTAGGTGAGCCCTTAAGACCAATGGTGCTGTCGTCCACTGTAACGTCCGCACGGGTCAGAACCTTAACTTCCTTCTCCCTGTATGCGTCAAAAATACCACCGGGAGTCATGTAGCGGGGCTTGTTGAGCTCGCTCAGCGCGGTAATGAGGCAAGGCATTTTAACCTTGATCATATGATATCTATCCTCATACTGGCGCTTTACAATCAGGCTGTCTCCCTCTACCTTCAGGTCTTCTGCATAGCTAACATTGGGAAGACCCAAATGCTCTGCGATCTGAGGACCTACCTGAGCGGTATCTCCGTCAATTGCCTGACGGCCGGTAATCACAAGATCAAATTCAAGAGACTTCAGAGCAGCAGCGATCGTTGTGGATGTTGCCAGAGTATCGGCGCCGCCGAAAGCTCTGTCTGTAACCAGAATAGCCTCGTCCGCACCCATAGCCAAAGCTTCACGCAGCGCTGTATCTGCCTGCGGGGGTCCCATAGAAATAACTGTCACATGAGCGCCATATTCGTCTTTCAAACGAAGAGCGGCCTCCAGACCAGCCTTATCATCGGGGTTAATAATGCTCGGTACACCGTCTCTGATCAGAGTGCCGGTTACCGGATCAAGTTTTACTTCGTTGGTATTCGGTACCTGCTTAATGCAAACTACTATCTTCAACAGTTGTCACTCCTTTTGGCTTTACAGCTTCCCATTATTTCAGAAGATTACCAGAGATAACCATGCGCTGTACTTCGCTGGTTCCCTCGTAGATTTCGGTGATCTTAGCGTCGCGCATCATGCGCTCCACGGGATATTCTCTGGTGTAGCCGTAACCGCCGTGCAGCTGTACAGCCTTTGTGGTAACTTCCATAGCAACTTCAGCAGCAAAAAGCTTTGCCATAGCGGCTTCCACAGAAAAGATCTTCTGGGTATCCTTTGCCATAGCTGCGCGATATACCAGCAGCTTTGCAGCTTCAACCTTGGTCTTCATATCGGCCAGCTGGAACTGGGTGTTCTGGAATTTAGCAATCGGACGTCCGAACTGCTTTCTTTCCTTAACATATTTTACGGTCTCTTCCAAAGCGCCTTCTGCAATGCCCAAAGCCTGAGCAGCGATTCCGATACGGCCGCCGTCCAGAGTCTGCATAGCAATACGGAAACCCTGGCCTTCTTTACCCAGGAGATTCTCCTTCGGAACGATGCAGTTTTCAAAAATCAGCTCCGTAGTGGAAGAACCACGAATACCCATTTTCTTCTCTTTTGTGCCGATGGAGAAGCCCGGGAAATCTTTCTCTACGATGAATGCAGAGATACCTTTTGTGCCCTTGCTCTTATCGGTCATAGCAAAAATAATGTAAATATCCGCTTTTCCGCCGTTGGTAATGAAAATCTTGCTGCCGTTGAGCACATAGTGATCGCCTTCCAGAACAGCCTTTGTCTGCTGGCCAGAAGCGTCCGTACCGGCGTTAGGCTCGGTCAGACCGAAAGCGCCAAGTTTTTCACCCTTAGCCAGGGGAATAAGATATTTCTGAATCTGCTCAGGCGTACCAAACTTCCGGATAGGCTCGCTGCCCAAAGAAGTATGTGCAGACACAATAACGCCCGTAGTAGCGCAAACTTTAGAAAGCTCCTCTACGCACATTACATAAGTAAGGGTATCGCAGCCCTGGCCGCCATATTCCTTGGGAGTAGGAATTCCCAGGAAACCCAATTTAGCCATCTTTTCAACCGTCTCAGCCGGGAAGCGCTCGGTTTCGTCCACTTCCTGAGCCAGAGGTTTTACTTCGTTCTCCGCAAACTCTTTAAAAAGAGTGCGGGCCATTTCCTGTTCTTTCGAAAGTACGAAGTCCATACTTGTTGTTCCTCCAATTTTCAAAATACAACCACAAAGGGATCAAAAACTTGAAAAAGCCTTATTTGCTGTAATCGTAGAAGCCCTTGCCGGTCTTTCTTCCCAGTTTGCCTGCGCGAACCATTTTCCGGAGCAGGGGATGAGGACGATACTTGGGATCGCCGGTCTCGCTCTGCAGAACTTCCATAATAGCAAGAACGATATCGAGGCCAACCAAATCGCCCAGAGCCAGCGGGCCCATGGGGTGGTTTGCGCCCAGCTGCATAGCTGTATCAATACCTTCAACAGAAGCAACGCCGTCTGCATAGATACCGATAGCCTCATTGATCATAGGAATCAGGATGCGGTTTACAACAAAACCGGCAGCCTCATTTACCTGTACAGGAGTCTTGCCAATTTCCTTGGAGATCGCAATTACCTTCTCTACTACATCTGCGTCGGTGGTCTCACCAGCGATAACCTCAACCAGCTTCATAACAGGAGCAGGATTGAAGAAATGCATACCTACAACAGCCTTCTTCAAGCCATTGGAAATTTCGGTGATAGAAAGAGAAGAAGTGTTGGTAGCAAAAATGCACTCGGGCTTGCAGATCTCTTCCAGGTTCTTGAAGATTTCCTTCTTCAGTTCCATTTTCTCGAGAGCGGCTTCTACAACCAGGTCGCAGTCAGCAACGATCTCATTTGTACCAGTGGTAATCTTGTTGAGGATAGCGTCGGCAGCAGCCTGCTCCATCTTACCCTTGGCAACTCTCTTTTCAAAGCCTTTAGCAATCTTTGCTTTACCGGCAGCAGCCCATTCAGCTTTTACGTCGCAAAGCATAACCTCGTAGCCTTCGGTCTGGGCAAATGCCTGTGCAATACCGGAACCCATGGTTCCTGCACCAATAATACCAACTTTCATTGTAATTCCTCCTGAAATCATAATAATAAATGAAAGAATATCGCTTTGGGTACCGCAGTGTTCTGCGGTACCCAAAGATAAACTCAAATTATCTGTTCACAAAGGGAGCGGGTTTTTCTTTTGCTACAAAAGCATTCATAGCATTTCTCTGATCTTCTGTCTCGAAGCAGCTGCCGAAAAGCTTTTCCTCAATGGCAATAGCAGAGTCGATATCAACCTGCAGGCCGTCGTTGACAGCTTTCTTGGTAGCGCGGACAGCAATCGGAGCATTAGCGGCAATCTTGCCAGCAAGCTTTTCAGCAGCAGGCATAAGTTCCGCAGAAGGATATACTGCGTTTACAAGACCCAGGGAAAGAGCTTCTGCAGCCTTTACCTTGGTTCCGGCATACAGCATTTCCTTAGCCTTCCCAACGGGGATCAGGCGGGCAAGACGCTGGGTGCCGCCAAAGCCGGGAGTAATGCCCAGGCCGGTTTCAGGCTGGCCGAATACAGCGTTCTCGGAAGCCAGACGGATATCGCAGCTCATGGAGAGCTCACAGCCGCCGCCCAGGGCAAATCCATTCACAGCAGCAATAACAGGAATGGGAAGAGATTCGATCTTACGGAAAACATCGTTTCCTTTCTTACCGAAAGCTTCGCCCTCTGCTTTAGTGAGTTTGCTCATTTCGCCGATATCAGCCCCTGCTACAAAGGATCTCTCCCCTGCACCGGTGATGATAAGGCATCTTACAGTATCAAGGTCGATAGCGTCCACAGCCGCATCCAATTCGGTGAGGACTTCAGAATTCAAAGCGTTTAAGGCTTTTTCACGGCTGATTGTCAGAACCGCTACAGCGCCCTTTTGCTCATATACAATATAATTCATACCTACAATCCTTTCGGAGAGTTTCTCAATATTTTTCTACGATGGTAGCGCAGCCCATGCCGCCGCCGATGCAGAGGGTAGCAAGTCCCTTTTTAGCATCAGGACGCTTCTGCATTTCATGGAGCAGAGTAACCAGAATACGGCAGCCGGAAGCTCC
The DNA here is from genome assembly GCA_944380875.1 of uncultured Clostridia bacterium. GTDB lineage: Bacteria > Bacillota > Clostridia > Oscillospirales > Acutalibacteraceae > UMGS1264. Next base: position 128,663 of record CALWJA010000105.1, read on the forward strand.
TACAGGATGGCCAAGGGCAATAGCACCGCCGTTAACATTCAGCTTCTCAGGATCAAATTCCAGATCACGAGCAACTGCAATGGACTGTGCCGCGAAAGCTTCGTTGGCTTCGATCAGATCCATATCGGAAACCTTCATGCCGGTACGAGCCATTACCTTGCGGGTAGCTGCTACAGGACCTACGCCCATGATGGAAGGATCTACGCCGCCCAGAGTGCCTGCAACCCAAGTAGCCATAGGTGTTACACCCAGCTCTTTGGCTTTCTCTTCGCTCATCACAACAACAGCAGCAGCGCCATCATTGATGCCAGAAGAGTTAGCAGCGGTTACGATGCCGTCGGGCTTAAAGGCAGGACGGAGACGTGCAATGCTTTCTTTCGTTGTGCCAGGACGGGGGCCTTCGTCTTTATCAAATACTACGGTAGCTTTCTTCTGCTTTACTTCTACAGGAACGATTTCATCGTTGAATCTGCCCTCAGCCTGTGCTTTTTCGCACTTCTGCTGGCTGTTTGCAGCGAATTCGTCCAGCTCTTCACGGGTGATACCGTATTTTTCGGCTACATTCTCAGCGGTGATGCCCATGTGATAGCCGTTGAAAGCATCCCACAGAGCGTCGTTTACCATGGTATCCACCAGGGTGCCGTTGTTCATACGATAGCCGTAACGGCCCTGAGGAACGGCATAAGGAGCCATGGACATATTTTCCATACCGCCGGCTACCACGATATCGGCATCGCCAGCCTTAATCATTTCAGCAGCCATATTGACACAGTTGAGGCCGGAACCGCATACTACGTTAACGGTAACAGCAGGAACCTCCACGGGAAGCCCAGCCTTGATAGAAGCCTGACGGGCAACGTTCTGGCCAAGGCCAGCCTGGATTACACAACCCATATACACATGGTCAACCTGCTCGGGTTTTACGCCCGCTCTTTTAAGAGCTTCCTTGATAACGATAGAGCCCAAAACAGGAGCGGGAGTGGTGCTCAGGGTACCGCCCATGGTACCGATAGCGGTGCGGCATGCGCCGGCCAGTACTACTTTAGACATACATTGTTCCTCCATTTCAATTCCAAGTTAATCAACTGTCATGCTTTAAGAAAAATAAACTGTATGTTAAATATATCACAATGTATAGGGAAATGCAAGAGATTCCTACAAGATTCTGCGAAAAAACATGTTTAAAAAAAGGCTTCTTCTTCCCTTTCTTTTTGATATTTCCAACACATTTCAAGAACTGTTTGCTTCTGCTTAACAAGTTATTTAAACTCTAGGAAAAAACAGATAAATCAAAAATAAATTTTCCAAAAAAAGGATGCCCAGACAAAAAAATCGGGCATCCTTTTTAGCGCTTTATAAATTTACTGATTTATCTATGTCGTTTGTTAAAGTTTAATCAGCTCATACTCCATTGTGCCAAGTCCCATCTTTACAGCATGGTCGAAGTAGGATCTCCAGTTCGTAGTAGGATGGGTAGCATGGAAATGGTCATCATCTTTCTTTCCGTCGATGATGCTTCCCGCTGCCGCCGGCTGAGCGTTGCAGAGATCCACACAGGCCTTATCCAGGGCGATGGGATCAAAGGAGGCCAGCATGCCAACATCCGGGATTATGGGCAAATCATTTTCCGCATGGCAATCACAGAAAGGAGATACATCACAGATTAAGCTGATATGGAAGCTGGGACGATTTCTGACAACCGCCGCCGTATATTCCACAATCTTCTTATTCAAAATATCGTTTGCTTCATCCGATGCAGCCATTACTGCGTCTTTGGGACATGCGCCTATGCAGCGGCCGCAGCCTACGCATTTGGAATGGTCAATCGTGGCTTTCCGGTTTTCGATGGTAATAGCAGAATGAGCGCAGTTCTTCTGGCACATACCGCAGCCCACACAGTATTCGTGATCCACGTGAGGTTTGCCAGCGCTGTGCATTTCCATTTTACCAGCTCTGGAACCGCAGCCCATACCGATATTTTTCAGAGTCCCGCCGAAGCCTGTGGCTTCATGGCCTTTAAAATGGGTTAAGCTGATAAAATTATCTGCATCCATAATAGCCCGGCCGATCTTGGCTTCTTTCACATACTCCCCGTCTTCTACAGGAACGAGCTCTTCGTCCGTGCCTTTCAGGCCGTCTGCGATCAAAATATGGCAACCCGTGGTAAAGGGGTTATATCCGTTTTCATAAGCGGATTCCAGATGATCCAATGCGTTTTTACGACCACCCACATAGAGGGTGTTGCAGTCTGTCAAAAAGACCTTTCCCCCGTTTTCCTTTACAATGTCCACAATTACCTTGGCATAATTAGGACGCAGATAAGCCAAATTTCCAGGCTCTCCAAAATGGATTTTAATAGCTGTATACCGATCCTTATAATCCAGATTGTCAATTCCGGCAGCCTTTACCAGCTTTCTCAATTTCTGCGGAAGTGTCATACCATTTTTTGCACGAAAATCGGTAAAATAAACCTTTGCTTTTTCCATTTTTAAGTTCCTCCTCTGTATTTCTGCATGATTTCTTTTAACTGTTTCCTCTGCACTGTCCATACTTTCAGCCTAAAGATTCTGAAGACTACAACGGTTATTGTATATACCTGGATATAACTGGGCCGAAACATATTGAAGCATTTTAACAACCGTAAGCAACAATTTACAATTATAGCATATTCTTTCCGGAATGCAATCCTGTGGCGATCTAGCCAATATTAAAATTTCTGTTAAGCCCTGTTTCTGTCAGCTCATATACTGTATCGCAGACTTCTTGCAGGTATTTTCTATCATGGGACACACTGATAATAGCCCCACCAAAAGACGCAAGAGCTTTTCTCACAACGGGACCGGACAGTGGGCTAAAATTTCTCGTAGGTTCATCCAGCAAAAGGACATTCGCCCCTTGCAGCACCATCTCCAAAAATATTATTTTAGCCTTTTGCCCGCCGCTTAAATCTCCGATCTTTCCTGTCATCTCTTCGTGGGTAAATCGCATGCTGCCCATATAGGTGCGCGCTTTCGTAATCTCCTCCTTTTTATATGTTTCAGCAAGATACTGGATGGGAGTTTTACGAAAATCCAACCTATCCTCATAATTCTGAGGCATATAAGCGGCCGTAATATCTTCCCTGTCTTTTAATACCTCCCATAAAAGAGCAAGAAGCGAGGATTTTCCAGCGCCGTTCCTGCCGGTAATTCCAATATGGGCATTCCCAGAAACATGCAGATGAATATTGCGTGCCAAACATCGCTGCCCTATACATAAATTAGCAAAGGAAACATCCAAAATTGTTTTGCCTGAGGGGATCGAGATACTTTCATCAAATTTAGTCAAGATAGCGCTCTCTTCCTCAGGAAACTCCAAAAAGCTTTCTTTTTCCTTCTCAAACCGCTTTCCCATGGAAAGCACCGTGGACATCTTCTTTTTCAGCATCTGTCCAGCGTGATCCCGCTCCGCCTTGGAAATATTCCGCTGTTCATACTCTACCCGATTATAAATCTGCCGCCATTTCTCCATTTTCTTGTCATACTCTTCCCGCTGCTTTTGCGCCACCTGTTCCTGATGGGCAAAGGAATTCTTTCTGTAAGCAAGATACTCCCGATATGGGCATCGTGCAACAGAAATCCGGCATTTGGTTTTTCTCGCCAGCTGCTCCATATGGATAATTACAGTAGCCGTATTCTCTATCAGAGTCTCATCATGGGATATAAATAATATGGGCAGCCGGCTTTCGGAAATAAAACTCTCCATCCAGTGCAGCGCAAAAACATCCAAATCGTTTGTAGGTTCATCAAGAAGTAAAATGTCGGGTTCTTCCATTAAAAGCCGCGCAAGCTGCACTTTTACTTTTTCTCCTCCCGAGAGGGTTCCTAATTTTTGATCGGAAAGGATAAAATCCAACGAGAGTCCCAGTTTGGAAAGAACATCCATATATAAATAGTATTCAGTATCTCCAAAGAACTCAAAAAGAGAGGTTTGATACAGTTCTTTTTCCAACATCTGCGGCAAATACGCTAATTTGCTTTTTGTGATAATGCTGCCTTCGCAATCGCAGTAAGCATCTACAAGGCTGCGATCATAAATGAATTTTAAAAGAGTCGATTTTCCATTCCCCTCTTCCCCGATAATCACCGCCTTATCCCGTTCTTTCAATGTAAAAGAAAAATCATCCACAATTTGTCTTCCGTCTTTTTTTAAACTGATTCGTATATTTTTAAGTTCTAACATAATAGCCTCCCAATACAAAAACTCCATCTTCGACAGCAAATCCCTGCAAATCGAAAATGGAGTTCTTTATCGCATTTAAAGGCTGAAATACAGTATCACAAACAGAAAAGTGCAACAGACGTCAGCCGTCAACAGCAATTCGTAACCCAAATTTCAATAGCAAATTAGGCCCGACGTGAAAGATAAAACTTTCCGGGCAGAGAGATTTACTATCGGAACAATTTGAATTACTTATTGAACATTGCTGCACCTCACCTATCTTTTTTTAGATTCTATCATATATAAAAAAGCATGTCAATTCCAAATGCGAAATATACAACTATGGGTATACCCCCATTAACTTTTACAAAATTTTCCATATAAATTTCTGTATATATAAAGCTTTTATCGTAAACGATACTGTTGATTCCTATTATAAGCACACAATCTTAGATAAAAAGGAGAACTCAATATGAAAAATGGTATTGCAATACTTCTTTGCGCAGGTTTAATTTCCTGTTTTACAGCATGCAGCAGTGGTGATGGAAATGTAAGCTCCAGTTCCTCATCCAATAGTTCAAGCAATGTTTCTTCCTCCAGCAGCTCCAGCTCCATGTCTTCTTCTAACTCTTCAAAGGAAAGCTCTAATGCGTCCTCCACTACCTTTGATGACACTGCTTTCGACACATTTGAGAAAAAACTAAAAGACATGGATTTGGATTTTGAAACCTCCGATGCCGACGCCGGATTGGCCAACGCTAAAAAAGGTGTGACATATACGTTTGACGACGGCGGAAAAGTAGAGCTGTATCTTATAGACGATTCCAATATGCTCAGTGAAATTGCCAATGATATGGTAATTACAATCGAAGGAATCGGCGAACTTCCTGTAGAAATGAATGAAAATCTTGTTCTGGTAGCAGGGGATGCTCCCAGCGATAAGAAAGATGATATTATCAACGCATTTAAAGATCTGTAATATACGGCTTTAAAATAGGAATATATCCCTTGCAAAATTCAAATAAAAGCAAAAAGCGGCCTTTTTCCTGCTGGGTTCAGGAAAAGGCCGCTTTTGTATAGAACTATATTCTATCTCACCTATTTTTGAGCAAGCATATTTCGCCCTTCAAAACGGAATTTTACACCTTCCTCCACGTCTCTTTTAGCTGCCCAACACATGAGCGCGAAGGCTTGATCTTCAGCAGACACGCCGGGGCGGTCAAATACCGGGGCATCGCATCCCTGCCGGAGATATCCGTCAGCATCTATATACTTTTCGATTACAGTGTATAATCTGTCCGCATCTTTTTTATATGTAGCCGGCAAAATCTCTGCCTGGATTCCCCTATAAACCGCATATGCCGCCATCGCTATAGCTGCCGTTTCTTCAAAAGTGGCCGAATCATTTAAGATATCATGGGTAAGTCCTCCTGGCGTTACCCAACGGAGAAATGCCTTTACACCTTCCTCTAAATAAGAGGAAAGCTCTTCTTTTTCTGCTTTCTCCTTTTCATCTAACTGCGACGCTGTCAAAGAAAGAGCTCCCAGCATCCATCCAACACCGCAGCCCCAGAATTCCCGTTTAGAAAAGTCTCCCAAATCGTCGTCCCAGATCTGGGAATATAACTTTGTTTCCGCATCCAGATGAACCTTCCGGAAAAGCCGGATCTGGTCCATGGCCATATTGGTATGACCGGTGGCTACTAATATGGGGGCCAGATGATATACACCGTCTATCATGGTTCTGTGGGCATTTTTATTGTGATATACAATTCCCGCCCGGCTTCTGGGAGCGGAGAGGAAATAGGCCGTCATCCTTTCTGCGGCTTCTTTATATATTTTCTTCCCGGTCATTCTGTATGCCCACCAGACAGGAATACCATTGGCGCCGGGATCCACTGCATCCATTTCCGGATGTGTCACTCCCAGCCTTCCATCTCCCGTCTGCCGGTGAACCGCCTCGTTGGCCATTAAGAGCGCCATGGAATCTTCTCCTGTCTCCCACATAGCCTGCGCCGCTACACCCTGTTCCCAAGAAAAACGTTGCATAGCCAGCATAACTTTTTTTACCTTTTCAATCTCCAAGGGTACCCATCCCCTTCTCTTATTGTATTTTCCCTTTTCAAAACCTTTTACAGGCCCAGTTTTTCCATTTCCTTTTGCACTTGCTCCTCGCAGGAACGCATGGCCAAAATGGTTTTTTCAAAAAGCGTATCCAATTCCCAAGAGAGGCGTTCCGCGCCCTCCCGAATCACATCACGGGAACAGCCTGCAGCAAATTTTTTATCCTTAAACTTCTTTTTAAGACTGGAAACTTCCATATCCGATACACTTTTTGAGGGACGCATCTTTGCCGCCGCCCCAATCAGACCTGTGAGTTCGTCTGCAGCAAAAAGGACTTTTTCCATTTCGTGTTCCGGTTCAATATCACAGCAAAGACCGAATCCATGGCTGCAAATAGAGTGGATCATATCCTCCCCTACTCCGGCTTTTTTAAGAAGTTCCGGCGCTTTCTGACAGTGTTCCTCGGGATACAGTTCAAAATCAATATCATGGAGCAGCCCCACAATTCCCCAATAGGAGGCATCATCCCCGTATCCAAGCTCCTTGGCATACCAGCGCATCACTCCTTCCACGGTAAGGCCGTGGAGAATATGAAAGGGTTCCTTATTATACTGCATAAGAAGAGCAAGCGCTTCCTTCCTGGTGATTTTACTTTCCATATTGGATTCTCCTTTTTTCGTATTCCGTTTTATAGTATCCATGCTTACTTTCACCTTAAAAATTTGAAAAAGCATACGATCTGCAGCACCTAGTCATAAAGCCCATTTAATCTCCCTAAAATAGATTCTTCTGCATCTTGGACAGTATCTTTCTATAGGATTATAAGGCTTTGTCACTCTATAAAACGGTTTTGCCTTATTATACGGCTTTTGTTTACACAAGTAAAGCAATAGCAATAGGGAAGTGTGGCAGAAACTTCTGTTTCTACCGCACTTCCCTATATCTTTCATGCAATTAGCTGCAAACATAAAATCGAAAGCCGCCAATTGTCATCTTATTTCATTAGACAATATCAATGGAACGCAGGCAGCCAGTCCCCATGCTCCTTGATTAGATCGTCTACCATCTTAACAATTGTATCCGGATCCAATTCACTGCCGGTATGAGGATCCAGCATAGCAGCCTGATAGATGTGTTCTTTCTTACGAGTTACTGCGGCTTCAATGGTAAGAAGCTGCACATTGATATTCGTCATATTCATAGCGGCACACTGCACCGGCAGCTTTCCTACCCGGCAGGGATGCACTCCCATACTATCAACTAGGCAGGGAACTTCCACGCAGGCATCCGCAGGCAGGTTTTCAATAAGGTTACCGGTATTCAGTACATTACCGCCGATTTTATACGGATCTCCCGTTACAACGGATTCCATAATATAAGAGGCGTATTCCCGGGAACGCTGATGATCCAGCTTATGCGCCTCGCGGAGCTCATCCCTCTCCTTTGCCCAGCCTGCAATCTGGTTTACACAGCGTCTAGGATACTCATCCAAAGGAATATTATACCGTTCGATCAGCTCCGGATATTTGGATTTCATATAGAACATGTTATATTCTGCGTTATGTTCGCTGGATTCGGTGCAGTAGTAACCGAAACGATGAATATAATCCAGGCGAACCATGTCTGTATGCTTTTCTCCGCCTTCCGCCATTGCGGCCAAATTCTTTTCTCTTGCACGACGGCGAATCTCCGGATACAGATCCACTCCTTCTTTATCCTGAATTTTCAAAAGCCAACCCATATGGTTGATACCGGCGATCAGTTCACGGCGGCCTTCCAGTTTATCCTCCATCCCCAATTCTTTCAGCAAGGTTTCGGAGCACACCTGCACACTATGGCACAGCCCTACCGTCTGGATACCGGTATACCGCTGCATATATCCCGAGAGCATGGCCATGGGATTGGTATAATTCAGGAAGAGCGCCTGAGGGCATACTTCCTCCATATCACGAGCAAAATCGTCCATAACCGGAATAGTGCGCAAGGCACGCATAATTCCGCCGATTCCCAGAGTATCCCCGATTGTCTGACGCAGGCCGTATTTCTTAGGCACTTCAAAATCAATAATCGTGCAGGGGTCATAAAGACCTACCTGAATGGCGTTCACCACAAAACGAGCTCCCCGCAAAGCTTCTTTTCGGTTTTCCACTCCCAGATAGGCTGTAACCTTCCCATGTCCACCCTTTGTCTCATTCATAGCCGATATAATCTCATAGCTTTCCTGCAGGCGAACCGCGTCAATGTCGTATAAAGCAAACTCCCAGTCTTTGAGCACGTCGCTGCACATGCAATCCCCCAAAACATTGCGGACAAATACTGTGCTTCCCGCGCCCATAAATGTAATTTTGTTCATTTTGAAACCTCCCGATTCAGCTGCCCGGGTACCTCGGGCTTTTTCCATATCATAACACCCAAATATCAAAAAGAATATTGCATATTGTGAGAACAGTTTGGTAAAATGTTGTATATCTTTTGAAACAGGACAAAGCGGAAAACATAAAGCGAGGGATTCCATGCAAAAGGAAATACTTTTAACCGATCTGAAATTGCACGACATTAATCCGGTGAGCTGCGGCTGGGAAGACTGCCGCCCCGGCCACGCATTTGGGCCGGCTGTCCGGTTTTACTGGCTTTTGCATTATGTTGTCCATGGAAAAGGAGTATTTCATGCGGGCGGGAAGCGCTATACTGTCCGCCCGGGGCAATTTTTTGTTATCCGTCCTTTTGAAGTAACCTATTATCAGGCGGATACCCAAACACCCTGGGAATATATCTGGATCGGATTTACAGCAGGTATGCCCCTGTCTCCAAAGTTGGAAAACGACTATGTACAGGCCATCCCCCGGGGAGGGCAGCTCTTTTCCTCTCTGCTGGAGGCAGAAACCATGCCGGAAGGCCGCGAGCTTTTTCTATGCGGAAAAATTTATCAGATTTTGTCCCAGCTTATGCAGGAAGGAAACAGCGAAACCGATTATGTGGAGCAAGCCAAAACCTATATAGGAAGCAACTATATGAAAGATATTTCCATTATGGATTTGGCTGCGAAACTGAATTTAAACCGATCCTATTTCAGCTCCCTGTTCCGTAAAAAAACAGGGAAATCCCCTCAACAATATCTGACCGAGTATAGATTGGAGCGAGCCTGTCAGCTGATGTCGGAACACGGATACTCACCGGGCCAGGCTGCCCTCTCCACCGGATACGCGGATATATTCAGCTTTTCCCGGATGTTTAAACGGCATTTTGGCATATCCCCTTCCGCGTATTGCAGAGAAAATGGGGCCAAAAGATAGAAAATCCGTTTTGGCAGGAAAAATATAGCCAAACAGTATCCAATGCTCCCAATGTAAATAGAAATCTGGCGTTAGAAAATTATTTGATAGACATACATACAACAAACTTTAGGGGGGATTACAGATGAAATTCATCACAAAAGAATCTATACAGAAAGGCTGGTCCGATGATAAAAAGTATTGTGTTACAGATGAAAACGGCTGCCGGTATCTTCTGCGCATTTCGGACATTTCCAAATACGACGCCAAAAAAGAAGAATTCAGCAGGATGAAACAGGTAGCTGCGCTTGGGGTCCCCATGTGTGAGCCCATCGAATTCGGCGCCTGTGAAAAAGGCGTCTACTCTATCCAGAGCTGGATAGACGGAGTGGATGCGGAAGAATACATCTTCAGTCTATCGGACACCGATCAATATACCTACGGCCTTGAAGCCGGGCGTATTCTTAAAAAGATTCACTCCATTCCGGCTCCCAATAACCAGGAAAACTGGGAAATACGATTTACGCGAAAGATGAATTATAAAATTCAAAAATACCAGGAATGCCCCCTCCACTATGAAAATGGCCAGGCATTTATCGACTACATAAACGCAAATCGTCATCTGCTCAAAGGTCGGCCGCAGGTATACCAGCATGGCGACTATCACATCGGCAACATGCGGATAGGTAACGATAAAAAGCTCTATATTATTGATTTTGACCGGGATGATTTCGGCGATCCTTGGGAGGAATTTAACCGCATTGTGTGGTGTGCCCAGACGTCTTCTTTATTCGCTACCGGTATGGTAAACGGATACTTTGACGGAAATGTGCCGCTGGAATTTTGGAAGCTGCTCGCCCTTTATATTTCCAGCAACACGCTTTCTTCTATTTATTGGGCCATACCTTTTGGAGAAGGCGAAATTGAAACCATGCGCAACCAGGCAAAAGAAGTGCTTTCCTGGTATGATACCATGCGAAATCCCATACCGGTTTGGTATAGGAAAGATTCGTCTATGATGGTATATTAACGGTATCGTTTTTAGACGCACACATATATCTTGATTGGAGCGATAAACATGAAATTGCTGTTTATGATAGGCAATGCCGCTGTAGGGAAAATGACGGTCGGGCAGGAGCTGATGAAAATAACCGGACTGCGTTTGTTCCATAATCATATGATGATTGAGCCTGTTATAGAGATATTTGGGTATTTCAATCCCCCGGCAATTCACAGGCTCCGTCAAGTTGTTTTTGAAGAATTTGCAAAATCTGATAATTACGGTATGATTTTTACCTATATGTGGGCCTTTGATTGGCAATCCGATTGGGATTACATCCAATCTGTCAAACGTATTTTTGAGCCATATAATACTGAGTTTTATTATGTTGAGCTTGTTGCCTCTCAAGAAATCCGCTTAAAACGAAATGTTTCCGAAAACCGATTAAAACACAAGGCATCCAAAAGGGATATTGAGGAATCAAACAAAAGGCTCCTGGCAGATGACGCCCGCGCCAGGCTTGAGAGTCTGGATGGAGAAATCCCCTTTGAAAACTATATGAAAATTGACAATTCCAACTTGGCTTCCGATACCGTAGCGCAAATGATCAAAGAACGGTTTCAGTTATAAAACCACTTTACATAGAAGCCGAAAAACAGGATGACACTGGATTTCTATATTTCAGTAGAAAAACTTTTCTATGGGGGATTACCTTCTTTCCGATAAAGCAACTATATCCCGTAAAATAGGCTAACGAAATTTTCGTTAGCCAGAAGGCAGGAACCCAATCAGCCGCCGCTGTATATACTGATAGTGTAACGGTTGAAACGGCGGTGAGTATATGAAAAGAATA
>CALWJA010000106.1 GCA_944380875.1 uncultured Clostridia bacterium
CGATTGTTGCGGTCAAATTCCGGGTTAAACGCATAGAAGTTTTTGGAATCCAGATGATCGGTGATAATCCGCAGGCCTTCGCCAAATCTCTGATAATGGACAATTTCTCTCTGGCGCAGGAATTTGATCGGATCCCGTACATCCGGATCGTCCGCAAACCGGAGGATATTATCATACGTGGTGCGCGCTTTTTGTTCCGCGGCCAGATCTTCATGGATATCGGTGATAGCGTCCCCTTTGGATTGCAGGTAGGCGGCCGTAAAGGGAACACCGGACGCAGAAGAAGGATAGATACCTGTAGTATGATCCACAAAATATGCATCAAAACCAGCTTTTTTGATTTCTTCGGGCGTCAGATTTTTTGTAAGCTGGTAGACGATGGCGCCGATCATTTCCAGGTGTGCCAGTTCTTCCGTCCCAATATCGGTAAGGATCGCTTTCAATTCCGGATAGGGCATGGTATAGCGCTGAGAAAGATAGCGCAGGGATGCGCCCAGCTCGCCGTCCGGTCCGCCATATTGGCTAATGATAATCTTAGCCAGGGCAGGATTTGGATTTTTGATATTAACCGGGTATTGCAATTTCTTTTCATACACCCACATTATTCATCATCCTCCTCTGTTTCCCAGGGCCAAGGGTTGGTTACCCAATCCCAACGGCTTGTTTTAGCACTGTTCTCATTTAGCGGTCCATAAGATGCTTCATATTGGGCCTTCAGCTCTTCGTATTTTTTTCTGTATTCTTCCATTTTTTTTGCGGCTTCACAGTTGTTTGGATGAGAATCCAAAAACAAATGAAGTTCCCATATAGAAAAGCTATACGCGCTGATCTTGCGGCGGAGCCTCTGTTGTTCATTCATCTGGGCTCACCTCTTCTTCCATAAAAGGGTTTATTCAGATCCGGAAAGGCTGTTCCGTTGTCAAACCCCATTTCCGGTTGATATACGGTGCCAAATTGCTGAAAAGGGACATACGCCATTCCAACGACGGGATCTTTCGGAAAAGGTTCCGGATCGCTGCGGCTGCAGGAAGCCCCTTCATTAAATTCTAACATTGGGAAAATCTCCTTTCACTTGAATAGAAAATATGGTTCTTTCTATTCTATGAAGAGAGGAAAAAACAGGTTCATCCTTATGCAAGGTTCCGAGATAAAAAATAAAAATGTATTGCAAAAATGAGATAATGGGAATCATACATGTATTTCATTTTATGCTGGTATACTAAACATAGGACATGCTTTGGAAAGGGAGAGAAATATGGAAAAACAGGTCTATACTGGCGGAAAAATTCTTACTATGGAAGAAAATGTTTTCGCAGAGTCCGTTCTGGTGGAAAATGGAAAAATAAAGGCTGTGGGTTCCAATCAGGATGTTTTGTCTTTGGCAAAGGGTGCTCAGCTCATAAACCTTCATGGAGCCGTGATGATACCTGCTTTTATAGATGCGCACAGCCACATTTCAGGCTATGCTTTTTCTCTTATGCAGCCCAGCATTGAGCATGCAAAAGATTTCTCGGATATCCAGAAATGCATCCGGGATTTTATCCGTAAAAACGGAATACAGAAAGGAAAATGGATTCAGGCTAAAGGCTTGGATCCTACACAGCTTCGGGAGAAACGGTCTCCCGACAAGCGTATATTGGATGAAGCGGCGCCGGATAATCCCGTTTTGCTGCAGCATCAATCCGGCCATAACGGTGTTTTTAACTCTATGGCTCTCCGCCTTCTTGGAGTAACCCCCTCAACGCCTTCTCCTGAGGGAGGGCGTATTGCAGTAGCAAATGGGGAATTGACAGGCTATATGGAAGAAAATGCATATTTAGCGTACCTCCAAAAATTGCCCACTCCTTCTATGGAAGAATTATCTCGAAATTTTCAGCGTGCTCAGGAAGCATATGCCGGTTACGGTATTACTACCGCTCAGGATGGGATGCTTACAGGCATGTTGGCGGATATATATGCCTGTCTATGTGCGGAGAAAAAACTCTGGCTGGATGTGGTAGGATATACCGGCATGGCGGAAAAGAAATTAGTCTTGAAGAAATTAGAAAAATATACAGAAGGCTATCGGGATCATTTTCGCTTGGGCGGCTATAAAATATTTTTGGATGGTTCTCCCCAGGCCCGCACAGCCTGGATGCGGCAGCCCTATGAGGGGGCAGAAGATGGCTACAGAGGATATGGCGTGATGGACGACCAAGCGGTAAGGCAGTCTATTGAGGAAGCCTTAAGCGAGGGGAAACAGATCCTTGCCCACTGCAATGGAGATGCGGCGGCTGAACAATATCTTAAAGCTTTCGGCGCTGTTTTAGGGGCGGATACAGCGCCGAAAGATATCCGCCCGGTTATGATCCATGCCCAGCTTCTGGGAAGGGATCAAATGGAAAGCATGAAGCAGCTTTCCATGATACCTTCTTTCTTTATCGGGCATGTGTATTATTGGGGAGATGCTCATATAGCTAATTTTGGGATGGAAAGAGCTTCTCATATCAGCCCTGCCCGATCCGCTCTGCGAGCGGGATTGCCCTTTACTTTCCATCAGGATTCTCCCGTCACAGAGCCCAATATGCTGGAAAGTATCTGGTGCGCGGTGAACCGAGTAACCAGAAACGGCATCCTTTTGGGGGAGGATGAAACAATATCCCCTCTGGAAGCGTTGAAGGCTGTAACCAAAAACGCTGCATACCAATATTTTGAGGAAAAGGAGAAAGGCAGTATTCTGCCGGGGAAAAATGCGGATTTGGCTATATTGGATGCAGATCCTACCGCATGCAGGCCGGAGGATATCCGGCATATACGGGTTTTGGAAACCATTAAAGACGGTGTGACCATATATGGGGGAATAGGATAGTATTCCATAAAAAGGAAGCTGCCTGGATCCAAGGCTTTTTGGGGCCGGATGCAGGCAGCTTTTTTGCAGAGAAACAGATTTTTTATCTTTCAGGAAAGAAGGAGAGAGGAAATTTGAAAGAACGCGGTGGAAACAATCCAGGCTATGGCACATTGGGAAAGAGCCAAGAAAGCCGCGGAGCAAAAACTTCCTCGTTCTTTCCTGTAAGCGGCGAGAGCCGCTGCGCAGGGGGAATAGAGCAGCACGAAAATAAGAAAGCTCATAGCTGAAAGAGGTGTAAAGACGCTTGCCGCAGCTGTTCCGGGAAGAAGGACTGCCAGAGTCCCCGCAATATTTTCCTTTGCGGTGAGCCCAGCCAAAAGAGCTACGCCGGCTTGCCAGAAGGGAAAACCGCAGGGGGCAAAAATAGGAGCGATCCATTTTCCTAAAAAAGCCAAAAGACTGTATGCAGGATCCGAAACGGGCTCCAGCTTGGTGGAAACGGATTCCAGAAGCCAGATGACAGCGCAGGCCCAGATCAAAACGCTTACCGCCCGGGCAAAAAAATCTTTTGCCCGTTCTTTTACCCGGTTCCAGACTGCGTGAAAAGTGGGCCTGGTATAGGGGGGCAATTCCATTACAAAAGGGGAAAAATCAGTGTGCCCATATTGAAATTTTTTCATAATGGCTGCTGTTCCAAGAGCACAGATCACCCCAAAAACACAAATCCCGCTTACCACGATCCACTCTTTTCCGGGAAAAAGCAGAGAAGCGATCAGAAGATATACCGGAGTCTTGGCGCTGCAGGAAAAGAAAGGAAGCAATCGAAGGGTGCGCCGCCGTTCTTCTTCATTTTCCAGAATACGGGTGGAGAGAACGGCCGATACTGTGCAGCCGAACCCTGAAAGCATCGCGACAATGGATTTCCCCGAAAGGCCGATGCGGGAAAGGGGCGCGTCCAAAAGGAAGGCAGCCCGCGCCATATAGCCGGTATCTTCCAATACGGAAAGGGAGAAAAACAGAAGAAGAATTCCCGGCAAAAAAGATAAAGCGGCCCCTGCGCCGGAGAGCATTCCATCCACCAAAAGGCCCTGGAGCCAGGGATCCACCCCTAGGGCGGATAACCATTGGCGAAGGGCGAAAAAAATTCTGTCCAGAATGCCGCTTGTCTCCAAACAATTGGCCAAGGGGCCGAAGGAGAGAAAGAAGAGCATAGTAAGGAGCAGAAAAAGAAGAGGGTATCCCAGAAATTTTGAGAGAAATATAGCGTCTAATGTATCTGTCAGGATGAGGGGGGATTTTTTTTGCGGATGGGAAACGGTCAGGGTTCCTTTCAGGATGTTTTCGGTCCAGTCATACCGTGCGGAAGCTTCCGCCGCATAATCGCCTTTTGGTATATAGGGTGTATTGCCCGCTGCAGCCCCTGGCTTTAAAGCTGTGCAGGCAGAAAGCACCTGATGAATGCCCAGCCCTTTAGAAGCGCTGACAGTCAATACGGGTAATCCAAGTTTGCGGCTGAGCCGGGGGAGAGAATACCGAAATCCTTCTTTTTCGGCTGCGTCTATCCGGTTTAGAATTACCAGGATAGGGAGAGATGTTTCCATTAACTGGGAGAGAAGATAAAGCCCTCTTTGGGGCGCAAGAGCATCCACAACAGCTAGAATTCCTGACACCGTGCCGGATCGGAGAAATTCCGAAGCGACCCTTTCTTCCGGGGACCAGGGAGAGAGGGCACAGATGCCGGGTAAATCTGTAAATTGCATGGAAAGCCCCTCCAGAGAAGCTCCTCCGGATCTTTTTTCAACCGTTACCCCGGGCCAGTTTCCCACCTGAAGGGAGGATCCTGTCAGTCTGTTGAAAAGAGTGGTTTTGCCGCAGTTGGGCGGCCCAACCAATGCAAAATGAAGAGCACAATCCATAAAACGGTATGTTTCCTCCCTCCAAAACCCGGCCGGGAAGAAATCTGCCGGCCGGGGTATGTACTTTTACGGCAATAGAAGCCGCACGGACAAAACAGAAACCACACAAGCGGCAGCATCGGCTGCCAAAGCGGCGGGAACGGCATGCCGCGTGTTTCGGATATTTACGGAACCAAAGTAAACGGCTGTGCAGTAAAAAGTGGTTTCCGATGAAGCGCAAAGGACGGAGGCCACCCTGCCGGTAAAACTATCCGGCCCATTGGAAGAAAAGATTTCCGTAAGAAGAGCGGTGGAGCCGCTGCCGGAAACAGGTTTCATCAGAGCCAGAGGAATCAGATCGGATGGGACGCCCAAGCTTTTCATAGCAGGTTCCAGAAAAGAGGACAGCACATCAAAGGCGCCGGAAGCTTTCAGCATGGAAATTCCCATAAGAAGCCCCACCAATGTGGGTAAAATGGATAGGCAGTTTTCCAGTCCTTCCTTTGCCCCTTGCGTGAATACGGAAAAAACAGGAACTCTGCGGAAGCATCCAAAACAGAGAACGAGAGCGATACAGCCCGGCACTAAAAAAGAAGCGATTTTATCCATGGCGACCCTCCAGAAGCTTTGCCGTAATAAGACCTGTGGATAATGCGGCAAGGGAGGTAAGCCATATAGCGGGTAAAATTTCCAAAGGAGAAGCAGAACCTGCGGCAGCACGCAGGGATGCCAGCATGGTAGGGATGATTTGGATGGAAGCGGTATTTAAAACTACAAACCGGATCATAGAATCGGTGGCGCCCTGGGTAAGCCGGGAAGAGGAATGCTTTTCCATAGCTTTCATGGCGGAAATTCCCATAGGTGTAGCGGCATTGCCAAGCCCCAGCAGATTGGCGGTAAGATTCATACAGGCAGCCTGAATAACCTGTGGGTCGTCTTTATATTCCGGCAGCAGCCGGCGCGTAGCAGGTTTTAGAAGCCGTTCCAGGAGCCTGCTGAAACCACCTGCTTCTGCAATTTTTAAAATTCCTGTCCAGGCAGCCATGGCTCCGGCTATAGAAAGAATAAGCTGAACAGCTTCCCCCGCACCGTTAAAAACCGCTTGAGAAAGCGCATCCATTCTTCCTGTGAGCGCGGCGCAAAAAATACTTATAGCGATCATACCAACCCAGATTCCATTCAGCAAGGCGGATCCCCTCCTTGTTTTCCATTTTATGCGAAAGGAAAGAGATCCATGCTGGAAAGTGTGTTTTTACCGCGGTAACTGTTTTGGGTAAGGAAAGCAGGGATAAAAAGGCAGCAGCAAAAGTTTTCTTTTGCTGCTGCCTTATCAAAATACGTTTCTTATCCTTCTGTTTTGGATTTCACTTTCAGCGCAGAAATCCGTTCTTCGCTGGTATACCGTCTTCCCCCCCAGGAGGAGAAAACAGCGCCCAAAAGGATGTTGAGGTAATAGGAAATCAGGCGCCAAAGCAGAATTGCAGGGGTGATAGTGTTTTTGAAAAATGTCCGGAAGAACATCAAGAAGCTGCCTTCTGCGCCGCCGGAAGCGCCCGGCAGAGGAACAAACGCGGAAACCATCATGACAAATTGCTGAGCTGCCAGCATGGTGATAAGCTGCACATTTTCTGCAGGAAGATTGAAGCTTCTATAAATCATATAGGGGATAGAAGCGGTGAGAGAAATTTGCAGAATAGTCAAAATTATCACGGGAACATACAATTTCCAGGAACGGCCCATCAGCTTGGAAGAATCATGGAACATGGAAAGCTGTTGGTGAATGGAGTGATAGCGGCGGAGAGGATGGCGGCATATCCGAAGCCGGTATAGCCAACGGAGAAGAAAATGGAGGATCTTATCCGTCCCTTTAGCGCTTATGGTAAATAAGAATACCAAACCTATAAAAGCCGCGTTTGTAATTAATCCGACAACAGTGAGAAAAGCTAAATTGGTTACATTCTGAATGAAAAAGCCGAGCTGCAGGCACATAAACAAAAGCGCATACGTTACCATGATGACCTGATAGGAAAGAGTTTTCATGGCAATAATAGATCCGGCTTTACCGGTATCCATTCCCATTTTACGCATAGCGTAAATCTGCATAGGCTGCCCGCCGGTAGAAAAGGGAGTGATGGCGCTGTAAAGCAGACCCGTCATGCCCACGGAAAAGGAACGGCCGAATGTCCACCCGGTATACAGATGGCGACAAAAAAGATGGAGGGTAAGCCCTTCCAGCAGCATGGTGAGAATGGCGGTGGCTACCGCCAAAAGAAGCCAGCTTCCCTGAATTTGAGGAATTAGTTTTCGTAAATTATCAATACCATTATTAGAAAAAAGAAAAATTAATAGAATAATCAGGGCCAGACTGCAGGTGATAACAGGAAAAAGATTCCGCTTAATTTTAAACCCAAGGTTTTTCAGCATAATTTTAAAAACTCCATACTCATAATACTTTTACTACATATGCATTCTATCAGCATTGTATTTTTTAAGATGCCGACTGCAAGCTATACTATACGCTGATATATATGATCTGACACAGAAAATATTGTATACTATCAGTGCGTGAAATACAAGCTTTTTCTGAGGATGATCCTAATTATATGCAAGAATAAAAATTATGCAGCAGAAAAAATATTCACAGCGGTAATAGAAGATTTCTTAAGGATAGTGTGCGGGTATAGGGCTAGCCATGCAAAATGGGAAAAATTGAAATTAGCCATGGCTTTTACGGAATATAACAAGATCACTTACCGTAATCGAGCCATCGCCATTCAGGTCAGCTGCGGTAAAATAAGGATCTTTGAGATCGATCTCGCCTGCGAGATAACGAAAATAGAGTTCCCGGTTTTGGGAATCGTTTTGTCCTCCCAAGTCGCCTGGGATTATGCTGGTTATGATGCAGGTAAGAGTGGAACCTTCATAAAGATGAATACTCCAGCCAGTATGCAGCCGACCACTTTTTTGAAGAATTCCGGAATTGTCATAGACCAGGATCCGGGAATAAGCAGCATATTCTTTTTCCAAAGAGGATATGGTGGTTCCTTCAGGGAATGTATGCCGGTATTTTGTTACAGGCTTTTCTGTATTCGATTCCGATGTGGATGCAGAAGAAACAGAACTGCTTTGAGAAGAGGAGGCGTCCGGGACGAACGAGGCGTCAAAGGGTTTTTCACACATCTGGATATGGTATGTACCGGGTTGCGTACCCGATAGCTCTACAGCGCCTAATAAAAGCTCCCCATCTTGTGTTATCTCCCAGCGTGTGGGAGATAAGAGTTTTATGGCGGCAGTATATGCATAGAACGTTTGCGTTTTCAAATCGAGCCAACCGATTCGTAAGCCATTTTCTGTAGAAGATTTTTCTACCATATACACAAAAGTGTCCGAAGGAAATGCTTCTTCATAAACAAACTCTATTTGAAAAACCCAAAGAGCGGATTCAAAATTGTTCTTATCTTTCAAGAAAGCTGCTTTCGTATATTTCTTTCCGTCTGTACTTAACAGCAGGGTACCACCGGAGACATCTATAAATTTTTGATTTTTGGGGAAAGAAATAGAAAAATCATCTGTAATCGCATTATCTGCTGAAACAGTAAAACAATGAAACGGGGATATTAGGAATCCCAGAAACACAAAAGTCAGAAAGAGAGCAGTAAAAAATTTCCATAGCGGTTTCATGGGCGCATACCTCCTTCCGTTTGGAATGAGGATAGCATAATTTTACTATTGAAAAAACAATTTGTGAAAAATATTCTCATATATAAAAACAATTTGGAGAAATTTAAAAAATCAAGTCTTTACTTTACATAACGTTCAAATATTTTTATGGTTAAAAAAACACAATGAAACTTATCCACATTTTCAACAGGGTTTTCCACAGAAAAGTATACAGAAAAGGGTATGAAATGGAGATTGAAATATGATTTTCAATAATTGGAAAAAACTGGATTGTGAAAAGCTGTGGAAAAAATCACTTTACATAATACTTATATAGCTTTTATAAAGGGTAGAAACGGTTTGTATGTAAACCAAAGATATCTTTTTGTATACTGTTTTTGGGTCTGTTCAAATTGACTTTATCCTGGACGGAGATTACACTTAATATAGAATAGTGTTTGTTTGCGTTTTTATAAGAAATTTTTATTGGGGGGTACTGGATGAAAACGATAATTGAGCTATATGATGAAGAGCCGATTTTTAATATTTTGGCTGCAGTAGCTTTTCGCCCGGAGACCTTGGTGTTTATAGGAGGAAAGCTGATGCGAACGGATCGGAAAAATAGGATAATCCGTTGCCTTGAGGAGCGTAACCTTTCTATTAAAGTACATTTTTATACGGCGGATGCCAACCGCATTCCCAGTATGCTGGAAACTATGGAAAAAGTGACGGAACGTTTTCCGGATTGCGTGTTGGATATTACAGGGGGCAGCAGCACCATGCTTTATGCCGCAGGCGTTTTTTGCAGCAGCCGTACTATTCCAGTTATGGTATACGAAAAAACCAGAGGAAGATTTTTGAATCTTCAGCATTGCCCGGATGCGGAAAATACACCCTATCCGCTCCATTTCAGCGCAGAAGATTTTCTGATTATGGCAGGAGGCTCTTTTCCTCGCTGCGGCCATGTGGGAGCTAAGAATATTACGCCTGAAATGGAAAGGTATATTGAAGCAGTATGGAAAATTTATACGGAGCATTACGACAATTGGACGAAGCATGTGCAATACTTGCAGGCTATTTCCGGCGGGGAAGAATCGAAAGAATTATATATCCATGCGCCTTTGGAAATTCGAATGGCGGATGGAAAGCGCCGCTACTGCAATAAGGAAATATTTTTGGCCTTGCAGAGATGCGGCGTTATACAGGATCTTCTATTCAGGGGAAAACGAATATCGTTTCGGTATAAGAGCCGGTTGCTGCGCAGCTGCCTTTGCGACATCGGTATTTGGCTTGAGATGTTTTTATATGTGACGGCTAAGAAAAGCGGCTATTTTGATGATGTACAGATAAGCGTGGTAATCGATTGGGAAGGAGAGGAAGAGAAGCGTTCCGGAACCATCAACGAATTGGATATCCTGCTTACAAAAGGGCCTACCCCTGTTTTTATTTCTTGTAAAACAGGGGTCCCCAATACACAGGCGCTAAATGAATTGGATGTTTTACGGGAACGGTATGGAGGTTACTGGGCAAAAGGAGTTTTGGCCACAATGAGTCATCTTTCCCAAGTAAATCCTGCAGTTTACCGCAGGGCGGCGGATATGGGGATATACGTATTGCAGGAAGAAGACTTGACAGGAGAGGGATTACCGGAAAAACTTCTTCGCATCGCACAGAGCAGATAACGGTTATGCCGTTAAAAAATTAAAAAAAATATTGCATTACTTCCGCAAATGTGCTAGAATAACTAAGCATTTAAAAATGCGGAAGTAGTTCAGTGGTAGAACATCAGCTTCCCAAGCTGAATATGGGGGTTCGATTCCCCTCTTCCGCTCCAAAAGGAAAAACCGCATCAGGCAGCCGTTTTGGACTGTCGGATGCGGCGTTCTTTTTGTTACAGAAACGTTTTATAGTCTTCCAGGTTTTTGCGGAGCAGTTCCGGTGTGTTGAGCCCATAAGGACATTTTTTCATACACTGATTGCAATGCAGACAATTTTCGATTTTAGCCATTTTTTCCTGCCATTCCGGGGTCAGCCAGTTGGCCTGGGGAGAACGGCGAAGAAGCAGACTCATACGGGCGCAGTTGCTGATTTCAATTCCTGCGGGGCAGGGCATACAATACCCGCAGCTGCGGCAAAAATCCCCTGCAAGCTGGACACGGTCTTTTTCGATGGCCGCTTTCATTTCCTCCGAAAGGACGGGCGGATTATCCTGATAGGAGAGAAATTCATCCAGTTCCCGTTCCCGCTGCACTCCCCAAATGGGCTCTACATGGGGAAATTGGGCAAGATAAGCATATGCCATGGCGGAATTGGTAATTAACCCACCGGAAAGACCCTTCATGGCGATAAAGCCCATATTGGCTTTTGCGCAGGCCTCCACAACGGCAATATCCGCATCTGTGGCCAGATAACAGAAGGGAAATTGCAGGGTTTCGTAAAGCCCGCTTTCTATCGCTTCCCTGGCAACAGAGAGGCGGTGATTGGTTATGCCGATATGACGAATCTTTCCTTCTTCCTTTGCTTTTATCATGGCTTCATATAAGCCTGTCCCGTCCCCGGGCTTAGGGCAGAACGCAGGGTTATGGAACTGATAAATGTCGATATAATCCGTTTGCAGTTTCCGAAGGCTTGTCTCCAGATCTTTTTGAAAATCTTCTCCATTTTGGGCTCCTGTCTTCGTGCTTATAACAATCTTTTCCCGGATATAGGAGAAAGCAGCTCCCATTTTTTCTTCACTGTCCGAATATGCTCTGGCAGTATCAAAGTAATTGATGCCATTGTAAAAGGCTTTTTGCAGAAGATAAACCGCTTCCTTTTTGGAAATTCGTTGTATGGGGAGCGCGCCGAAACCATTTTTATTTACTGTAATCCCGGTTTTTCCCAATAACACGCTATGCATGTTCAGCCCTTCTTTCTTAAAATAGGTTTATAAAAGCTTGCGGAAGTATGAACCGTTTACGTATATATTATAATTTTATCTGTGTTTACCGTCAACCGGGATACAGGCGGGATACGAGTTAGAAATGAAATACAAAATTTTGTCTTAATGGGGATATAGACTTACAAATGCTTTGAATTTGTGCTATAATATATCATATCACAACGTGCTGTTTGCCGGTAAAAGGGAACGTAAGTCCTGTTGCGGCAGCGGCATGTTTTTTGTTTTGTATTTATTGGTTTCATACAATGATTGCGGATTATCTGCTGTATCGGTGAAGAAAGGAGATTTTGTATGGAGTATGATGTTCACGTGCATGACATGGTCGTCTATGGAACCCAGGGAGTTTGCAAAATAGAAGGCGTCATAGAGAAGGATTTTTGCGGGAAGCCTATGCAATATTTTGAATTAACCCCCTTGGATCAATCCCGTTCTACAATTTATGTGCCGGTGAAAAACGAAAAATTGGTCCATAAAATGCGGAAAGTCCTTTCAACGGAAGAAATTTACGATATTATTCATAAAATGCCGGAAGAGGATTCGATCTGGATCGAAGATGAAAACAAAAGAAAAGAGAAATATAAAGAGATTCTGGCTAAAGGTGACCGATTGGAATTGGTTGGTATGATTAAAGCACTCTACCATCATAAACAAGAGCGGCTTTCCGAAGGCAAAAAATTTTATGTTTCAGATGAAAGGTTTTTTCGCGAAGCGGAAAACATGCTTTATGAAGAATTTGCTATAGTTCTTCATATTTCAAAAGATCAGGTTTTGCCGTTTATTTTAGAGCAGATTCATTCGGAAGAAACACCTAAGTGTGTATAAAACGAAATGCACCAGTTATTGTAGGAATAATACGAATAATTCGAAAAGTATAGATTGCACTCCGTCTGTAGCGTGGTATTGTAAACTGATTCAAACGGGGTGCTTTTATTATGCGAAAAAATGTCCGATCTTCCGGCCGATCATAAAACAATTCTGAAATTATAGATAGCAAAACGCAATAACGCAGACAATTTCTAAAAAGAATTTCTCAAATCGACAGAATATTGTCTTGCATATTAGCAAAAATCTAACTACTATTTTTACAGGAAGGGAGGGGGAGAAATGATCAGCAGAATTATCGGGCGTAATGTGAAGCGATTAAGAAGGGAAAAAGGATATTCACAGGAACAGCTGGCCTTAGAGGCAGAAATCAGCCCGTCTATCTTAAGGATGATCGAACGTGGGGAAGCAAATCCCACAATAAAAACCTTGGGAAAATTAGCGGCATCTTTAGGAACTACTGTAGAAGAATTTATGAAGAAGGGATAAGCTTGCACAGCAGAAAATATACATATTGTTTGATATGTGAAAAAACTTCTCTTAACGACAAGGATACTGTCCAAACATATGGGCTTCTGCTGAGAGTACAAACTGTTTTGGGCAGCTTTACAGAGAAAAAGATTTGCGATATCAGCACACATAAAGAATTTGTGGAATATATTAGGCAGCGGCTAAATCAATACCAGGCGGAACCCATACATTTTCCCTGTTTGATAGAAGATTTCCTTGCGCAGGAATGGGATTGGCTGCAAGAAAAATCTGAACAAAGGTAAGGCTTTACTTGTATTTATTTGGAAACGATTCCTTTAAGCATATGTCCGTTTTTCTGAATTGCATAGAAAAGAGCGGTGTGCTATACTGACGGCGGGGAGACTTTTCCAGGAATAGGGAAAAGTGTTCTAGGAAGAAAGCTGTGTATGAGCAAATTAGATGCAGCTGTAATTACGTACCATTTGGGTATGCAATTGAGAAAAAGGAGGATGTATTGTATGAGTGTTTTTGCGATTTCGTCCGGTGTGTTTACTTTGCAATTCACCGGAGAAGACGGCAAAGGGTATGGGTATTCCATCCTGAAAAAAGGAAAGGAGTCCCCTCTATATGAAACACGGGACCCCGTTATCCTGATTCTAAAAGATTACGCCGCTAAGCATGTGGAGCTGCAGGGAGCTTATGAGGAGATACGTAAAGAGGGTGAAACTGTTACAGCAAAGGGAAAAATCATTACACCTATGGGTTCGGTATTTATTTTTGAGGATCATTTTTCCCCCTATAAAAAAGGAAACACCTTTTCCTTTGAACGGACTGTAACGGTGGAAAAAGCCTCTCCCAAGGATCTGGGGTTTGGAAGCCGGGTAACGCTGGGAATACAGGCAGGCGGCGGCGCCCCGGATTATGCGTATTTTGCCCCTGGCGCCTGGTATAAGCATAATGAATACGCTCCGGATCATTTTATAGGGAAAAACATGGAACTTCCCTGTTACTGGTATAGAGAGACCCGGTTTGCTTTACCGTTTTTTGCTGTCCAAAATATAAAAACGGGAGATGTTGCGGCCTTTTCCCGCGCCCGGGCCGATATTCAAGTAAGCGAGCCCTACGAAAATCATTTTGACAGCCGGACAGATCCTTCCTATACATATGGTTCCCTGGGAATCAGTGTGCCGGAAGGCATCTCTGTGGATTATGTATATCCCGGCACGGAAGGCCTTAACGAAGATATGACGCCTTACCGAAACGGACCCTACCGCTATCAGTTCGGCCTTAACAAACGATATCACCCTGTAAAAGAAGGTTTTACCCAGCAGTATGGGCTCCTATGGCGTTTCTCCCATGATAAAGATTTTCAGAATATGATGAAGGACACCTGGCGGTTCTTTTATGCTGTTTTTAATCCTGCCGTTGCTCCTGTTGACAACAATAAGCTCTATCACGTGTGTATGGATATGTTTGATGACCTTTGCCAGGATTATTATGGGTCGTGGGGAGTTCCTTTTAAATGCCTGCTTCCCAGCGGAGAAATCGGCATTGTGGATTATCAGATGGGCTTTATAGGGCAGCAGCCCAATATCGGATACCAGCTTCTCCGTTACGGATATGTGGAGAATCGCCCGGAGACGGCGCAAAAGGGTAAAAATGTCCTGAACTGGTGGGTAAAAAATTCCCTGACCGATTGGGGCGCTCCCAAAACATGGTTCGATCCCTTCCCCGCCAGGTGGCTGGATCAGCCTATTTGGCTGCGGATGATGTCCGATGGGCTGGAAGGTATCCTGGATGGATATGTTTTTCTCAAGAAGCGTGGGGAAGACAGGGAAGATTGGCTCGACTACTGCAAAACGGTAGGAAACTGGCTTGTACGAACGGCCGATGAAGAAGGGTGCTGGCACAGAGCGTATAATTTCGACGGTACCGTTCGGCTGGAATCCAAAGCCAATACCTCCAATATTCTGCGTTTTCTGGTTCAGTTATATCTGGTTACAAAGGATGAAAGCTATAAGGCTTCCGCCCTTCGGGCAGGGAACTGGTGCTATACCCATATCTTTAAAGGAATGGAATATCTGGGAGGCACTTGTGACAACGCGGATGTGCTGGATAAGGAAAGCGGCATCTATGCTCTTTTCGGTTTCCTTTCCTTATACGATCTGACAGGAGAGGATAAGTGGCTGGAGGCTGCAAAAGGCGCGGCGGATTACACGGAAACCTGGACATACTCCTGGGTATTCCCGGTAAAGCCCATAGAGAAGATCCATGCTTTTCATCATGTGGATATGTCCGGCCAGAGCCTGATCGCCACAGGCCATTCCGGCGCGGATGTATATATGGCCGCATGTTCCTATGTGTATTATCGGCTGTATCTTATCACCGGCGATACCCATTACAGGGATTTTGCCCTCTTCATCAGCAAGAATCCCAAACAGGGAACCGATTTGGACGGAAGCTTCGGGTATGGCAGAAAAGGGCTTTGTGAAGAGAGCGCCAATCTGTATTCCTTTGACAGCCGGGGCGTATACGCCTGGCTCCCTTGGGTCACCTATGTGCAGGTGGACCCCGTTTCCCGTATGGTGGATACCTTTGGCGTCTATGAGATCGAGGAAGCGGAAAAACTGCCGAAAGAAGAACTTCTCAAGCGGAACAGGATCTATGACACATATGCGCCGTAAGATTCCTTGCTTTGCACTCAGGAGAATTTTCCAGCCCGGAGGAAAAGAGAATCCCATTGAGAATTGACTATGAAAGCCCCAGGGGATATAATACAGACAGACTATTCTATGTTTGCCGAAAGATTTGCCGCTGATCTTTTTCCAGGCATGCGGCGCTTCGGCGGAAGGACAGAAGGGGAGCGAAAGGTATGAATAAATACCGGTTTCTGCTGATTGGTTGCGGCAGAATTTCCAAGAATCATATTGCGGCAGCCATTGCCAACCGGGCCTCCTGTGATCTTGTTGGTGTGTGCGACCGTGTGCGCAGCCTGGCGGAAAACAAGGCGGATGATTATGAAGCGGTTATGGGAGTGCGCCCGCAGGTGTATACGGATTATAAGAAAGCCGTGGAAGAGCTTTCGCCTGACGTATGCGTAGTGGCAACGGAGAGCGGTTCCCACGCGGAAATTGCGATTTACTGCATTGAGCATAAAAAACATGTGCTGGTGGAGAAGCCTATGGCGCTCAGCGTTTTGGATGCCCAGCGCATGGTAAAAGAAGCACGGTATGAGGGGGTAACCCTGGGAGTGTGCCACCAGACCCGTTTTAATGCACCGGTTAAGCATCTGCGCAGGGCTGTGGATGCAGGGCGCTTTGGCATGGTTGTCAACGGCACTGCGAGGATCCTTTGGAACAGGGATAAGCTCTACTATCGTCAGGCCCCCTGGCGTGGAACCTGGGCGCAGGACGGCGGTGTGCTGATGCATCAGTGCCTCAACGACATCGATCTTCTGCAGTGGTGCCTGGGCGGGCAGCCGGAAACTGTTATGGCTATGACCGGAAATTATATGCATCCCATAGAGTCGGAAGATTTCGGCGCCATTCTCATTCGTTTCCACAATGGAGCCGTAGGCGTTGTGGAGGGCTCTGTCTGCGCGTATCCGGATAATCTGGAAGAGACTCTCTCTGTTTTCGGCGAAAAAGGAACGGCTGTTATCGGCGGTTTGGCTCTTAACAAAGTGGAAATGTGGCAGTTTGCAGGTTCTCTTCCCCAGGATGAAGAGATTCGGGCTTTGCGTGAAAGCGCGGTTCCCGATTTGTATGGGACAGGGCATAACGCTTTGTATGGGGATTTTATCCAGGCACTGGAAACCAAAAAGCAGCCTCTTGTAAACGGCGAAGAAGCTATGAAGAGTTTGAAAATCGTTCTGGCAGCCTATGAAAGCCAGAAAACAGGAAAAATGGTTTCCCTGGATGATTTCTCTTTTGCTACTTCCAATATGAACGAAAGCGATGTGCGGATCCGATAAAGGATCGGCCCCACGGTGTTTTTTCTTCATAGAAGGCAAGTTTCTTTTGACATTTTAAAGAAAATCCGATACACTGTAATATTGTGAGCAGTTTGAACGGCTGCGGGCGAAGTTCGAAAGGACCCGCCTGAGGAAAGTCCGAGCTCCGCAGGGCAGGATAACGGCTAACGGCCGCCGGGGGCGACCCCAGGGAAAGTGCAACAGAGATATACCGCCGCTTTTCAGCGGTAAGGGTGGAAAGGCGAGGTAAGAGCTCACCAGCATGCGGGAGACTGCATGGCTCTGTAAACCCTATCCGGAGCAACACCGCGGAGGGATGAGAGCGTCGGCCCGGCGCATATCCCGTGGAGGTGGCATTGAGCCTGTGCGGCAACGCAAGGCCAAGATAGATGGTCGTTCACGACAGAACTCGGCTTACAGAACTGGTCACGCTGAAAGCCGCTCCGCATTTGCGGAGCGGCTTTTTCTGTGTTTTTGAACGGAGAAACGGTTTAGCCGCAGAAAGAGCGGAAGGGAAAGAAAAGGAAGACAAGAACTGTTTTGCTATAGTTGACAAATATCGCGCTTCCTCCTACAATAGGACTATACAATAAAATCCGGCATATGTCTGAAAAGAGGCATTATTATACAGAAACGCCGGATGAACCATATGCTGTGACGGCATAATAAAGAAAGGTTGATTTATATGAGTGAAGGCTGCAACCATGACTGCAGCAACTGCAGTGAAAACTGCAGTTCCCGCCAGACAAATCCGGCGGATTTTTTAGAGGCTCCTCATGCAATGAGCAGTATTAAAAAGGTGATCGGCATAGTAAGCGGAAAGGGTGGCGTTGGAAAGAGCCTGGTTACATCCCTTATGGCTGTTACTATGAACCGCAGAGGCCACCATGCCGCCATTTTGGATGCGGATATTACGGGCCCCTCCATTCCGAAAGCCTTTGGCCTGCACGAAAAGGCAAAGGGCTCTGAGATGGGTCTTCTTCCTGTAAAATCCAAAACAGGTATCGATGTGATGTCCGTCAATCTTCTTCTGGATGACGAATGCGCTCCTGTGGTTTGGCGCGGCCCCATTATTGCCAACACCGTTAAGCAGTTCTGGACAGAAGTCATCTGGCAGGATGTGGATTATATGTTTGTGGACATGCCTCCCGGAACAGGAGATGTTCCGCTGACCGTATTTCAGAGCATTCCCCTGAACGGCATCATCATCGTAACTTCCCCTCAGGAATTGGTTTCCATGATTGTTTCCAAGGCAGTATCCATGGCCCAGATGATGAATGTTCCGATTCTGGGAATTGTTGAAAACATGAGCTATGTGAAATGCCCGGACTGCGGCAAAGAAATCTCCGTATTTGGAGAAAGCCATGTGGATGAAGTGGCGCAGAAATATGGTCTTAAGGTATTGGGCAAGCTTCCTTTGGATCCGGATGTAGCTAAAAACTGCGATGCGGGCCTGGTGGAGCTCTGCAACGGAAATTGGCTTGACGCTGCGGCAGATGCTGCAGAGAGCTTGTAACACAATCATATTGCGTTTATATCTACAGATATGGTGGATATAAGGAGAGGCGGCGGTAGGATTGCTGAAAGTGCGGATTCGTAAAGGAGAACTTTCCCGGGGCGCTTGTTTGGTTGCGGCTGTATTGCTCTTTTTTGGCGGTATTCTTTCTCTGGTTGCGCCGGGGTCAATCCGGCCCAGTATAGCTTTTGTGTTTGGGATGATTATGGCCTTTGCGGGCATTTTATTCCTGCTGGTGTATGCCCTGATGCGTTCGCTGCCTTTCGGAGCGGAGTGGATTTTAGCGGACGGAATTATGGCGCTGGCCCTTTGCGGGCAGGTTGCAAAAGAAGCGCTGATACCTTTTTCCATGGGGGCGTGGCTTCTGTTTTCCGGGGTATCCAGGCTTGTTATGATGGCTGTTCTTCAAAGGGAGAAAGCCGATCGTTGGTGGCTGTTTGCTTTGCCTGGTTTGACGCTGATCCTTCTGGGACTTATATCCCAATATGGGTTTGCCGCTGTTTCCGGATACGCGGGGCTTTTTGAAGGGCTGGCTTTCCTTTTGGAAGGGGCTAATGCCTTGTTCCTTTGGTGGATTTGGAGAGAACTGCCGGGATGCGGGATGGAAGACGCCCATGAGCCTCGTTCAAAAAATGCAAAAAAATAAATATGTTGCCGGGAAACGGTAGGCGCAAATCCTTTTTTCAGAATTTCTTAAAGTGGCAGGCGTTTTATTACGTCTGCCATTTACTATATAGAACATAAAAAATGGGAGTATTATTTCTTAAGAGATAAAACAAAACATAAAATTTGGCAAATATTTGACTTTTTTAGCCAAACAGCATAGAATAAGGAAAGATTTATAGTGGATAGAGGCGCTTTTGCAAATTTGGGTATAGAGTGCCGGGGTTTATCCTACTTTCGTTTGAAAGGAAAGAAACAGGTTTATGAGGCGATGTGTTTCCATTTTTATATGTGCAGTGTTAGGAATGGGTATGCTTATCAGTTCTTCGGGCTGCGGAGTTATGGTTCCTCCCATTCCCCAATCCGTTTCCGAAACGGAGGACGTTTCTTCCCGGGAAGAGAGCGTATCTCAGGCTGGAGAGGATTCCAGCGTTCCTGAAAAGGAAGAATCGGAATCTTCCGCTGAGAGCAAAGTTGTCTCCCAGCAGGAAATAGAAGACACATTTGATTATGGCAGCTATAAAGGGGAATGGGTTTCTATATCCAGAATTGATGCAAGGGACGCAGCATACCGGGGAGGCGGAGTTTTCACGATCCGTTCCATTAACAATGGAAAAATCCTTTTCTCTCTTCAGTATACTTCTGCCGCTCCCGACAGTTATACAGCCGAGGTTGAGGGAGAATGTGCTTTCTTCGATGGAAAAGGAGAGTATTCTTTTCAAGATGATGGCTTAGGTAACGCGGGAGTTCTTAAAATGGAACTTTTGGAGGACGGAAGTGTTTCCGTAAAAGCCGAATCTTCTGGTACAGACAACGACGGCTGGGGAATATTCGGGGCTTCTGGAATATACTACAGCACAGACGCTAAGGCAGTTTACGAAGGTGCTCCGGAAAATCAGCAGGCAGTTATGGTGGAAACGTTGGGATCGTCTGCGGATATCACCCTTAAGACTTGGAAGAATGGTAAGTGGGATGCTGTTTTTTCTACCGGCGGGACGGTTGGAAAAAGCGGAATTACCCTTTCTCCGTCGGAAACATCCACAGCTACGCCGGAGGGGGTCTTCCGGCTGGGATTTACATTCAGTCTGGAAAAGCCCGATACAAAACTGGATTATCGTCCTGTAACGGAAAATATTTATTGGGTAGATGACGCCGGTTCCAAATATTATATTATGTGGCGGGAAACGACCACCGGCAAGGACTGGAGCAGTGCGGAGGCATTATATTCCCAGTTTACAAAAGGAAAAATGCGGCATTGCATAGTTATGGAATTTAATGGAAACGGCCTTACCAGCGACGGAGTGAAACCGGGCGCCGGATCTGTCATCTTTTTCTGCGGCAGAGCGGGTGAGCTTACGCCTACAAACGGGGATATTTATATTCAGGATTCCGATATGCTAAAAATCTTATCGTATTTGGATAAAAGTAAAGCTCCTGTCATAGCGGTTCGCTCAAAAGGGGAATAAGCCATGATAAGGAAAATGGTTGCTCTCTTTTTAGCGGCAGTATTGGCATTGTGTATGGCGGCCTGTGAAGGGGCGTCTCAAACGAAAGAGGAAAATTCGGTTTTGGAATCTTCTTCTGTATCTTCTGCCGTTTCTTCTGAAACGGCATCTTCCGGGGTATTTCAAGCAGCCGGTGGTCTGTATCCGCTGGAAAGCGAGAAATCTGCGGCGGATACAGAGACTACGACGGCAGAGGGTGAAGAGGTTTTAGGAGAATCGTCCGCTCAAAACAACACATATACGGAAAGTTCTGCTGCTTTGGAGATGACTCTATCTGCCGCCCCCAATGATAAAGAAGAGGAAAGCTTTGTTTCCGCCTTGGAGGCAGCCTCCTATGCCAGGCAGATTATCGCCGTTGCTGCCAATGGCGTTACCGCGGAAGTTTCCATGCATGAAAAGGATGAAAACGGCTGTTGGAAGGAAATCCTTTCCACAGAGGGATTTGTGGGTACGGCTGGTGTGGGCCAGGCTTCAGAAAATACGACTGCAACCCCAAAAGGGACCTATACACTGACACAGGCTTTCGGCGTTTCTCCGGATCCCGGTTCCGGTCTTCCTTATGTGCAGGTGGATGCATCTTATTATTGGGTGGATGATCCGTCATCTCCCTATTACAACCGGTTTGTGAGCACAAAACAAGTGGCTAAGAACTGGAATTCAGCGGAACATTTGGTGGATTCCCCATCGGCGTATGCCTATGCTGTAGCGATCGATTATAACTTGGATTGCGTGCCGGGAGCGGGTTCCGCGTTCTTTCTCCATTGCAGCACGGGAGCTCCTACTGCAGGATGTGTATCGGTTTCAAAGAATGATATGATTTTTATTTTGCAGCATTTGTCGGAAAATGCGTATATTGTAATAGGCACAAAAGAAGATTTTTAATTTGCATGTCCGATGATTTCTAGAGAAGAATGGATTATAGTTGGCAATGCGGCAACGGCTTCTGCCCGATGGGTTCGGGCAGGAGCCGCTTTTGCGTGGAATCAGAAGGGGATTTTCAGAGCATGTCTTGTGTTTTTTTTCAGGCCAGTATATAATAAAACATAAGTTCTAATGAAATTCTGCTTTGGAAAAGAATTGCGGTGTGGTTCCGGTATACGGATATTCTGCGGAACGCATAGGGGAGGGTTACTATGCCGGGAAGGGATGAAAAAAACGAATACGGAGGCGCTTTCCTTTCACAGATGCGCAATAAGGCCCGTTCCCTCTATGAACAGGCTTTCGTTGAGATCTATATAGAAGATGGGCAACCATCGGATAAGGTCGGCATAGAGCCGCAGCCAATCCTGCAGCGGACTCCGGAGGAGGAAGAAAAACACCGGATCTTTTTAGAAATGCGCCACATGTGCTCCTGCGTTGGGCAGTCGGGAGGGTTCTATACCCCGCAGCAGTCCGCCTCTTTTTATCAGCAGGCTAAGTTCATGGAAAATTTTGAGGATGATTATGCCCGAAAGGCGTCCTTTTCCATGTATTTTCCCGATTATCAGATGATGAACTTTGAGCAGCTGCGGACGTATTTTACCTGGCGCACAAAAGTGCGGAAAGGTATTGTGGAAGAAACGTCTTTTTCTTATGTGTTCCTGTATATTTATGAGCTTATAAACCATATCGGTATACAAAACAGCCTGGATGGGCTGGAAAAACTGCTTTTTCTCTGGGAAAAATATGAAACCTATGAAAAGAGGCTCAGCCGGTATATGGCCGGCTGGGTGAAAGATTACTATATAGTAAACGAAATACCGATCCCCTTTGCAAAGCTGGTGCAGGAGCATACGGTTTTGCAGGAGGCTTACCCGAACCTGGCTGAAGAGGATTTTTTTGAAGCGTACAGTGTTTTTTCAGATTATAAATTTCATAAATCCATATTTTATTCGGAGAAAACGGCGCCTTTTATACGGGAATGCTTTAACTGGGTTGTAGGCTCTCTGGAAGAATGGCTGACCCCTCTGGAAATTTGCTTGGATGACCTGCTTTATTATGGGCACAGAGGGAGTTCTTGGCAGCCCTTTCGAAAGGCTTTGTATTATCCGGGCCGGGAAGAGAGCAGGAAAGACAAAGTGGTCAAGATTTCTTACTCCGAAATATATTGGAGAGAAAATACCCGGTGGTTTTCCACCAAAAACCGGGTAAAACGGGAAAACGGCCGCCGGATCATGGGATACATTTTTCGCAGGATAGAACAGTTTTATAGGAAAGCGGAAAAATTCCCCCATAAGCTGCAGGCGGATCCTAAGAAAATAAATCTTACGGAATTGAAGGGCCTAATGGGGGATTGTGAAGGCTTTTTTGCCCGCATAGATTCCGCTATACTGGAATTCTATAAAAAATCCAAGAAGATTTCTCTTGAGGTGGATTCCGAAAGCCTGGAAAAAATTCGGGAAAACTCCCTCATAACCCAGGAAAAGCTTTTGGCAGGCATGGAAGAATCCGGGGAGACTGTGGAAGAGAGGAAAATCATAGAGGAAATT
This sequence comes from uncultured Clostridia bacterium, assembly GCA_944380875.1. Taxonomy (GTDB): domain Bacteria; phylum Bacillota; class Clostridia; order Oscillospirales; family Acutalibacteraceae; genus UMGS1264. Next base: position 22,745 of record CALWJA010000106.1, read on the forward strand.
TCCTTTCTGCCCCAAACCAAACCGAAGGAAGAGCCTGTTTTTGCGCCTTCCTTTTTGCCGCCCCAAGAGGAAAATGGTATTTCCCTTTTGCAGCCAACGGAGGATCCCTGGAGCCGTTTTGCGGATTCCCTGAGCGTGGAAGAAAAGGACTTTTTGCGGTTGATTCTGCGGGGTGCATCCATGGAAAGCCTGCAGGAATTTGCGAGAAACGTTTCCCTTATGCCCGAAATCCTGGCGGATGGTATCAACGAAAAAGCTCTTGAAACAGCGGAGGATACCGTTATAGAATTTTCGGATTGTGCAGAGGTCTTTGAGGACTATAGGAAAGACTTGGAAAGAGTGATGCTTTGTGAATCAAAATAACCCGCCCAAACGGATTACAAGCACGATTATGAACGCTTTAAAGGGTGGCGTTGTGCCAAGGATTGGTCTTGAATATATAACGGTAGGACGCGACCAGGAAATCAGCGCCCTTTTGCGGGATGTGGAAATTATTGGGGAAGGCGGCGCGGCCTTTCGGTTTATAGTGGGAAAATATGGAAGCGGAAAAAGCTTCCTTTTGCAGACTATTCGGAATTATGCCACAGAGCGGGGATTTGTTGTTGTGGATGCGGATCTCTCTCCCGAAAGGCGCTTTGTGGGCACAAGAGGTCAGGGCCTGGCGACCTTTAAGGAACTTATGAAAAATATGTCCACCAAAACGAAGCCGGATGGAGGCGCGCTTCCGCTGATACTGGAAAGATGGATTTCCGGCATAAAATCCCTTGTTTTAACGGAGGAAGGGATCGACCCGCAGGACGCTTCCTTTGAGCCCCAGGTGAAAAAAAGGATCCAGACGGTGGTAAACAGCCTGGAAGGTATGGTGAACGGGTTTGAATTCGCAAGGGCTATATTGCTGTATTATGAGGCGTATACCACTGGGGACGACGGGCTAAAATCCGCTGTTCTCCGCTGGTTCCGGGGGGAATATCCCACAAAGACTGAAGCCAAGCGGGATCTGGGCATTAATTTTATCGTTACAGACGATACCTGGTATGATTTTCTTAAAATCTTCTCTGCGTTTATGATACACGCTGGATACAGAGGAATGCTGGTTATCATTGACGAACTGGTGAATATTTTTAAGATTCCCCAGTCCGTTACCCGGCAGAGCAATTATGAAAAAATCCTGACGATGTATAACGATGTGCTTCAGGGAAAAGCCTCCCATATAGGTTTCCTGCTGGGAGGAACTCCCCAGTGTATGGAAGATAAATACCGGGGAGTGTTCAGCTATGAGGCGCTGCGCTCCCGGTTGGCGGAAGGGCGCTTTTCCAACGACAACATGAAAGATATGCTCTCGCCCATTATACGGCTGCAGATGCTCACGCCGGAAGAAATGTATGTGCTCATTGAAAAGCTTGCCCGCATGCATGGCCAGCTTTTTGGCTATACGCCGACTATCACCCACGAAGAAAAAATCCGTTTTCTGGAGACGGAATATAACCGGGTAGGCGCGCAAAGCCATATAACTCCCCGGGAGATCATCCGGGATTTTATCGAGCTTTTAAACATCCTCATGCAGAATCCGGATAAGGGGATGGAGGATATTTTGGGAAGCGAGATTTTTGCGCCTTTGCAGCCTGAAGAAGGCGCGGAACTGTTTACGGAGTTTGAGCTATGAAAAATATTTTTGAAAGGCTGGCGCCCTATATTCAGGATTTTATTTACGCCAGCCGGTGGACGGAACTCAGGGATATACAGATCGCCGCCTGCGAGACAATTTTTGATACGGACGATAACCTTCTTCTGTCTTCCGGCACAGCTTCCGGCAAGACGGAAGCCGCCTTCCTTCCGGTTTTGACAGAACTGTATAACAACCCCTCTGCTTCTGTGGGGGTTCTATACATCAGCCCCCTAAAAGCGTTGATTAACGATCAGTTTAAACGATTGGAGTATCTTTTGCAGGAATCCAACCTGCCGGTTTATAAGTGGCACGGGGACGCCTCCGCGGCGCAGAAAAACCGGCTGATCAAACATCCGGAAGGAATTTTGCAGATTACGCCGGAATCTTTGGAGTCTCTCCTGATCCGGAAAAAAGGAGCCTGCGGAGACCTTTTTCGCGATCTGCGTTTTGTGATCATTGATGAGGTCCATTATTTTATGCGGGATGTCCGGGGAATACAGGTTTTGTGCCTTTTGGAAAGGCTGCAGCGGCTTACAGGCAATATTCCCAGGCGCATAGGCCTTTCCGCCACTCTTGGGGATGTGCAGGCCGCGGTGGACTGGCTGAACGCGGGAACGCCCCGGCAGTGCCGCGCGCCCCGGGGAGAAGGAGGCCGGCAGAAGATCCGGCTTTTGGTAGAACGCTTTGAAAAGACGGGAGAAAACCGTTCGGAAGGCGGGATAGGGGCAGATCCCCTGGATCCGGGAGACGCGGCCCACTTTGCGTATCTCTATCGGATGACACTGGATAAAAAGACCATCCTTTTCACAAATTCCAGGGAAGAAACCGAATTTACCCTGGCGAATCTGCGGCAGCTTGCCCTGAAAAACGGAACGCCGGATGTATACAGGGTGCATCACGGAAATGTTTCGGCCGTTCTTCGGGAACAGACGGAGGATGAGATGAAAGCCTCCGAGGATAAAATTGTTACAGGAGCCACTGTGACTCTGGAGCTGGGTATCGATATAGGCTCTCTGGATCAGGTGGTGCAGGTAGGGACGCCCGCTACCGTATCCAGCTTTGCCCAGCGGCTGGGGCGCTGCGGACGCAGAGGGCAGATTCCCCAGATATTGTTTACTTTTGTAGATGACGTCCACGCTACCGCTTCCGACACGCTGGGACCCATCAACTGGAGCTTTCTTAGGACAATTGCCATTATTGAGCTTTATACAAAGCAGAAATGGCTGGAGCCTTTGGAGCCGGAAAAATATCCCTATTCCCTTTTGTATCATCAAACCATGAGTTATCTGCTTTCATCCGGTGAGGTTACGCCCAAGAGGCTTTTGGAAGAAGTGCTGAGCCTTTCCTGCTTCCGGTATATAGGAAAGGAAGATTACTTCCTTTTGCTTCGGCATCTTTTGGAAATAGGCCATTTGCAGAAGATGGAAGACGGCGGTTTGATTATTGGCCCAGCGGGGGAAAGGGTGGTAAACGATTACCATTTTCTGGCGGTATTCCAGGTGCCGGAATATTACCTTGTGAAGGACGAAAACAGGGTCATTGGCACGGTGGATAAAATTTATCCGCCCCAGACCCGGTTCGCTTTGGCGGGCCGTACCTGGGAGACGATCGAAGTCAACCAGCGGGCAAAGGTTATTTTTGTTAAATTGGTTCCCGGAATTTCTACCGTGGATTGGAACGTGGATTTCACAGCGGATCTGCACACGGTGGTGGTAAGAAAAATGCGGGAGATTCTTTGCCGGGAAGACGAATACCCGTATTTAAGCGATTCCTGCCGGGAAAGGCTTTTTGAGATCCGGGGATTGGCCAGGAATTCCGGAATTCTCACGGAGCTTGTGACAAAACTTTCCGAAATTAAATATGCCGTTTTTCCCTGGATTGGGACACGGCAGCTTTTTACACTGCATTTTCTCCTTTTAAAAAGAGGGATAAAAAGCAAGATTCTTTGGAGAACGTGCATATATTTGGAGGTCACATTTAATAGGAACGAAGACGGAAAAGAGTATCTGGAAGATGCGATTCGGGAGATCCTCACAGAGGAAGAGAATCTTTCTTCCCTTCCTCTCCCGGAAAAAGTGCAGATTGACCATAAGTATAACGAGTTCATTCCCGAGGAATTGCTGCGAAAACAATTTATCCTGGATTTTCTCGACCTTAAGGGATTAAAGCAGGATATGGGGTTTCCCAGCAGCCAGGGAACAGAATATCGTATGGGAGGAAAATAGGGATTCTTCTGTATATCCGATTCGAGAATAAAGCTTAAACAGGAGAGATAGGCGTTCGCTTTTCTCTCTTGTTTTTTCGGAAATACATTCCCTTTCCCTCTTCATGGATTGCTAGAATCAAATTTTTTTCGCAGTTTCAGCAGGGCTTTTTTTTCGATTCGGGATACTGTTCATATCGCTTATTATAAACGACTGGCTACGTCAAGTTCCTTGAATTTGAAATAAATGAGAATCTCTTTCTCTTTCGTCAGCTCAATTCGTTCAATTAAACTGACAAGCAGTTCCCTGCTGTACTCCTCAGCATTGAGAAACCGTTCTACCAAAGCCTTGACCTTGGCTTTGTCAAGTTCTATCTCATGGTCAGAACGTTCAAGTTTTTGGAGTTTCTTTCGCAGAGTGGTCTGTTCATCTTTGAGTTTTTGGTAAACCCTTTGAAACACATCTTCATCAACGATGCCGGATAAACGGTCTTCGTAGGATTTATCAATCTTTGACTGAATTTCTGCTAAGCGGGCTTTTGCGCCTGCAATATCTTTTCCTTGTCGGCGTTTTTCTTCCCGCAGCATTTTTTGAGCCTTATCCGTTATCTGCTCCAGATTCAACTGTTCGGAATATTGCCTGCAAACCCTGTGAATCTGTTCTAAGACCGCATTGGTCACATCGTCCACTCTCACACAATGACATGTGCAGGTTTCGTACTTGGTAAACCTTTGGTACGTCCGGCATATAAAATAGAGCATTTCACGGTTTCCAGCTAATCTCCGATTAATAACGCCTAGGGGATACCCGCATTCGTGACAGAAAATCAGTCCCTTTAGCAAATACTCATACGTGCGTGAACGGGTAAGATTACGACTGGCAATAAGCATAGCCACCTTCTCAAAGGTTCCTCTGTCAATAATCGGTTCGTGAGTATTTTCCACTACAATCCAATCCTCACGGGGGATTTTCCGGCACTTTTCAGATTTATAACTGATTTTTTGCGAGCGTCCCTGTACCATATTCCCAATATAAACTTCATTTTGAAGCATGAAAGAGATGCGCTCTGAACTCCACTTCCCCGAATATGGCCCTTTCCTAGTCAAATTGATTTTTGCGTGTACCGCCGGGGTTGGAATCTGCCGTTCATTCAAAATCATCGCAATTTGCCGGCATGATTTACCGTCTAATGCTAAATGGAAGATATCCCGCACAATAGGAGCAGTATCTTCATCAATAACGATTACGTTTTTCTCGGTTGGAGACTTTTTGTAGCCATACGGAGCCTTTCCGCCGATAAACAAACCTTTCTGTTGCTTAAAACGTTTTGTCGTCTTGATTTTCTTAGAGGTGTCTCTAAGAAACTGCTCGTTTGACCAGTTCTTCATCATAATAAGCAATTCATTATCGTCTTTGTCCGTATCAAAATCATCGTTTATAGCAATGAAACGCACGTCATAGTCCTCTGAATACTTATAGACAAAAAACTCTTGTTCAACACGGTTTCTTCCAAACCGGGACAGGTCTTTTACAACGATCATATTGATTTTACCATTTTCAATATCATCAGTCATACGTTTGAAATCCGGCCTGTCAAAATTGGCTCCCGAAAATCCATCGTCCACATATACAGCAAACACATTCAGTTTGTTGTTCTCTGCAAATTGTTCCAATATAGCACGCTGGTTACTAACGCTTTCAGATTCTTGCTTATCACCGTCCTCCTTTGATAGACGTACATATAGTGCCACCTTGTAATCCATTGGGTTGCTTATAGTTATAGCCATAAAATATGCCCTCCTATAAGCGACCATTCATTTTTTGCGTTTCTAAAAGGAAGCGCAAAAATATTATAAGTTTTCTTCGGGAGCAAAATCAAGAGGCCTGGCTGCATAGTTTTTTCACCTCGCTTTCAATGAAAAGTAAGACAGAGCGTTCTAATATCTCTGCAATATCCACACTATTTTCTGAATAGTAAGATTTTACTGTAATCTCTGCGGAATACTCCTGCTTCATTTAAAATGCCTCCTATCATAAACATTACTAATGTTTATGCGCCGGAAATAATCCCTTTGCATGTCCACATCAGTTTGATAGTGCCTTTAGATTCCGCTAGAGACAGCGAGGAGAAAGACAACCCGAACATCCTATTGTACTTTTTAGCGAAGCGTTTTAATCTTCACATTCATTTGCTCAAACGCACATATCAAATTTATAAATTTAATATAATTCCGTCCAAGCCTGTCCAATGACTGAATCACTACAACGTCATATTCCCCCTTTTTGCAGTGTCGGAGTAATTTTTTCATTTCTGGAAGATTCGGGACATCACTGCCCGCTCCTGTTTCAGAGTATATATCACAAATTTGATATACGTCTTTCGACAGCACAAAATCTATAACGTTCTGTTACTGCCTAATAGGATTCCCGTCTGAATTATTGGCGGTTCGGCAATAATTCGCCCCCTAATTGGCGGGACTGACATAGGAAGTAAACCCTTATTAATCGAAATTTCCATTGGGTCTACATCTTCCCGAAATGACATTATTTCGTTGTTGTTCATTTTTCCCTCCTTTTTTTCTTGATATTTACATGATACCATGTTATTATGTTGTTGTAAAGCAACTTATTTCTACACAAATTTTAATTATCGAAATGCATGTAGTGGAGGAAACAACATGAAGTATAATACAAAAACAATTGGACAAAGAATTAAAAAAGAAAGACAAACCCTATCACTGACTCAGGGAGACTTGGCAAAAAAAATAGGATTATCTGAGGAATCTCGGCAAACAATTGGTAAATGGGAAAACGGAAAATTGATGCCTCAGTTTGAAGATATGTTGAAAATGTGTGAAGTTTTTGACTGCGAACTCGGCTATCTATTAGGTGAATTTAATTGTAAAACCAGAGAAGCCACGGATATTCAAGCTAAAACCGGACTATCTGAAAAAGCTATAAAAAGTCTGTTAAAAATAAATCAGGATACCAGTAACCATGATATTTTAACCTCGCTGGATAAATTAATCGAACATGAGGATTTTATAGTCCTACTACGTTTAATACATGCACATGTTTATGACTTTAATCTTAAAAAACTCCGGATTAAAAATGATACGGATTTAACGGTGCTTTCTGGAACGCTGAATTGCCCAAAAGATGATGTAAAAAAATACTTGGAAGTTTCTTCTGAATCCTTAATTGAGAAAACTATTATTAAAATGATTAAGGATTTTTAAAACACAATAAACAAAGGGGGACATATTTTTATGTCCCCCGATTTTTTTAATACTAAAATAAAAAACTATTTCTCTTCAACAATCCTCAAATATTTGTAAATGGTCGGATAGGATAGGGAACAGAGCCTTGAAAACTCTTTCTTGTTGATTTCGCCCTTTTGGTATTTCGGATAATGCCGATAGAAAATAGCCGGAATATCGTCGGCTGTGACCGCAGGCCGCCCAATCGCTTTCCCTTTGGATTTGGCATTCTCCATACCGCTTTTTACTCGCTGGCTTATCATATTCCGTTCCAGTTCGGCAAAGACACCCATCATTT